>JBBIJJ010000226.1:0-5719 GCA_037446035.1 Burkholderiales bacterium
CGTCGTCGAAGTCGGCGGCGAGCGTGCGGCGGTCGAGCAACAGTTCAAGGACATCCCGATGACCTGGCTGACGACCAGCGCCGGCGACGACATGGTGTTCCTCGTCCGCCAGGAGGAGCTGCCCTAGACGCGAGGATTCAGGATGCAGCGGATTGCCACACGCACCGGCCCCGGCGTGTTCGCGATCCGCCAATTCCTGAGAAGGCGTGAAGATTTCGTCGCGAGCGGGCCGCTGGCTAGGCGCACGCCGCCGCAGGGCCGGGACATATCAAGTAAATAGGCGAGGCCCGAGCAGCGCGCAACGACGCCGGCGGGCCGCGCAGCAGAAAGATTCACACCTTGTAAGTCCAGAATCCTCCATCCTGCCTCTATGCTCCGCCTCACCGACCTCGCGCTGGCGCGCGGGGCGCGCGTCCTTTATCGCAACGTCTCGTTGATTGCGCCGCCCGGCGAGCGCATCGGGCTGATCGGCGCCAACGGCTGCGGCAAGTCGTCCTTGTTCGCCGCGATTCTGGGTGAGCTGGGGCCCGAGGTCGGCAGCCTCGAAGCACCGCCGCCCCGGCGTATCGCCCACGTCGCGCAGGACATCGAGGCCGCCGATGCATCCGCGCTCGACTACGTGCTGGCCGGCCACGTGCCGCTGATGGCGGCCCGCGCCGAGCTGCAGGCCGCGCTCGCCGGGCACGACGACCTCGCGCTCGCGCATGCGCACGCCGCCTTGGCGGAGCTGAACGAAGGCGCGATTTGCGCGCAGGCCAAGGCGGTGATGCACGGGCTGGGGTTTGCCGAGCGCGATGCGCAGCGCCGCGTGGCGGAGTTCTCCGGCGGCTGGCGCAACCGGCTCGCACTCGCGCGCGCGCTGCTGCGGCCCGCCGACCTGCTGCTGCTCGACGAGCCGACCAACCACCTCGACCTCGACTCGGTGATCTGGCTCGAAGCCTGGCTCAAACGGCAGGCCGCCACCGTGCTGCTGATCTCGCACGACCGCGAGTTTCTCGACCGTTGCACGACCACGACCTGGCACGTCGCCGACGGCACGATCCGGCGCTACGCAGGCAACTACAGCGCGTTCGAATCCGCCTGGATCGAACAGCAACGCCAGCAGGACGCGGCCGCCCGGGCCTACGAGCGCACGGCCGCGCACTTGCAAGGCTTCGTCGACCGCTTTCGCGCCAAGGCGACCAAGGCGCGCCAGGCGCAGAGCCGGATCAAGATGCTCGAGCGACTGCAGGCGGTCGAGCCGGTACGCGCGCGACGCCAGTGGCGTTTCGAGTTCCTCGCGCCGCGCAAGCTGCCCGAACGGCTGATCGACGCCGAAAACCTGCGTCTCGCATATCCGGCCGATCGCGGCGAGCGGACGATCCTCGACGGCGTGCAGTTCCTGGTGCGCGCGGGCGACCGCATCGGCATCCTCGGCGTCAACGGTGCCGGCAAGTCGACGCTGGTCAAGGCCATCGCCGGCGAACTCGCACCGACGGCCGGCGCGCTGCGGCGCGGCGCGGGGCTGGCGATCGGCTACTTTGCCCAGCACCAGCTCGATCAGCTGCGGCCCGACGAAACGCCGCTGCAGCACCTGCGCCGGCTTGCGCCGGACGCGCGCGAGCAGGAGCTGCGCAACTTCCTCGGCGCGTATCGCTTCTCCGGCGAGCTGGCCACGAGTCCCGTCGGCCCGATGTCGGGCGGCGAGAAGGCGCGTTGCGCGCTCGCGCTGCTCGCCTGGCAGCGTCCCAACCTGCTGGTGCTCGACGAGCCGACCAATCATCTCGACATGGACACGCGCGAAGCGCTGACGGTCGCGCTGTCTTCGTTCGCCGGCGCCCTGCTGCTCGTGTCGCACGACCGCCATCTGCTGCGCGCCACCGTCGACCAGCTCTGGCTCGTGCACGACGGCCGGCTCGCGCCGTTCGACGGCGACCTCGACGACTACGCCGCGCTCGTGCTCGCCAGCCGGCGCGAGCACACCGATACCGCCGCCGAAGATGAGGCGCCGAGTCGCCGAGAACTGCGCAAGCAGCAAGCGCAGGAGCGCCAGCGTCTGGCGGCCGCGCGCAAGCCGCTGCAGGCCAGGCTCGCGAAGCTGGAAGGCGAGATCGCGCGCGTTTCGGACGCGCTGCGCGAGCTCGATGCACGCCTGGCCGACCCGGACTTCTATTATTCGGACCAGGCGGACGAAGTCGCGGCCACCCTCAAGCAGCGCGGCGAGCTCGCGCAGCAGCTCGAGGCGCTCGAACAACGCTGGCTCGAACTGACCGCCGAACTGGAATCGATCGCATGAGCGGCTCCTTGCACGCACCCCTGGCGGGCGTACGCATCCTCGATCTGACGCGGCTGCTGCCCGGCCCCGCGGCGACGATGCATCTGGCGGACTTCGGCGCCGACGTGATCAAGGTGGAGGACACCGGCGAAGGCGACTATCTGCGCGGATTCCCGCCGCTCGTCGACAACGGTGCCGGCGGGCGCGTCAACTCGATCTTCGAAGCCGTCAACCGCGGCAAGCGCTCGATTTGCATCGATCTGAAGTCGGCTGCAGGGCGCGACGTGCTGCTGAAGCTCGCCGACACGGCCGATGCGCTGATCGAAGGCTTTCGCCCCGGTGTGATGGCGCGGCTGGACCTCGGCTGGGAGGTGCTGCACGCGCGCAACCCGAAGCTGGTCGTCTGTTCGCTGTCGGGCTACGGACAGAACGGCCCGCTCGCGCAGGCGGCCGGGCACGACATCAACTACCTCGCCACCAGCGGCGTGCTCGACCAGATCCGCGCCCACGGACAGCCGGCGATTCCGAACCTGCAGCTCGGCGACCTGCTCGGCGGCGCGCTGTCCGCGTTGTCGACGCTGCTGATCGCGCTGCTGGGTGCGCAGCGCACCGGGCAGGGCCGCTATGTCGATGTCGCGATGACCGATGGACTGCTCGCGCATCACTTCTTTGCGCATGCGCAGCTCGACGGCGGTTCGGTGCCGGTCGCCGGGCAGTCGCTGCTGACCGGCGGGGCCCCCTGCTATCGCGTCTACACGACCGCAGACGGCGGCGAGCTGGCGGTTGGCGCGCTGGAACTGAAGTTCTGGCAGGCGTTCTGCGAGGCGATCGGACTGCCGGAACTGGCATCGAATCACTGGTCGCTCGGCGAGGCACCGGGGTCGGAGGCGGCACGGTTCACGGCGCAGCGCGTGGCCGAGCGGTTGCGCACGCAAACGCTCGCGCACTGGACCGCGATCTTCGGGCGTGTCGACGCCTGCGTCGCGCCGGTGCTGACGCCGAACCAGGCGCTCGCGCACCCGCAGTTCGCGGTGCGCAAACGGGTGCGCAAGCGCGCCGCCGTGACGCACGTCGGACCGCTCGCACAAATGACCGCGCACGAGTTTGCGCCACGCCCGGCACCGGCGGCAGGCGCGCACACGCGCGCACTGCTGCGAGAAATCGGTTTCGACGACCGCGCAATCGCGCAGCTGGTCACGCGCGGCGTGGTCAAGGAGTCCTGATGCACGTCGAGCGCCGCCGGCTGCTGCTGATGCGCCACGGCTCGGTCGAGTACTTCGACGTCGAGGGCCGCCCCTACCCGCCCGACGATGTCCCGCTGACTGCGCAGGGCGTGGCGCAGGCGCGTGCCATGGGCGAGGCGTTGCGAGGCATTTCGATCGACCGCGTGGTCACGAGCGGGTTGCGGCGAACGCGCGAAACCGCGCAGCACGTGCTCGCGGCAGCACGAGTCGATCCGCCGGTCGAACACTGGCCGGACCTGCAGGAAATCCGCGGAGGACGGCTGTCGGCGATCCGCGACGACGAGCTGCGCGATGCCTTCCTCGCCGCTTTCGAAGGCGCGGTGCCGCGCGCTACGCGCTTCCTCGGCGGCGAAACGATCGGCGATCTGCTCGACCGCGCGCTGCCGGCGCTGCAGCGGCTGCTGGCCGACGAAGCGTGGGACACGGTGCTGCTGGTCGCGCACGGGGGCGTCAACCGTGCCGTGCTGTCGTGGTTCCTGACAGGACAGCACGCCTTCCTGGGCGGGCTGGCGCAGGACGCCGGCTGCCTGAACGTGATCGACGTCGGTCCCACGCCGGCCAAGAGCGTGGTG
Source organism: Burkholderiales bacterium (assembly GCA_037446035.1). Taxonomy (GTDB): domain Bacteria; phylum Pseudomonadota; class Gammaproteobacteria; order Burkholderiales; family Burkholderiaceae_F; genus DSNY01. The sequence goes on from JBBIJJ010000226.1 coordinate 4,071, forward strand.
CGCGTCGTCAACTTCTGCCCGATCGATACGCTGCGCATGGGCACGCGGCTCGCCACGATGGAAGAGCTGCTGCAAAAGTACCTGACAACGCGGGCGCGCGGCGCGGCGGAGCCGACATGAACCGACTCGGAGAAGTCACCGAACGCCACCGCTTCGAGGTCGAGCCGCTGGCGGCGTACCTCGCCGCGCATCTGCCAGGCTTCGCCGGGCCGCTCGAGGTCAAGCAGTTTCAGGGCGGGCAGTCGAATCCGACCTATCTGCTGACCACGCCTTCGGCGAAGTACGTGATGCGCAGCAAGCCGGGGCCGGTCGCCAAGCTGCTGCCATCGGCGCACGCGATCGAACGGGAGTTTCGCGTGATGCGCGCGCTGCGCGCGCAAGGCGTACCGGTCCCGCAGGTGCACGTGCTGTGCGAGGACGAAAGCGTGATCGGCCGCGCGTTTTTCGTGATGGAGCACGTCGACGGCCGCATCTTCTGGGAGCAGTCGCTGCCGCAATCGAACCCGGCCGAACGCGCGGCGATCTACGACGAGATGAACCGCATCCTCGCGCACCTACACACGGTCGACGTCGAGCGCGCCGGGCTGGCGGACTTCGGCAAGGCCGGCAACTACTTTGCGCGGCAGATCGGCCGCTGGAGCAAGCAGTACCTGGCGAGCGAAACGGAGAAGATCGAGCCGATGAACCGGCTGATCGAATGGCTGCCGCAGCACATCCCGCCGGGCGACGAGACCGCGATCGTGCACGGCGACTACCGGATGGACAACCTGATCTTCGACCTGGCCGCGCCGCGCATCGTCGCAATCCTCGACTGGGAGCTGTCGACGCTCGGCCATCCGCTGGCGGACTTCAGCTACCACTGCCTGAGCTGGCACATCTCGCCCGGGGCGTTCCGCGGCATCGCGGGGCTCGATCTCGCCGCTCTCGGCATTCCGAGCGAAGCCGCCTACATCCGCCGCTATTGCGAGCGCACCGGTCGCGCCGGCATCGAGCACTGGAACTTCTATCTCGCTTACAACCTGTTCCGCATCGCCGCGATCCTGCAGGGCGTGTACAAGCGCTACACGGAAGGTCTGGCGTCGAGCGACACCGCCAAGCACGCGGGTGCGAACGCGAAAGCGTTGGCGCAACTGGGCTGGCAGTACGCGCAACAGGCGTCCTGATTATTGATGCCTGCATAAGTAATGTCCTATTCTCTGTTCCGGAGGTATCCGATGAGACCATCCGGAACTGCAGAGGAATCGGAACGTAGACTGTTGGCGCCGACCGAAAATTGAGCCAGTTTCGGAGGTAGTGCCGACCGAAAACTGAGCCAGGTGTTCAACCTACCCTGCTGCATTTTTGTGCAGCGGAGAACGAGGAGTGATCACCATGGATCAGATTGGCTGGATCCGGCGGCTGCGCCGCCGGGACAAGAAGAGCGAGCGCGAGATTGCGCGGATCACGGGGCTGTCGCGCAATACGGGGCGATGTCCCAGACGTAGTTGGAACTTGAAGGCGGCGGTTTCCGCAGCGAGTTCGCGAGAATCGAGCTTGCTGAAGCTGAAACCCGCAACCCAGAAGGAAACCGCCATGAAGGACTGTAAGGCCAAGACGGCTGGTAAGAAGCCGACCTTGAAGATCGCGCATCGCAACGACCAAGCCGCCGT
>JBBIJJ010000227.1:0-5673 GCA_037446035.1 Burkholderiales bacterium
GTTAACGGCGCATTGCCTTTCGGCGCGAGTTTTTCCCGAGCGGGGATCGTACAGTGGCGCCCCACTGACGGAGCACGCGGATGAAGACCTATCGGATCGCCCTGGTTTCCGGCGACGGCATCGGCAAGGAAGTCGTGCCGGCCGCGCGCCAGGTGCTGGAAGCGCTCGCCGCCGTGGACGGCTCGCTGCGGATCGCATTCACGGCGTTCGACTGGGGCGGCGACTACTACCGCCGGCACGGCGCGATGATGCCGGTCGACGGGCTCGACGCGCTGCGCGGCACGGATGCGATCCTGTTCGGCTCCGCGGGCGATCCCGGCCATTCCCGACCACGTGACGCTGTGGGCCCTGCGGCTGGCGATCTGTCAGGGCTTTGACCAATACGCGAACGTGCGGCCGACGCGCATTTTGCCCGGCATCGAGTCGCCGCTGAAGCGCTGCGCACCGGGCGATCTGGACTGGGTGATCGTGCGCGAGAACACCGAGGGCGAATACGCCGGCGTCGGCGGCCGCGTGCATCGCGGTCATCCGCTCGAGGCGGCGACCGACGTCACCATGATGACCCGCGCGGGCGTGGCGCGGATCATGCGCTTCGCCTTTGCGCTCGCGCGCTCGCGGCCGCGCAGGAAGCTGACGGTGCTCACCAAGTCCAACGCGCAGCGGCACGCGATGGTGATGTGGGACGAGATCGCCGCGCAGGTCGCGCGCGAGTTTCCGGACGTGACCTGGGACAAGGAACTCGTCGACGCCGCCGCCGCACGCATGGTCAACCGACCGGCTTCGCTCGACACCATCGTCGCGACCAACCTGCACGCCGACATCCTGAGCGATCTGGCGGCCGCGCTCGCGGGCAGCCTCGGCATCGCGCCGACCGGCAACATCGACCCCGAGCGCCGTTATCCGTCGATGTTCGAGCCGATTCACGGCTCGGCCTTCGACATCATGGGCCGGGGGTGGGCGAATCCGATCGGCACGTTCTGGTCCGCCGTGCTCATGCTCGAGCACCTCGGCGAGTCCGCCGCGGCAGCGAAGCTGATGCGCGCGATCGAAGCGGTGACGGCCGAGCCGAAACTGCATACGCGCGATCCGGGCGACACGGCCACGACCGCCGAGGTCACGCGCGCGGTGTGCGAACGCGTCGCCGGATAAGCCTTTGCGGCCGCGCCACGCTTATCTTTATGAAGCTCGACCAACCTCGTGACACCGCCACCCGGCGAACGCGTTGCGCCCTCGCGGGCGCCATTGCGGTCATCCCGCGCGGCGCGAGGGATCCCGGCGATGCGAGCAGCAGAGATTCCTCGCCTGCGGCTCGGAATGACGAGGGTGTTCGCGGAAGGACGTCGGCGCAGTATGCGGACGCCGGGCGTTTGCCGCGCGTCACGTGGATGAGCAACACCGCATGGTCACAGAGGAGACGAACGATGAAACGAACGCTCGCAGTGCTGTTGCTGGGCCTCGCGTCGGCGGTTGCGGCGCAGACCTGTCCCGAAAAGAACATTCTCTACTGGCAGGCTTTCACCCCGGGCGGCGAGTCCGACCTGTCGGCGCGCCATCAGCAGACGGTGCTGAAGAAGAAGTGCCCGGCGATCGAGACGATCATCCAGTACAAGCCGGGCGCGGGCGGTGGCCTGATGTGGGCACAGATGAACCAGCTCCCGGGCGACGGCTACAACATCGTCGGCATCAATTTGCCGCACATCGTGTTCCAGCCGCTCGAGGGCCAGGTGCAGTACAAGACCGAGGACATCGTGCCGGTGTTCTGGTTTCACTACACGCCGGATGCGCTGGTCGTGCGCGAAGCGAGCCCGATCAAGAGTTTCCACGACTTCGTCAAGGCGGCCAAGGAAAGCCCGGGCAAGCTTTCGCTCGGCGGCTCGGGGCTGAACTCGGCCAATCACGCTGCGCACGAGCGGCTGAACGCCGCGTTCGGCATCAAGACCACGTACATCCCGTTCAAAGGTACGGGCGAGATGACGACCTCGGTGCTGGCCGGGCACGTCGACGGTGCGATGACCTACACCGCGTTCGCGGTCAACAACAAGGGCCGCGTGCGCGCGCTGGCGGTGGCGATGGACAAGCGCCACCCGCTGCTGCCGGACGTGCCGACGTTCAAGGAGCTGGGCGTCGAATGGGTCGACGGCGCGTATCGCGGCATCGGCATGCCGAGATCCACCCCGCCCGAGCTGCGCAAGCGCATCTCGGCGCTGTGGGCGGCGCTGAACGACGATCCCGAGATGAAGGAACTGGCGGCAAGAAGCGGCTTCGAGCTGATCAGCGTCGGCGTCGACCAGATGGACGCGTTCATGCGGGACAAGGTGCGCATCTATACGGACGTCGCCCGGCAGATGGGCCTCGGCAAGAAGTAGCCGCGCCGCTCGGCCGGCACGCGCGCTCACGCGATGTCGAGCACCACGTTGCCAATGGCCCGCCCGCCTTCGACCAGTTCGTGCGCCTCGGCGATCGCCGCGAGCGGCAGCCGCGCTGCGATGTTGTGCTGCAGGCTGCCCTGCTCCAGCCAGCGCGTCAGTTGCGCGATCGCCGCGACACGGTCGACGGGGGCGAGGTTGTAGACGATGAAGAAGCGCACGCGCACGTTTTTCACGATCGCCGGGAAGAACGGCACCGCGATCTCCGGCTTGCTGCTGCCGTAGACGACGATGTCGCCCTCGGGTTTGACCACGCCGATCGACTCGGCGACATTGGTGGCGAAGTCGACCTCGATCACGCGGTCCACACCCTCGCCGTCGGTCGCTTCGCGCACGCGCGTGCCGACATCGTCGCCGCGATAGTCGATGACGAGGTCGGCGCCGGCGCTTTCCGCAAGCGCGCCTTTCTGCGGACTGCTGACCGTGGCGATGACCTGCCGCGCGCCGAGCAACCGCGCCATCTGCACCGCGTAGTGCCCGACCGCACCGGCGCCGCCGGTCACCAGCACCGACTTGCCCGCCACGCCGCCGTCCATGCGTACCGCGTGCAGCGCGGTGAGCGCCGGAATGCCGAGGCCGGCGCCGACGTCGAAGTCGACACCGTCGGGCAGTCGCACCGCCTGATGCGAAGGCAGCGCGACGTACTGCGCGGCGGTGCCGAAGGCACGCTTCCACGCCGCGTTCCAGGTCCACACGCGTTCGCCGATGCGCGACGCCGGCACGCCTGGACCGACTGCGTCGATGACGCCCGCGCCGTCGCTGTGCGGGATGATCTTCGCAAACGGCAGTGTCGGAGTGCGCAGCCCGGCGCGGGTCTTCACGTCCGACGGATTGACGCCCGAGGTCGCGAGCTTCACCCGTACCTCGCCGGCGCCCGGCTCGGGCGTCGGCAATTCGCCGAGGCGCAGCACGTCGCGCGCGGCGCCGATGCGATCGTAGTAAGCAGCCTGCATGTTTTGGACCTCGTGTGAAGGCGTTAGCGGGTGCCGGCGTTATAGCAGCGTATCCGCCCGCGCTTATTGAGGATGGCCCAATCTCCTGGCGCCGCCACCGTGCGAGTTCGTTTCGCCCTGGCGGGCGCTGGTTCCGTCATCCCGAGCAGCGCGAGGGATCTCGGCGTTGTGCGCGGGGGAGATTCCTCGCCTTCGGCTCGGAATGACGAGAGGCGGTCGGCTCGGAATGACGAGAGGCGGTTGGCTCGGAATGACGAGAGGCCGTTGGCTCGGATGGACGAGGGGGTTGGCTTGACTCGGACTGACGCCCGGTGATCGGCGCGGACGCTGCGCGGTTGGCACGTGTCACGAGGATTCGTAATGCTCGACGTGACGTCCTTCCTTTCTTCAGCGCGAACTTGAACTCGACGGGGGCGGCGAGCGAACCGCCGGCCTTCTGTGGCCGGTCGCCGTATTCGATCTCGACGCAAACGGCACCCGAGGTTTCGGCCGGCGGCTGCGCATCGACGGTGTGCGCAAGCGGCACGACCGGGGTCACGATCACGTCGACAAGCCCGATGTGATGGGGTCCCGCGCGTCAGTCCGGCCGCACGCCGCGCTGAGCACGGCATCACGAACGTGCCGCCCGGTTGCGCAAGCCTCCCACAGCGCCGGCGACACGCGCTCGGCGCGGTGCGTGAAGGTCAGATCGGAGAACGTCGCCCTGCCCGCACCGCCGCCCCCGCCCGTTGCGGCCGGGGCCGGATTCGCCGCGCCCCACGCCCAGCGCTCGACGACGATCTCGTCCTTGTGGCGGGCGGAAGTCGATTCGCCTTTGATGCGGTCGAGCTTCAGGTGGATGTCGGTCGGCGCCATTGCGATTTTCCTCCGGGTCGAGCCCGCACCTTACGCCGGGCGACGCGCAAAACAAAGCCCGGCCGAAGCCGGGCTCTGGGTTGGCTTGCCGCGCGCGCGGCGCAGCAGGACCGGTCGCTGCGCCGGGCGGCGCCGGCGTTCAGTTCACTGCCGGGGCGCTGACCACCACGCGCTCGAGCGCGATCAGTTGTGGGCTGGCGCCCTCGTAGCGGGGCTGCATCGCGAAGACCGTCGCGCCGAGCACGGCAGTGCTGGTGACGAGCGCCAGGACAAAGGCGGCGAAGCGGGCTTGGGTCGGGGTGGCGAAGTTCGTTTTCATGGTCCGGTCGTTTCGTTCACGTTGCTTCGTTGCGATGAGCGAACTGTAGGCAGACGCACCCGGCGGCGCGAGCGGATTGCGATGGACTGCGCAAATCGCGGCGCGAGCTGCAGACGCGGTTTCGTCACGACACAGGCTCGTTTTGCACTTCATTCCGGCTTTTCGGCGTTTCGTCGCGCGTGATTGCGGTTCGGCGGCGATTCGGCCGGGCTATTCGTGCCACCCGGTTTTGCCTCGGCGGCGGGCGGCCGACGGTGCGAGCGCGTCCCGGCCGCTCACGGGTCCGAGGGACGTGCGCCGCACGCAGCGTCGCGTACCATGCTGCGCGCGGGCCGCCGTACCGCACGCCGGGCGCAGTCCTTGCTCGAGGCAGCGCGGCGTATGTCAATCACGAGGAGGAAGAAGGATGAAAAAGCTCGTACTGGCTTCTGCCGCTTGCGTGCTCGTGCTCGGCGGCTGCGCGCAGTTCAAGTTCAGGGTGCCGGATCCGACCCGTCCGCAGGTGGTCGTCTCTGCCGCCGGCTATCTGGTCGTCAACCAGGAGCCGATCGTCGTCGCCCGCGAACCGGGCAAGGAAGCGACGATCACCTGGCGGCTGCCGCCGACCGGCACCGTGCGCTTCGACGAGCGCGGCATCGTCATCGACGGCATGGTCAAGACCGGGCCGAAGGAGGGACAGCGCAACCTGCCTGCGCCCGACACCAGCCAGAACCAGCTGTTCAAGTGCGAGACGAGCCAGGACCGCCTCGAAGCGACCTGCCGCATCGCGCGTGACGTCAGATCGGGTTTCTACGCTTACACGATCAACGCGCGCGACGGTGCGCGACGGATCGTGCTCGATCCGACCATCATGGTCGAGTGAGAAGGTGTGAAGATTTCGTCGCGAGCGGGCCGCTGGCTAGGCGCACGCAGCCGCAGGGCCGAGACATATCAAGTAGATAGGCGAGGCCCGAGCAGCGCGCAACGACGCCAGCGGGCCGCGCAGCAGAAAGATTCACACCTTCTGAGCCCCGGCGCCCGCCGAGATCAGCCCGCGGCGTGCAGCCAGGCGCGCGCCGCGTCGATCGCTTCCTCGTAGGCCAAGGCCCGACCCGCGCTCTCGGCGTTCGCATAAGCGGCA
>JBBIJJ010000228.1:0-5662 GCA_037446035.1 Burkholderiales bacterium
CAAACGGGTGATGGTCGTGGGCACTACAAGCCTCTGGCGCGAATACGTTTCTCGGTACTTCACCGACTTTAAGTGCCGTTTCTAGGCTAAAACATCCGGCAGTCGCCTGCCGGTCGCCCGTCCGATCCGCCGCCTAGGCTCATTCGAAGCCGTAGTCCCTCGTCATTCCCCGCCGAGGTTGCTCGCCATTCCGCTCGAGGTCCGTCGCCAATCCGAGCCGGGGTCCCCCGTCACTCCGAGCCGAGGTCCCTCGTCGATCCGAGCCGAAGGTCCTCGACATTCCGAGCCGAAGCGCCTCGTCATTCCGAGCCGAAGGCGAGGAATCTCGTCCGCTCGCCGCGCCGAGATCCCTCGCATTCGCTCGGGATGACGAAGTCGGGGTAGGGATGACGAAGTCGGGGTCGGGATGACGAAGTCGGGGTCGAAATGAGGAGTCGGGGTCGGGATGAGGAGTCGGTGCTCGGGATGACACCGCCGGTGCTGCGGATGACGAAGCGGGGGCTCAGGATGTTACCGTCAGGGCTTGGCTTGTCGGAGGCATGCATTCCGAGGTCCGGCCTGCCGCTGGGGCGGGGCAACCCGACCGGTCGCGGACTCATCATCCGACGGGTAAGCGAGGTCGACGTTGCAAACCTGGTAGCGCAACGCGCTTGCACACATCTGCACGGGTGGACTGCCGGATCCGGGTTCAAACGCTCATCTATTTTGTCGTCGATCCGTAAGCATGAGCGAATTCAGCAGCCGCGACCCTTCACAGGCGGCGTTCTGGGATGAGCGTTTCGCCGCGAACTTCACGCCATGGGACCAGGGCGCGGCGCCGCCCGCGCTGGCGCGCTGGCTCGCGCGCACGCCGCTGGCCTCCGGGGCGCACGTGCTGATTCCGGGGTGCGGCAGCGCGTACGAGGCGGCATTGCTCGACGCCGCCGGGTTCGCCGTGCTGTCGATCGACATCGCCGAGGCGGCGCTGGCGCGGGCGCGCGCGGTGCTGCCCGCCGACGTCGCCGGCCGCGTGTTGCGCCACGCGGACTTCTTCGCTTGCGGCCACTCACCGTTCGATGCGATCTACGAGCGCGCTTTCCTGTGCGCGCTGCCGCCGCGCCTTTGGCCCGCGTACGCGGCGCGCTGCGCGCAGTTGCTGCAGCCGGACGGTCGGCTCGCCGGTTTCTTCTTCGTCGATCCCGCGCCGCCGGAACCCCGGCGTGGGCCGCCGTTTCCGATGACGCGCGCCGAACTCGACGCGCTGCTCGCGCCGGCGTTCGATTGCACGGAGGACCAGGCGATCCCGGCGAGCGAGTCGATGGCCGTGTTCGCCGGCCGCGAGCGCTGGATGGTCTGGCGGCGGCGCGGCTGATCGTGCCGTTGCGCGCGCGGGACACTCGCGCCAACGTTGAAACCCGGCGACAGCGATCGGCAGCGCGGCGCGGCGGCCCCGTTCCTATAATCGCCGCCACTTTCCGCACCGGGCCGACGCCATGACGCTGATCTTCTTCGTGGTCCTGTACCTGCTGGCGTCGATCGCGATCGGTCTGTACGCCGCCTCGCGCGTGAAGAACACGGCGGATTACGCGATCGCGGGCCGATCGCTGCCGCTGTACATCATCATCGCCACGACCTTCGCGACCTGGTTCGGCTCGGAAACGGTGCTCGGCATTCCGTCCAAGTTCGTCGAGGGCGGCCTGTCGAAGACCGTTGAAGACCCGTTCGGTGCGAGCCTGTGCCTGGTTTTCGTCGGCCTGTTCTTCGCGCGCCGGCTGTACAGGATGAACCTGCTGACCATCGGCGATTTTTACCGCCAGCGCTACGGCAAGGGGGTGGAGATCTTCAGCGCGATCGTGATCCTGATCTCGTATCTGGGCTGGGTCGCCGCGCAGATCACCGCGCTCGGGCTCGTGTTCCATCTGCTGTCGGCCGGCGCGATCAGCGTGGCGACCGGGATGATCCTCGGCACCGTGGTCGTGCTCGTCTACACGCTGTTCGGCGGCATGTGGTCGGTCGCGCTGACCGACTTTTTCCAGATGATCATCATCGTGATCGGGCTCGCGCTGATCGCGGTCTTCGCGGCGGATCTGGCCGGCGGCGCGGGCAACGTGGTCGCCTACGCGGCCGAGCGCGACATGTTCAGGTTCTTCCCGGAGGCGAGCGCGCACGCGTGGCTGTTCTGGCTCGGCGCGGCCATCACGATCATGATCGGCTCGATCCCGCAGCAGGACGTGTTCCAGCGCGTGATGTCGGCGAAGGATGCCGACACCGCCGTCAAGGGCCCGATCATCGGCGGCATCGCGTACCTGCTGTTCGCCGGTGTGCCGATGTTCATCGGGCTGTCGGCCTTCCTGGTCATGCCGGAGGCGGCGTCGGCGCTGCTGAAGGAGGATTCGCAGAAGGTGCTGCCCACGCTCGTGATGGAGCACATGCCGGTCTGGCTGCAGGTGTTCTTCTTCGGCGCATTGCTCTCGGCGATCATGTCGACCGCGTCGGCCACGCTGCTGGCACCGTCGACGACCTTCGTCGAGAACGTGCTGAAGAACTTCGTGAACATGAACGACCGGCAGTCGCTGCGCTACATGCGCATCACCGTGTTCGTCTTCACCTGCATCGTGCTCGGCTACAGCATCCGCATGGAGGGCACGCCGATCTACGAGCTGGTCGCCAAGGCCTACCAGTTCCCGGTCGTCGGCGCATTCTGGCCGCTCGTATGCGGGCTGTACTGGAAGCGCGCGACCCGGCAGGGCGCGATCTGGTCGATCGTGCTCGGCATGTCGACCTGGGCGCTGCTCGACTTCACGCCGCTGGGCGAGGCGTTCCCGTCGGTGCTCGGCGGCTTCCTGCTCGCCGCGGTCGGCATGGTCGCCGGCTCGCTCGCGCCGACGGCGGGCAACCGCGCGCATCACGCCGCGCACAAACACGGGGGGCAGCGCGCTTGATCCAGAAAGGCTCATTCGAACCACAGAGACACAGAGGAAACCGTTGTGCGAACGGGCTCGTTCGCCCAGCGTGGCAGGCGGGGAATGCGGGCAAGGACTTGATTTCTCGCCTCTCTCCGTGCCGCTGTGTCGCTGTGGTGAGGAATCCGGCTTGGTCGGCCCACGGCGGCGCGACCATCGCCATCCGGGCGGAGGCCGGGATCCAAGTGTGACGGCATCCCGAGTTCGGTCGCGGTGTCAATCGCTGCCCGACCACGGATCAAGTCCGGGGCAGGCCCGGCGCCAAGGCGACGAGCGGACGTGCGAGCCCGCTACCCGCGCGCGCCCGAGGCGGCCAGCACGGTGAAGTCCTGCGCATAGCCGCGCAGCTTGCGCAGCAGCGTGGCGCGCTGCTCGTCGGAAGCGCTGTTGACGAGCCGCGCGATCAGCTCGGCCTCGGCCTGGCGCAGCGCGATCAGGCGCTCGGCGCGCTCGCGTTCGGCCGGCCGCGCGAGCCGCGCGAAGTACTCGCGCACCCACTGCGCCGCCGTGGTTTCGTCGGGACGTTCGCGCTGGATCCGCGCGAGCACCGCGAGCAGGTTCCGCTGCCGTTGCTCGCGTTCGTCCATCCAGAACCGCTGGTCGCTCGGCCGCCCCGCGATCGCCTCGCGGATCATCTCGCGCTGTCGCGGCTGCAGCCCGCCGAGCCACGACTCGGCGCGATCGATGTAGCGCTTGACGCGCTCGGCGGTCGATTCGCGTCCGGCGAAGCGCACCAGCTCGCGCCGCGCCTTCGACGTGTCCTGCGCGAGCTTGCCCGCAAAGCGCTCGAGCTGCGCCGGCGCCAGCGTCAGCGCGAGCGCCGCGAGGTCGGGCGCGGCGCGTTCGCCAAGCACGGCGAGTCGCGCGTAGAGGTCGTTCTGCAGGGCGAGCACGTCGGCCGCAGTGACCGGTCCGGCCAGCTTCGCGCGCGCCCCTTCGATCAGCTCGGCGTAGCCGCGCAATTGGGTCGCGCGATGCCAGTCGAGCAGCGCGCGGGTGCGGGCACGCGCCAGCGCTTCCTGCGCGTCGTCCAGATCGAAGTAGCTGTCGAGCGAATACAGCAGCAGCGTGTCGGCGTTGTTGTAGCCGAGCTGGATCGACGAGCACGCCGCCAGCAGCCATGCCGCGCTCGCGACGACGAACGCGCGCGCGTGCCGGCCGAGCGCGCCGAGCCGGTGCGACGCGAACCCGGTGCTACGATGCTGCGCCTTCATCCGACCTCCTTTCCGCCGCGATGAACGTCGTCATCCTGGCTGCGGGCCAGGGCAAGCGAATGCGCTCGGCGCTGCCCAAGGTCCTGCATCCGCTCGCAGGCAAGCCGATGCTAGCGCACGTGATCGACGCGGCGCAGGCGGCCGACCGGGCGTGCGGCGGCGTGGCGCGCATCGCAGTCGTGATCGGCCACGGCGCCGAGCAGGTGCGCCAGGCGTTCTCCGACCGCACCGACCTGCATTGGGTGCTGCAGGAAACGCAGCTCGGCACCGGCCACGCCGTGCGGCAGGCGGCCGACTGGCTCGACGACACCGCGCCCACGCTCGTGCTGTACGGCGACGTGCCGCTGGTGCGGCCGGCCACGCTGGCGCGGCTGATGCGGGCCGCGGCCGACCACGTGGGCCTGCTGACGGTGCGGCTGCGCGACCCGGACGGCTACGGCCGCGTGGTCCGCGACTGGCACGGCAACGTGCTGAAGATCGTCGAGCAGAAGGACGCGAGCGACGAGGAGCGTCGCATCGACGAGGTCAACACCGGCATCCTGGTCGCGCCGACCGCGCGGCTGAAGCGCTGGCTCGCCGCGCTTTCAAACGACAATGCGCAGCGCGAGTACTACCTGACCGACGTGATCGCGCAGGCCGTGCGCGAGGGCGTCACGGTCGACGCCGTCGTCGCCGAAGAGGCCGAGGAGACGCTCGGCGTCAACAGCAAGTCCCAGCTCGCTGCGCTGGAGCGCATTGCGCAGCGGCGCACCGCGGAGCGCCTGATGGAGGCCGGTGCCACGCTGGCCGATCCGGCGCGCATCGACGTGCGCGGCGAACTGACGGTCGGCGCCGACGTGTTCATCGACGTCGGCTGCGTCTTCGAGGGGCGCGTGGAGCTGGCCGACGGCGTGACCATCGGCCCGCACAACGTGCTGCGCGACGTCACGGTCGGCGCCGGCACTGAGGTGCTCGGCTTCTGCTATCTGGAGCGCGCGAAGATCGGCGCGCACGCGCGCATCGGCCCGTTCGCGCGCACGCGCCCCGACGTCGTGCTCGCCGACGAGGTGCACATCGGCAACTTCGTCGAGGTGAAGAACTCCACACTCGGCCATGGCTCGAAGGCGAACCACCTCGCCTACGTCGGCGACGCCGAGGTCGGCGCCCGCTGCAACATCGGCGCCGGCACGATCGTCGCCAACTACGACGGCGCCAACAAGCACAAGACCGTGATCGGCGACGACGTGCACACGGGCTCCAACAGCGTGCTGGTGGCACCGATCACGATCGGCGTAGGGGCGACGGTCGGCGCCGGCTCGACCGTCAGCAAGCAGGTGCCCGCCGGCAAACTCACCGTCGCCCGCGCCAGGCAGCAGACGATCGAGCACTGGAAGCGGCCGACGAAAGTGAAGAAGCAGGAGCGGGATTGAATGCTCCGCTCGGCATCGCGCGCGTGCCGTCACATTCCGAGCGGTCGCTTCTCGTCATTTCGAACCGAAGTCCCTTGTCATTTCGAACCGAAGGTCC
>JBBIJJ010000229.1:0-5662 GCA_037446035.1 Burkholderiales bacterium
TCGTCGCGAGCGGGCCGCTGGCTAGGCGCACGCAGCCGCAGGGCCGAGACATATCAAGTAGATAGGCGAGGCCCGAGCAGCGCGCAACGACGCCAGCGGGCCGCGCAGCAGAAAGATTCACACCTTCGGAGTCCTCCGGCCACCGCCGCTTAGCGGCGCGCGGGCGAAAACGCGCCGTCGGTTTCTCGTGCGAACGCAAGCCGCGACGTGTCGAGGCCGGCGGCAGTGAGCTTCGCGCGCAGCTCGCGCGTGCGCAGGCCGTGCACGACCTCGCCGCCGATCGCGGTGACCGGCACGCCGCGCGCACGCCCTGCGTACAACGCCCATTCGCCTTTTTCGTCCTTTTCGACGTCGACACGCCGGTACGGGCTGCCCGCCGCGGTCAACGTCCGTTCCGGCTCGCGGCAGAACGGGCAGGTTTCGGTCACGAGCAAGGTGATCGCGTTCGCGGCCTGCTTGCGCGGGTCCTAGCGGTGCGGCTGCCACTGGATGAACGCGGCCAGCCCCACCGCGACCGGCAGCAGCGCGAGCATGATCCACGTGAGCGCGCGATAGACGCGGCTTGAGCGGTACGTTCGCGTGAAGGTCGGCAGGTGGCCGTCGACCCAGGCGGGGATGCGCGGACGCGTGTCTTTCATCGGGGGCTCAAGGCGCGGGCATCGCGGTTACGCCCGGCTGCGCCAGGCAGCGGTCGATCCACGCGCGCACCGCCGGGTACTTCGCCAGATCGAAGCCGGCGTCTTCGGCGCAGTGTGTGTACGCGAACAACGCGAGGTCGGCGATCGTCAGCCGGCCGGCGACGAAGAAGGCGTTGCGCACGAGGGGGCCTTCCATTGACGCCGAGCGCGCGATCGGCGCGCTGCTGCAGTTCGGGCAGGCGCGGATCGTCGGGCTGCTTCAAGAACAGGCGAATGAAGCGCGCGACCGCGATGTACGGCTCGTGGCTGCACTGCTCGAAGAACATCCACTGCAGCGCCTGCGCGCGCGCCAGCCGGTCGTCCGGCCACAGCTCGGTGCCGTCCGCCAGGCAGCCACAGGATCGCGTTCGATTCCGCGAGCCACGTGTGATCGTCGATCTGCAGCAGCGGCACCTTGCCGTTCGGATTCTTCGCCAGGAATTCCGGCGTGCGCGTCTCGCCCTTCATGATGTCGACTTCGTGCCAGCGGTACGGGATGCGCAGCAGTGCGAGCGCGAGCTTCACCTTGTGGCAGTCGCCGCTGGCTGCGGCGCTGTAGACGCGAGGCGGCGCCAGGTGCGCGAATTGAGTCTTCATGGTCCACCGCCTTCGCCGGCGACGACAGCGCGGGACCAGCGCTGGATCAGCACGACGCCGGCGAGGATCAACGCCACGCCGACCAGCTGGCCCGCGTTCAGACGCTGCCCGAAGACGCCCCAGCCGAGCGCCGCGACCAGCGCGATTCCCAGACCGGACCACACGGCGTACGCGGTGCCGATCGGGATGACCTTCAAGGCGCGCGTCAGCGCGACGAAGCAGACCAGATAGCAGCCCGCCATCGCCAGCACGGGGCCGAGGCGCTGCAGGCCGTCGCTGGCCGACAGCGCCACGGTGCCGGCGGCGCCGGCGGCAATCGCGGCAAACAGCGCCAGCCAGGCCGCCCAGCGGCGGCGCACGCGCGGCCGCGGGTGCAGTTGCGCCCCGGCGGCGGCGGCCAGATCGGCGATCGGCTCGTGCGCGCCCGGCGCGACGTCGAAGACTTTGCCGAGCCGGACCCGGTGCGCGGCGTTGCCGTCGTCGGACATCTGCATCACTCCCGGGTCGCGCTCGTGTCGGTCGATCGCCAGCCCGCTCACGCCTGCGCACGGGAAAACAGCTGGATCACCACCACGCCCGCGACGATCAGGGCGATTCCGGCCAGCGCCGCCGCATCCAGACGCTGCCTGAAAACGAACCATCCGATCAGCGTGATCAGCGCCACGCCGACACCCGACCAGATCGCATAGGCCACACCGACCGGTATGGACTTCAACGCGAGCGACAGGAAGTAGAAGGCTGCGGCATAGCCGACGGCCACCACCAGCGACGGCAGCGGCCGCGTGAAACCCGCCGCCGCCTTCAGCGCGGAGGTGCCGATCACCTCCGCGACGATGGCGATCGCCAGGTACCAATACGGCAGTGTGCTCAAAGCGGCGGATGCGTTGAAGGTTTCATCAGAACGGCCCGTAGGCCAGCCAGCGTTCGATCTGCGGCAGGCGGTCGTTGCCCCAGAACATCTCGCCGTCGACGAAGATCGTCGGCGCGCCGAACACGCCGCGCGCGATCGCCTCGTCGACGAGCGCCTTGAGCTTGTCCTTGACCGCCGGCTCCTGCACGCCGGCGGCGAGTGCGGCTTTGTCGATGCCCAGTTCGTCGGCGATCGCGGCGAGCACGGCCGGGTCGTTGATGTTGCGGTCCGCGGCGAAATACGCACGGAACACCTTGTGCACGAATAGCGGCGCCTTGGCCGAGCCCTGCGATTGCAGCCACAGCACCGCGCGCGCCGCCGCGACGGTGGCGATCGGAAACTGGCTCGGGTACTTGAACTTGATGCCGGCGAAGCGCGCGCTGCGCTCGAAGTCGTGCTTCGAGTAGCTCGCCTTGGCCGGGAAGGCTTCCGTCAGCGGCGCGCCGCCCGTGACCTTGAAGATTGCGCCGAGCAGGATCGGCTTGAACGCGACCGTGCGGCCGTACTTCGCGACGAGTGGCTCGATCTGCTCGGAGGCGAGATAGGCATACGGCGAAGAAAAGTCGAAGTAGAACTCGATCGGTTTCATCGGTCGTTGTCCTCTCTCCCTGCCGGACCTGCCCGGTGAGCGCAGGCGCTGGCGCGGCGGCGGGCCGGGGCTACGCGCGGAATGAACCGCAGACCGACGGTGCGGCAGGGAGAGTCATCGTGGTGAATCGGTACGCCCGCATTGTGCCGCAGCCGCCGCCTGCGTACGATGCCGCGCGCAGGAACGGGGAGGAAGACCGTGGTCTGGTGGTGGCTGCTGCCCGCGGCGCTGGTGGCCTACGGCGTCTGGATCTTCAACCGGCTGATCGCCGACCGCAACCTGGTCGCGCAGGGCTACGCCGACATCGACGTGCAACTGAAGCGCCGTGCGGATCTGGTGCCGCGGCTGGTCGAGGTCGTGCGCGCCTACGCCGCCTACGAGCGCGCCACGCTCGAGGCCGTGGTCGCGCTGCGTGCGCAGGCCGCGCAGCAGGCCGCGCGCGACCGCACCCGCGGCACTCACGCCGAGCGCCTGCAGGCCGAGGCGCAGCTCGGCGGCGCGCTGGCCCGCCTGCTGCTGTTGCAGGAAAACTATCCGCAACTGAGGGCCGACGCCAACTTCCGTGATCTGGCGGACAAGCTGGTCGAGATCGAGGACAGCCTGCAGTTCGCGCGCCGTTTCTACAACGGCGCGGTCAAGCAGTACGTGACGAGGCTGCAGACCTTTCCCGACCTGATCGTGGCCCGACTGTTCGCATTCAAGCCGGCGGCTGTCTTCGAGACCGAAGATCGCGGCGCCGTCGAGGTGCGGTTGTGACGCGACCCACGCTGCGACGGATCCTTGGCGCGCTGCTCGCGCTCGCCTGCTTCGCTGCTGCGGGCGAGGAGAAGATCGCCGACTTCGCCGCCGACATCGCGATCGCGCGCCACGGCGCGCTCGCGGTGACCGAGACGATCGTCGTGCAGGCCGAAGGCGCAAGCATCAAGCGCGGCATCCTGCGCGACTTCCCGACCGCGTACACCGACCGTGCCGGCAACGCGGTGCGTGTGCCGTTCGAAGTGGTCGCGGTTCGCCGCAATGGCGCACCCGAGCCGTACGCGCTCGAGGCTTTGTCCAACGGCGTGCGCGTCCGCATCGGCCGCGCCGACGTGCTGCTCGACCGCGGCGAGCACCGCTACGAGATCGAGTACCGCACCGCGCGCCAGCTCGGCTTTTTCGCCGCCCACGACGAGCTGTACTGGAACGTCACGGGCAACGGCTGGACCTTCGCGATCGAGCGCGCGCGTGCGCGCGTGACGCTGCCGCAACCGGTGCCGGCCGCGCAGTTGTCCGCGGAGGCGTACACGGGTCCGTTCGGCGCGCGCGGCGACCGCTACCACGCTCGCGTCGTCGACGGCGGCGCCGAGTACGAGACGACGGGCCGGCTGCCGCCGCAGCACGGCCTGACGATCGTGCTGGCGTTTCCCAAAGGCGTGGTCGCCGCGCCGACCGCGCTTGAGCGCGCGCGCTGGTTCATGCAGGACAACGTCGGGGCCGGCGTCGCTTTGGCCGGCGTGCTGGCGGTGTGGGCCTTCCTGTACTGGCGCTGGGATCGCGTCGGCCGCGATCCCAAGCCCGGGCCGCGCTTTCCGCGCTATGAGCCGCCGGCATCGACGAGCGCGGCGGCTGTGCGTTTCGTCGATCGCATGGCGTTCGACAGCCGCTGCTTCGCCGCCGCGCTGCTCGGGCTCGGCGCGCGCGGCTATCTGAAGATCCATCAGAACGGCGAGTCCTTCACGTTCGAACGCACCGGCCGCGACGTCGCCTTCGGCACCGGCGAGAAGGCGATGGCGGACGCGCTGTTCGCCGGCGCCGATGTCGCGCTTCTGCAGAAGCAGTACGACCCTGCGGTTGCCGCCGCGCAGAAGGCCCTCAGCGACGCGCTCGAGCATCACTACGCCGACGTGTTGTTCCGGCGCAATCGCACGCCGCTGGTGCTGGCGGGGCTCGGCGCCGTGGCGACCGTCGTCGGCGCGATCGCGTTGGGCTCGTCCGCAGCGGCCGTGATCGCGACCGCGCTCGTGCTGGCCGCATCGCTGCTGCTGTTCGCCCACCTGCTGCCCGCCTACACGCGCGAGGGGCGCAAGCTGAAGGATCACATCGAGGGACTGCGCTTGTATCTCGGCGTGGCCGAGGGCGACGACCTCGCGCGGCTGCAGGACGCGCGGCGGACGCCCGAAGAGTTCGCGGGCAAGCTGCCGTACGCGCTCGCGCTCGGCGTGGAGAAGACCTGGGCCGACCGCTTCGCCGCGGTGCTCGGGACTGCCGCGGTCGCGCAGGCGATATCGCATTACTACACCGGCAGCAGCACCGATTCGCTCGCCGACGTCGGTGCGCTCGCGGGCAGCCTCGGCGAGCTTGGCTCGACCGCCAGCGCGGCGGCGTCGCCGCCCGGGTCGGACTCGGGATCGGGTGGCGGCGGGTCGAGCGGTGGTGGCGGCGGCGGGGGCGGCGGCAGCGGGTGGTAGACGCGTGCGCGGCCGGAGCGCGACGCGGAGGCCGAGTTACCGTCGAACCTTCAGTCCACCGATGCGCCCTCGCGCAAGAGCGTCGTGCGACCGGCCTTTGCGGCTTGGACTGCGCTCACCCAGCGGGCGAAGCCGCGATCGGCCCGATTGGCTTGCGCTGGCGCAAGGTGCAAGCCCGGAATGCCGCGCCGGCGACCGATGAGCCGACGCGATCACCCCGAGCGCCGATGGTGCGGTCCGCAGCGCCGAGGTTGTCATCCCGAGCGCGGCGAGGGATCTGGGCCGTCCGCAAACACGGGCTCTTTCTTGCTTGCAGCCCGCTCGATCCGCCAGCGCCGACTTTCAGCGACCCCGATCAAACACGGAGAACACGGAGAGCAGGCAGACAGACTCGAAACCGCAAGCCCCGTCCTCCGTGTCCTCCGTGTGAAAGACTCAGAAG
>JBBIJJ010000230.1:0-5636 GCA_037446035.1 Burkholderiales bacterium
TTCAAGCTGAATTCCTCACCACCGAGGCACAGAGAGAGGCGAAGAATCAAGTCCTTGCTCGCATTCCCCGTCCGACCCGCTGGGTGAGAGAGCCCGTTCGCGCAACGGTTCGCTTTTCCTGTGTGTTCTCTGTGTCTCCGTGGTTCAAATGAGCCTTGCGGGTTCAAAGGGGGAAGCAGACCGGCAGCCAAGACCCGATCGCTGCCTTCTTGCGACACCGCAAAGCCGCCGGCGGCGCGCGGCCCGATACTGCGCGCCCATGTTCGAACGGATCGTTTCGACCGCGAAGGGCTGCGCCGCCGGCCTGGCGCTGGTGTTGAACACGCTGCTGCTTACGCTCGCGATGCTGCCGTTCGCGCTCGCCAAGCTGATCGTACCGGCCGCGGCCGTGCGGCGCGCGGTCGATCGCGTGTTGAATGCGATCGCCGGCGCGTGGGTCGGTGTGAACAACGCGTGGCTGGCGGCGGTCGGGCGCACGCGCTGGCACGTGCAGGTCCCCGACGACCTGAACCCGCGCGGCTGGTACCTGGTGTCGAGCAACCACGCGAGCTGGGTCGACATCCTGGTGTTGCAGAAGGTGTTCAACGGCCGCATCCCGCTGCTGAAGTTTTTCCTCAAGCAGGAACTGATCTGGGTGCCGGTGATCGGGCTGGCGTGGTGGGCGCTCGATTTTCCGTTCCTCAGGCGCGGCCGCGGCGGCGCGTCGGGGCAGACCGACCTCGAAGCCACGCGCCGCGCGTGCGAGCGCTTCAAGCTGATCCCGACCTCGGTGATCAGCTTCGCCGAGGGCACGCGCTTTACACCCGCCAAGCACGCGCTGCAGCGCTCGCCCTACCGACACCTGCTCAAGCCCAAGTCCGGCGGCCTGGCGATCGCGCTCGCCACGATGGGCAACTGCTTCGACGCGCTCGTGGACGTGACGATCTTCTACCCGGGCGGCACGCCGACGTTCTGGGACCTGCTGTGCGGCCGCGTGCGCGCAGTCGTCGTGCGCGCGCGGTTGCGGCCGATTCCGCCGGAGCTGCTCGACGGCGCCGCGCAGGCGAGCCCGCGCTTTCGCGCGCACGTGCAGCGGTGGATCGACGCGATGTGGCACGACAAGGACCGCCTGCTCGACGAGCTGGCGGCTGCGCGCCCGGTCACAGGACGCGGTTGAACCACAGCATCGACAGCGCGCCGGCGGCGAGCGCGAGCGCGGCGGCCGCCGCGGCGAACAGCGCCGTCACCTCGGTCTCCTTCTTCTGCAGCACGATCTTCGAGTTCAGTGTCCGGAAGACCTTGCTCAGGTCGGCCGCGTTGCCGGCGTAAAAGTACTCGGCGCGCGTCATACGCGCGATGGCCTTCAACGTCTCCTCGTCGAGCCGCGCCCGGAACGACCAGCCCTCGAAAGTCACCACCTCGCCTTCGACGGTGCCGATGCCGACCGTGTAAATGCGCACACCGCGCTCGGCGGCGCGCCTGGCGGCCTCGATCGGATCGGGCCCCGTCGTGCGCTGGCCGTCGGACAGCAGGATGATCGCCATCGAGTCGTTCGAGCCCGGCGCCACCGGCGTGAAGTCGGGTTTGTCCTTCTTCGGCTCCGCGTCGATCGGCGCACCGCGCTGGAACTCGCGGCCGTAGATCGCCTCGGTCACGTCGAAGCCGCCGTCCGGAAAGAGCGTGGCCAGCGACACGATGATGCCGCTGCCGGTGGCGGTGGCGCGCTGCAACTGGAAGCGGTCGATCGCGGCGAGCAGATCCTCGCGGTTGGTCGTCGGCGCCTGCACGACCGAGGCCGTTCCGGCGAAAGTGACGATGCCGATGCGCGTATGGCGCGGCGCGCCGGCGATGAAGGCGCGCGCGGCATTCTGCATAGCGACGAGGCGGTTGGGCTCGACGTCCTTGGCGCGCATGCTGCCCGACACGTCCATCGCGAGGATGATCGTCTGCTGCTGCGACGGCAGTGTCGCGACGGCCGTCGGCCGCGCCATCGCCGCGACCAGCAGCGCGAGCGCGGCCAGGAACAGCGCCGGCGGCACATGGCGACGCCAGCGGCTGCCTGCGGCGAGCGCGTCCTTGACGATCATCAGGCTCGCGTAGCGGATCGCGAGCTTCTTTTTCCGGCGAAGCAGGAGCACGTAGGCGGCCACGAGCAGCGGCAGCAGCGCCAGCAGCCACAGCAGTTCGGGCCACAGGAAGTTCACCGCGGCGCTCCTGCGGCGCGGCCGGCAACCGCGCGGCGTTCCAGATGCGCGGCGAGCCGGCTGCGCGTCGCGGTGCCGCCTTGGCCGCGCCGCTTGCGCAGGTCGGCGAAGCGCAGCACCGCATCGACCAGATCGCCGCCGGGGGCCAGTTCCAGCGCGTCGACGCCGGCGGCGGCGAAGGCTTCGCGCAGACGCGTCTCGCGCGCGTGCGCGGCCGCCGCGAAGCGCCGGCGAAACGCCGCGTCGTGCGTGTCGACCGCGATCTGCTCGCCGGTTTCGGCGTCCTGCAGCAGCACCAGACCGAGGTCGGGCAGCGCCGTTTCGAGCGGGTCGTACAGGCGGATCGCGATGACCTCGTGCCGCTGCGCGAGCCGCGCGAGCGGCTGCTCCCAGCCGGGCACGCTGAGGAAATCCGACACGACGAACAGCAGCGAGCGGCGCCGTACGAGCTTGCTCGCGCCCGCAAACAGTTCGGCGAGGTCGGTCTGCGTCGCCGCGCGCACCTCTGGCCGCTGCTGCATCCGGTGCAGAAGCTGCAGCACCTGCCGCCGCCCGCTGCGGGGCGGCACGACCGTGTCGACGCGGTCGCCGTAGAACAGCGCGCCGACGCGGTTGCCGCGCCGGGTCAGGACGCGCGCCAGCAGCGCGACGAAGTCGGCGGCGACCGTCTGCTTCGTCGTCGCGCCCGAGCCGAAGTCCACCGAGCCCGACAGGTCGAGCAGGAACCACGCGGCCACTTCGCGATCCTCGCGGTATTCGCGTACGTAAGGGGTCTGCAGCCGCGCAGTGACGTTCCAGTCGATGTGGCGCACGTCGTCGTGGTACTGATACTCGCGCAGATCCGCCAGATCCAGGCCGAAGCCGCGAAACAGCGTGCGGTAATCACCCTGCAGCAGGCCGTCGAGCCGCCGCAGCACGGTCCACTCGAGCCGGCGCAGGATCTGCTCCGGGCTACTGGAGCGCGCGGGCATGGTGGGCGTGCGTCTGCAACGGCTTGTCCGGTACCGGCACCTTGCGCATGATCTGCGCGATCAGCGCGTCTGGCGTCTGGCCGTCGGCCAAGGCCTCGTACGACAGCACGAGCCGGTGCCGCAGGACGTCGGCGGCGAGGTCGACCACGTCCTCCGGCAGCGCGTAGTCGCGCCCGCGCAGCAGCGCGAGCGCGCGCGCCGCTTCGATCAGATGGATGGTCGCGCGCGGGCTGGCGCCGAACGTGATGTAGCGTGCCAGATCCGCGAGCCCGAACTTGTGCGGCGCGCGGGTCGCGGTGACCAGCCGCACCGCATAGTCGACGAGCGCCGGATCGACGTAGCCCGTGCGGCATTCGCGCTGCAGCGCCGCGAGCTGATCGGTCGTCGCCACCGCCGCCACCGCGACGGCGGCGCCGGTCACGCGTTCGACGATCACGCGCTCCTCGTCCTCGCTCGGATAGTCGACCAGCACCTTCATCATGAAGCGGTCGACCTGCGCCTCGGGCAGCGGATAGGTGCCTTCGGTTTCGATCGGGTTCTGCGTGGCCATCACGACGAAGGGCTCGGGTACGCGGTGCGTCTCGCCGGCGATCGTGACCTGCCGCTCCTGCATCACCTCCAGCAGCGCGCTCTGCACCTTGGCCGGCGCGCGGTTGATCTCGTCGGCGAGCAGCAGGTTGGTGAAGACGGGCCCGAGCGAGGTCGCGAACTCGCCGGTCTTCTGGTTGTAGATGCGCGTGCCGACCAGGTCCGCCGGCACGAGATCCGGCGTGAACTGGATGCGGCGGAAGGTGCCGCGGATCGTCTGCGCGAGCGTCTTGACCGTCAGCGTCTTGGCCAGCCCCGGCACGCCTTCGACGAGCAGGTGCCCCTGCGCGAGCGTGGCCACCAGCACGCACTCGAGGAAGTGATCCTGGCCGACGACGACCTTCTTCACTTCGTACAGGATGCGCTCCATCGTCGAAGCGACGTGGTGCTTGCTCGGTGTCGTGTCGTTCATCGGAGTGGCTCGGGTCCGGTGCCGGGTCAGAACGGATGCAGCCCCACCCCCGCAGCGGCGTTTTCGATCGGCACCGCGAAGCCGATGCCGATGAAGGTACGGTCCTCGGAAGGGTTCAGGATCGCGGTGACGATGCCGACGACTTCGCCGCTCATCGTCACCAGCGGGCCGCCCGAGTTGCCGGGATTGGCGGCGGCGTCGAACTGGATCAGGTTCGTCAGCACGCGCTTGCCGCCCGGCGAGCGGAACTCGCGCTTCAGACCCGAGATGACGCCGGCCGAAACCGACGGGCCGATGCCGAAGGGGAAGCCGACGGCGATGACCTGATCGCCAAGCGCGAGCCCCTGCGTGGAGCCCAGGGTAGCGGCCTGCAGATCGTCCGGAATCACGCGGGCGCGCAGAACGGCAAGATCGTGCTCCGGACGCAGTCCGGCGACGGCTGCGTCCGATTCCGTGCCGTCGGCGAAGACCACGCGCAGACTCCTGGCCTGCAGCACGACGTGCAGGTTGGTCAGGATGATCCCGGTGTCGACGATGACCACGCCGGTGCCGACTGCGTCGTCGCTGTCCTCGTCGCCGCTTTCGCCGGGCGTGATGCCGCGCACGAGCACGACCGAACGGCGCACGGCTTCATACGCCTTGGCAGCGGCGGAAGGCAGCGACTTGGTGTTCAGCGTGTGCAGGACCGCGCGGTCGATGTCGCGCTGCGTGATCTGGCGCGGCGCCGGCTTGAGCGACTGGATCGCGGTCAGGACGAGGAACACGATCAACCCGCCGATCGCGAGCGGCAGCAGCAGGTTTCTGCGCGCCGCGAGCCGGCGCACAGCCGAGGCACGCGCATTCGGAGCGGCCGGCGCGGGTGCTGCGTCCGGCGGGGGAATCGACCCCGGCGCGCCGCGCGAACGGCTGTATAGCGCTGCCCTCTTCATGTGCGACTCCGACGAGCCCGATCGCAGCCCGCTGCCACCCGTTGCGTCGAGCGATGCACCGAAACGCTCGGACCCTCGCGACGGTCGCGAGTTCAGCGGTCGCCGACTTGCGGGGCCGGTGCGGCGGCGCGCTGCCACGGTAGCACGGAGCGCCCCGCCGTTTCGCTCCCGCGGGCGGGTGACGGCGCGCCGTCCGGCCGGACGCGGACCTCGCGCCAGCCCAACACGCGCCGCACCGGGTCGGGCACAGTATGCGGCAAGCGCGCCGCCACGCGATAACTTGCGATCGACCTCGGCGTCATGACGCGCTGAAACAGGCGAGTGGCCGTGATCGTTCCGTCATCGCCATGGTCCCGCAACGCCCGTGGCCTTCGAGCATCGCTTGGCGAACTGATCGAGGATGACCCAACCTCGTGACACCGCTACTTTGCAAATGGGCTTTGCCCGCGCGGGCGCTGGTTCGGTCGCCAATCGGCCCGGAAGGAATGGCACGCGCCGGCGGCCCGGAATGGTGGACGCTCGTCATCCCGAGTGCCGGACGCTCGTCATCCCG
>JBBIJJ010000231.1:0-5581 GCA_037446035.1 Burkholderiales bacterium
ATTACGGAAACCATCAAGGCCGCGAGGCGACAAACCTTGCACCGTAGGCCGGATATAAGACCGCAACACCCTGTCTCCGCCGTCGCGAAAGCCAGAGAACTTGCACTCCGGGAGGCGTCCATATAAGGCCCCATGAGACGCCGCCTTTACCTCGTGCTACCCGACCTCGCCAGCGCGATCCAGGTCGCGAACGAACTGCTGCTCGCGCACATCGAGGATCGCCACATGCACTTCCTCGGCAAGCGCGGCATGTCGCTCGGCGGTCTGCACGAAGCCAGCGTCCTGCAGCGGTCCAACGTTCGGCACGCGCTGTTTCTCGGCGCCGGCCTCGGCGCGCTCGGCGGCATGCTGCTCGGCATCTATCTGAAGCTCACGCCGATCGGCGGCTATGCCTTCGACGTCGGCACCTTCCTGCTGACCACCATCGGCGGCACGCTGTTCGGCGCCTGGTGCTCGACGCTCGTTGGCCTGTCCACGCCGAACGTCAAGTTAAAGCCCTTCGAGGCCGACATCGAGGCCGGCAGGATCCTGCTGATGGTCGACGTTCCGGTCGCGCGCATCGAGGAGATCGAGGCGCTGATCGCACGCCGTCATCCGGAGGCGATCGACCGCGGCGTCGATCCGACGATGCCGGTCTTCCCATAGGGCGATCGGCCGGCGACCCTTCTGTCATCCCGAGCAACGCGAGGGATCTCGGCGTCACGAGTCGCTGAGACTCCTCGCTCCGTCCCGAAGGCGGACCTCGGAGTGACGAAGCGCCAGCCGCTCCGAATGAGGCTGCATCAGCGGCCCGCAGTGACGACGATGAGGCAGCCGCAGCCGGCAAGCCGGCCATCCGCGGGCAGGTGTCCGCGGGCTGCGCGGCGCCCGAAACGAGCGAAGTGCACAGCGACGCCGCTGACGCCAGTGCAGTGGCGCCGACGAGCGATCGCTCTCGGTCTGCGAGAAATCCTGCGGGACTTTCAGGCGCGCGCCGGCCTTCTCGCCTGCAGCAGCAACGCGCCGATGCCGAGCACGAGCGCGGCGAGCATCACCACGCCGCCCAGGTAGGGCAGGCGCGCGACGAGCGCGATCGCGAGCGTGGCGAGCATCGCCGCACCCACGCGCCACCACAGCTCGGCGGCGGCTGCGGCCCTGGCGCGCGCCAGCACCCAGTCGCCGAGCACAATGCCCGTGCTCGCGTAGCCCACCACGAGCAGCGCGAGATAAAGCCCGACCGCGATCAGCGCGAGCGGGATGCCGACGATCGTCACCAGCAGAATCACCACCGCCACCGGAACGCACGCGAGTGCGGCGAAACCGACGAGCAGGCTCGCGCCGGGGCGCGAGCGCATCGTCGCGGTCACGCGCGCGTAGAACTCCGGCAGGCCGCCGACCAGCAGCGCCGCCAGCACCATCAGCCCGATGGTCCACACCCAGCCGCCGCGCGGACCAAAGCGGCGTTCGAGGCGCTCCGCGCGCTGCGCTTCGCCGCGCGCGGCCATGCGTTCGACGCCGCCGGCGATCTGCGCCGCAGGATCGCGCCGGATTTCCTCGCGGCTCGCATACCGCAGCCGCCCGCCGATGCGCGCGTTCGGTCCCAACTCGATTTCGCCCGCGGTGGCCGTGACGTCGCCGGCGATCTCGCCGTCGATCAGCAGTTGTCCGGCCACCGCCAGCACGTGGCCGCCGACCGTGCCGCGCAGTTCGACTTCGCCGCCGGCAATCGTCAGGTTGCCGGCGATCCTGGACTTCGGCCCCCACTCGATCTGCCCGCCCGCTACGCGCGCGCTGCGCGCGATCGGCGCGTCGATGCGCAACTGCCCGCCCGCCGCGTACAGCGACTCACCGAGCGGCGCGGTGATGCGCAGGTTGCCGCCGGCGGCGAGCGTGTCGCCGCTGACGGGCGCTTCGATGTCGACGCTGCCGCCGGCGGCGAATAGATCGCCGGTCACCGGCTGCGCGATGCGCACCGCCGGCCCCGCCGAAAAGCGGTCGCTGCCGAAGCTGCGTTCGGCGACCGGCGCGGATTCGCGCCTGGCCTCCTGCGCGATGGCCGCAAACGCAAGCAGCACCGCACCGACGGCGATCGCACAGCGCTTGAGCATCGTTTCCTCCGTGACGTTCATCGCGCCGGCCGGACCGAGCCCGAGCCGACGATCGACTTCGTGATCTTGGGGTTGCCGCGATACACCACGTCGCCCGATCCGGAGATCGACACTGCGAGCGTTTCGGTCGCGTGCACGAGCGCATCGCCGCTGCCGGCGATCGACACCGTGACGTTGCGGCCGACGAGATCGCGCGCGCGCACGTCGCCCGCGCCGCGGATGCGATAGCCCTGCTGGTCGGCGCGTCCGCGCGCGATGAAGTCGCCGCGGCCCGCCAGCATCGCGCCGAGCGCGTTCACGTCGAGCGCGTCGATCCGCACGTCGCCGCTGCCCGCCAGCGACACGGCGAACGTGTCGCCGCGCACGCGGTCGGCGTGCACGTTGCCCGCGCCGGCGACGCTGATGTCGTCCAGGCGAACGAATTCGATCCGCACGCGTGGCAGATGCCGCGCGCGGAACGATGCGCCGCGCGCCAGGCCGACTTCCAGCGCGGTGCCGTCGATGCGCGTTTCGACCAGCGGCACCAGGTTGTCGTCGGCGCGCACCGTCACGCGTTCGCGGTCGCTCGCGCGCAGCTCGACGTCGACGCCGCTGCCGACCCGCAGCGCGGTGAATCCGGCGAGCGGCCGCGCTTCATCGACGATCCGCCCCGACCCGGTGACGGCTTGCTGCGCGGGCGCCGGCGCGGCGGCCGCGGCAAGCAACGCGATCAGCAGCCGACGAACCGGGGGCATCGATGTCTCCGCACGAACCGATAGCGCGATCATCGCCGAGGCGGCCGCCGGGCTGCGAGCCGCGTGCGACGAACTGCGCGCTGCGCGGCACGACCTGCAACGCGCGCCGATGCCCGCTACGCGCGCGTCGCTGTCGCCTCGACCACGACCGCCTGCGGCGGCCGCCGCAGCGACGGCGGCAGCACGGGGCCGCGGCCGAAGCGTACGACGAGATCCGGCCGCGCGGCGCCGATGCCGAGCCAGCGCGCGAACGGCTCGCGCAGCGCCGCCACTTCTCTTGAGGAGCACGCAACCTCGTGACACTCCCACCTTGCGGTTTCGTTTCGCGCTGGCTGTCGCCGGTTCCGTCGTCCCGAGCGAAGCCGAGGGATCTCGGTACTGCGAGCAGCGCAGATTCCTCGCCCTTGGCTCGGAATGACGAGGGCTCACGCATGCGGGCGCCAAGCGGTTGGCACGTGTCACGAGGATAAGAAATGGTCAATAAGGGTGGATTGACGAACGCGTTGCGCACGCCAAGCGCGGTGGCGAGCAGCGCGAAACGCTGGTAGGCGCGGCCGACTTCGATCCAGCGTGCGGGCTCTGCGCGCTCGGCGACGAACACCGCGACGCCGCCCGACGAGCGCAGTTGCGCCGCGTAGCGGTCCTTCTCCGCCGTCTCGGTGAAGACGAAACCGAACAGCAGGCTGCCGGCCCAGCGCGGTAGCGACGGGTTCCCAAGGGGCGTGCGGCGAGCCCGTCGCGCGTAGCGAGTGCCTCGGCGTCGCCGAAACGGATCCAGCGCTTCAGTTCGAGCACGAAGTTCGGGTCGCGCATCTGCGCGCTGCAGCCGCGCTGGACCCAGTCGAGCACGCCTTCGAGCCGCATGCGGTCGGTCAGCAGCAGCACGTGCACGCCGGTGCCACGGCCGGCCGCTTCGAGCTGGCGCAGTTCGTCCGTCGCGAGCGGCTGGCCGTCGTACACGGCACGCGTGCATTGGCGGCGCGGGATCGCGTCGAACAGCAGCGAATGCGTCGGGGCCATCGTCTCGAGCCGCACGGCGAGCGCGCCGCGTTCGAACGCCGGCTCGGCGCGCAGTCCGAACGCCGCTGCGGCGAGCACCAGGTTCTCCAGCGCGCAGCCGAGCGAGACCCAAAGATGGTGATCGTCGGGGTCGACGACCGGCGTGCCGCGCGCGAAGTCGGGCGCGATGACGATGCCGCCCGGCACGAACGAAAAGCGCCACGGCTGCGTGTTGTGGCTGTTGGCCGCCAGCGTCGCGTAGCGCACCAGCTCGAGTCGCAGCGCCGCCGCGTCGGCGGGCCGCGCATCGGCGTGCCGCCACGTCGCGCGTGCCGCCTCGTCGTAGCCGCTCGCGCCGCAGCCGGCGAGCGCGGGCGTGGCGGCGGCGAGCGCGGATACGCGCAGCAGATTGCGGCGAGTCGTCATCGTGGCGTTCGCCGGAGCCACTGCAAGCATGCGCGCGCCGGTGCGCCGCGTCTTGCCATGGCACAAACCGTCCGTTCGCGCGGCCTTGCATGCCGCGCGCTAACGCGCCCGGATGAGTGACGGGCGGCGTACAGTCCGGCATCCTCGAAACGTCGTTCCTCGAGTCGTCCCTTTGCACAACCGTCGAGCCCGATCATGACCACGCGCGCCCTGCCATCGATGTCGAACGTCGACAGCCCGGTTCGACGTACCGCGCGAGCCGTATCGCGTGCCAGCCCGTTGCGCCTGACCGGCGCCGTGTGCGCTTCGCTGCTGGTGTCCGCGTGCGGAACGGTCGAGTGGGTCAAGACGCGATTCGTCGAGCCGGTCGCGAGCACGCCGGCCGCATCGACGAGTGACGCGGTCTCGCAGCGCGCCGCGCCCGCGCCGGCACCGAAGGCCGAGGCGCCCGCGGCCGCTGCGGCCGGTGCGGCGGTGCCGCCGGCCACGCGAGCGATCGCCGAAAGCGCGCCGCGGCAGACCGCACCGCTGACGCCGTCGGCACCGATCGCGGCTGCGCCGGCGCAGCCCGCGCCTGTCGCCGCGCAGCGCGCACCCGCTGCGCCGCCTGCGGCTCGCGCGGCCGAACCGCCCGCATCGCGTCCGGCACCGGCGGCCGCGCCGGCGCCGCGCGTGGCGCTCGCCGCGCCCGCCGCGAGCGGCGATCTCGCTCCGGGTCGCTGGGCCGTGCAAGTCGGCGTGTTCTACGTGGCCAGTTCGGCCGAGGCCGTGCGCGCGCGCGTGGCCGCGCAACTCGCGCAGTCCGACGTTCCCGCCGACGGCCGTGCCACGCGCGTCGTTCGGCGCGACAACAAGTACTTCGTCGTCGTCGGCGAAGCGGCCGATCGAGGTGCGGCCGAAGCGCTCGCGAGCCGCGTGCGCGCGGCATTGAGACACGACGTCGTGCTGTTCAGACGCTGAGCGTCTCGCGGCACTTCACGCGCGGCCCCGCGCCGCGCCAAAGTGGCGCAGCGCGCGCCCGGTGTGCGTGTCCCGCTGCGCCAGCTCCTGCGGCGGACACTGTGCGACGACGCGGCCGCCGCCGTCGCCGCCTTCGGGTCCGAGATCGACGACCCAGTCCGCTTCGGCGATCACGTCGAGGTTGTGCTCGATGACGACGACGGTGTTGCCGGCGTCGACCAGCCGATGCAGCACGCGGATCAGCTTCTCGACGTCGTGCATCGACAACCCGACGGTCGGCTCGTCGAGCACGTACAGCGTATTGGAGCAGATCCCTCGCGACCTTGGGTCGCTCGGGATGGTCACCGAGCTGGCTTTCGCCGGTGCGTCGCTGGC
>JBBIJJ010000232.1:0-5578 GCA_037446035.1 Burkholderiales bacterium
ATGCGCGCTACGCCGCGCAGGTGATCGCCGCGTGGGCGAGCCGCTACCTGCCCGCGCCGCGGCCGACTTGAGTTCCTCGGCCTTCGAAGTTCCGGATCCGGCTGCAGAAGCATGGCGGCAGTGAACCTAGATTCGGCAATTGGCGTCACGTCGAAACGGCAGAAAGCCAGCATCCATGCGGGTTTGAAGCCAATTCCGACGACTGCGGAGCAGTTCGAAGTGGGTGATGGTCGTGCTCACTGCAAGCCTTTGGCGCGAACGGGTTTGTCGGTACTCCACCCACTTCAACTGCCGTTTCTAGGGTGAACCCGCGAAGTGGGCGCGTGGCGATGGCGAAGGGCGCTTCAACACGGAGTCGTGGAGGAGTGATCTCTTCCTTCGTGTCCTCTGTGTCTCGGTGGTGAAACCCGGAGCCTTCGAAGGACGAAGAATTAGCCACCGAGAAACCGAGAGCACAGAGCAAAGACGCACGGCTTTCTCGGTGTCTCCGCGTTGAACTCATCGGCTCGCCCGGCGCTCGACCGGGGTCGCAACTATCGCTGCGCCGACGCGGGCTTGAAGCGCCGCAGCAGCAGCGCGTTGGTGACCACGCTGACGCTGGAAAACGCCATCGCTGCGCCGGCGATCACCGGCGACAGCAGGCCGAGCGCGGCGAGCGGGATGCCGACGACGTTGTAGGCGAAGGCCCAGAACAGGTTCTGCTGGATCTTGCGCACGGTCGCGCGCGAGATCGCGATCGCGTCGGCGACCAGCCGCGGGTCGCCTCGCAGCAGCGTGATGCCGGCGGCGTGCATCGCGACGTCCGTTCCGTTGCCCATCGCGATGCCGACGTCGGCCGCGGCCAGCGCCGGCGCGTCGTTGATGCCGTCGCCGACCATCGCGACGACGCTGCCGTCGCGCTTGAGCGCCGCGATGCGCGCCGCCTTGTCCTTCGGCAGCACGTTCGCCTCGTAGTGCGTGAGCCCCAGTTCGTGCGCGATGTGGCGCGCCGCGCCTTCGTTGTCGCCGGAGATCATCGTCGTCTCGATGCCGAGCCGCGCGAGCCGTTCGATCGCCTCGCCGGCGTGCGGCTTCGGCGCGTCGCCGAAGGCGATCAGACCGATCGCCGAGATACCGGCACCGGTGCGCTGCGCGAGCCACGACACCGAGCGGCCTTCGGCTTCGAGCGCGGCGGCGCGGGTCACGAACGGCGACAGGTCGACCTTCAGCTCGTCCATCAGGCGCTTCGAGCCGAAGAGCAGCTCGACGTCGGTCGGCTGGCCGCGCTCGTCGACGCGCTTGGCGGCCACGCCGCGGCCGGCGAGCACGCGGTGCGCGGTCGCCCTGCGCGCGCCGGCTTCGGGATGGCGCTTGGCCGCGTCGCGCACCGCTTCGGCGAGCGGATGATTCGAGCCGGCGTTGACCGCGGCGGCGAGCGCGAGCACGTCCTTCGGGTCGAACAGATCGTGGTCGTGCACGGCGACCACGCGCGGCTTGCCTTCGGTCAGCGTGCCGGTCTTGTCGAACGCGACCACGCGGATCCTCTTCGCCAGTTCGAGCGCTTCGGCGTCCTTGATCAGGATGCCCGCGCGCGCGGCCACGCCCGTGCCGGCGATGATCGCCGTCGGCGTGGCAAGCCCGAGCGCGCAGGGGCAGGCGATCACGAGCACGCTCACGGCGTTGATCACCGCTTCGTCGAACGGCGCGCCGGCGACGAGCCAGCCGATCACGGTCGCCGCCGCGATCGCGAGCACGACCGGCACGAACACCGCGGCGATGCGGTCGACGAGCCGCTGGATCGGCGCCTTCGCCGCCTGCGCGTCCTCGACGAGCCGGATGATCTTCGCGAGCACGGTCTCCGCGCCGACCGCAGTCGTCTCGACCTCGATGCGGCCGTTGCCGTTGATCGAGCCGCCCGTGACCTTGTCGCCGGCGCCGCGCTCGACCGGCAGGCTCTCGCCGGTGATCATCGATTCGTCGATCGCGGTCGCGCCGGCGCGGATCAGCCCGTCGACGGCAACGCGGTCGCCCGCGCGCACGACCACCACGTCGCCGAGCTTGACTTCGTCGAGCGGCACCTCGACTTCGTGGCCGCCGCGCAGCACGAGCGCGGTGTCGGGGCGCAGCGCGGCGAGCAGGCGGATCGCCTCCGAAGTCTGCCGCTTGGCGCGCGCCTCCAGCCACTTGCCGAGCAGCACCAGCGCGATGACGACGGCGGCCGCTTCGAAGTACAGGTGATGCGCGTGGCCTTCGACGAGCCACAGGTACAGCGACAGCCCGTATGCCGCGAGCGTGCCGATCGACACCAGCAGGTCCATGTTGCCGGTGCGCGCGCGCACGGCCCGGTACGCGGCGACATAGAAGCGGCGCGCCGACCAGAACTGAACGGGCGTAGCGAGCGCGAACTGCAGCCATGCGGGCAGCGCGAAATCGATGCCGGCGAGCGCGGCGAGCATCGGCGCGACGAGCGGCGCGGCCAGCACGAGTGCCGCGATCGCATCGCGCTTGATCGCCGCCACGGGGTCGGCAGCAGGCGCGCCGGCGGCTTCGGCCTGCGCCTTGCCCGTGTAGCCGGCGGCCTCGATCGCCGCGAGCAGATCGCGCGTCGTCGCCGTGCCTGCAACGAGTTCGACGGTGGCGGATTCGTTCGCGAGATTCGCGGTCGCGCGCAGAACCCCCGGCACCGCGGCGAGCGCTTTTTCGATGCGCGCGACGCAACTCGCGCAGGTCATGCCTTCGATCGCGAGCACGAGCCGCTGCGCCGGTACTTCGTAGCCGGCGTCCTCGACCGCGTGGCGCAGCGCGCCGGCATCGAGCGCCGTGGTTTCGACCGCGGCCGATTCGGTCGCCAGGTTGACCGCGACCGTATCGACGCCGGGCACCGCGGCGAGCGCCTTTTCGACGTGCGCGACGCACGACGCGCAGGTCATCCCGCGCACCGGCAGCACGAAGCGCCGCGCGGCGGCGTGTGCGCCGCCGGCGACGGCGTGCAGTTTGGGGCGATCCATCGGGGTGTCGCTCGATTCGGGTCCGGCGCGATCGTACGCCGCGGCCGCTTGGCTGTGTTGCGTCAACATGGCGAATCCGATATGGGTTCGAGCCCGGAACGTAAACTCCGTTCCCGGGTACGGAGTCAAGCCGATGGACCGCGAAGCCGCCGAACGAATGACGATCGGGCACCTTGCCCGCACTGCCGGCGTGGGCGTGGAGACCGTGCGCTACTACCAGCGGCGCAAACTGCTGCCGACGCCTGCGCGCACCCACGGCGGCTACCGGACCTACGGCACGGCGGACATGGCGCGGCTGCGCTTCATCCGCCGCGCACAGGAACTCGGTTTCTCGCTCGACGAGATCGCCGAGCTGCTGCGCCTGGCCGACGCGAGCGACCGGCGCCTGAGCAAGGATGCCGCGCGCCGCATCGCGCAGGCGCGGCTCGCGCAGGTGCGCGCGCGGCGCGACGACCTCGATCGCATCGCGCGCGTGCTCGCGCACCTGATCCACGAGTGCGAACAGTCGGGTGGGCGGCCGGCCTGCCCGATCATCGAAAGCATCACGGCGCAGCCGGCCGGCGGGGGAAGCCATGCGCGGCAAACGCGCCCACTGGCTTGAGCGTGCGGGCACGTTCGGCGCGGTCGTCGCGGCCGCAGCCTGCCCGGTGTGTTTCCCCAAGTTCGCGCTGCTCGGCGCCGTGCTGGGGCTCGGCGCGTTCGCGCCCTACGAGGGCGCGTCGATCGTCGTCGTGCTGATCCTCGCGGGCGCTGCGTACGCTGGCCACGTCGCGACCTACCGGCGCCATCGTAAGCGCGTGCTGCTCGCGCTGGCCACCGCCGCGATCGCGCTGCTGTACGTCGGTTACTTCGTCGCGGGCTCGCCGCTGCTGATGCAGGGCTCGCTCGTCGCGCTCGCGGGCGCCAGCGTGTGGCTCGGGTTCGAGTTGCGCCGCTGCGCTCGCTGTGCGCAGTCCGCACCGACCGATGCGTGACCGCAGCCGGGCGGTGACGCCTCCGGCGCGCCGCGGCGTCAGACCTTGCCGATGAAGTCGCGCTTGCCGAGCGCAACGCCGTTGTGCCGCAGGATGCCGTAGGCGGTCGTGACGTGGAAGAAAAAATTGGGCAGCGCGACGTGCAGCAGGTAAGTGAGGCCCGGGTAACGGATCGTCTCCCCGCGGATCTTCAGCTCGACCTCGCGCGTCTCCGACCCGTCCAAGCGGTGCGGCGCAAAGCCCTGGATGTAGTCGAGCGTGCGCGCGATGCGCGCCTTCAGCTCGGCGATCGTCGTCTCGTTGTCCTCGTACTTCGGCGGCTCTTCGCCCGCGAGCCGCGCCACCGCGCCCTTGGCGAAGTCGCACGCGACCTGCACCTGTTTGGTCAGCGCGAACATGTCCGCATAAAGCCGCGCATTGAGCAGCACCGCCGGGTCGATCTTCTTCTGTTCGGCGTAGGCGGCGGCCTTGTCGAGGATCGCCGCCAGGTTGCCGAGCATCTTCGCGAACACCGGCACCGACGCCGTGTACATCGAGATCTGCATGAGTCCTCCTGATTGAGCACTACGAGTCCGCGCCACACCTGCCAACCGCCCGGCGTCCGCATCCCGCGCCCTGGTCATACATGGCCAGCCACCGCCTTACATGGCCAGCCACCGCCTCGAGCGAAGATCGCCTGCGCGGCAGCGCATCCCTGATCCCTCGCCAGTCCGAGCGGGCCACGCGCCACCATTCCGAGCCGGTCACCCTTTGTCGTTCCGAGCTGCACCCACTCTGGTCGCTCCGAACTCATCGCCGTCGTCACTCCGAGCTCATCGCCGTCGTCATCCCGAGCGCATCGCCGTCGTCATCCGGAGCGCATCGCCGTCGCCACTCCGAGCTCATCGCCGTCGTCACTCCGAGCTCATCGCCTGCGTCATTCCAAGCCAGCCCATCCCCGTCATTCCGAGCCAGCCCATCCCCGTCATTCCGAGCCGAAGGCGAGGAATCTCCGCCACTCGCAACGTTGAGATCCCTCGCTTTGCTCGGGATGACAAACAGCCATGCCGAGCGGTGGCATCGCCATTCCTGCCCCGCGACACTCGTCGCGCCCGAGCCAGTGACACACGTCACTCCGAGCCGCGCCCACCGGCGTCACTCCGAGCCCATCGCCGTCGTCACTCCGAGCCCATCGCCGTCGTCACTCCGAGCCCATCGCCGTCGTCATCCCGAGCACATCGCCGGCGTCATCCCGAGCACATCGCCGGCGTCGTCCCGAGCACATCGCCGGCGTCATTCTGAGCCGGCCCACCTCCGTCATACATGGACGCCTTCCCTGTGCAAGTAGGGGAAGATGTGGTTGAAGTCAGAAGGTGTGAATCTTTCTGCTGCGCGGCCCGCTGGCGTCGTTGCGCGCTGCTCGGGCCTCGCCTATCTACTTGATATGTCTCGGCCCTGCGGCTGCGTGCGCCTAGCCAGCGGCCCGCTCGCGACGAAATCTTCACACCTTCTCAGCGCTTCTTCAGCGCCAGCATCGTGCCGCGACAGTTCTTCGCACCGCAGTGGCACGCGTGCTGCCGCTTCAGTGTCGGCGTGATGCGCTCGTCGACGATCAGTCCGTAGTCGTAGGACAGCTCC
>JBBIJJ010000233.1:0-5515 GCA_037446035.1 Burkholderiales bacterium
TGCTGCGCAAGGCCGACGAGATCGCCTGGGCGCGGTCGCTGCTGGGCAAGCGCTTTCCGCAGAACAAGCGCATGGGCGAGGCCGACGACTACCGCGGCTGGGCATTCATCGAAATCGTTCCGCTGGTCGTCTCGGTGCTCGACTATCGCAAGGGCTTCGGCCACACGGAGCTGTTCACGCTGTGGCCGACACCGAAGCCGCGCCGGCGGACCCAGTGAGAGCGCGGCGTGCGACACTTTACGTGCTTCACCGCGCGCGCACCGGCGACGACGCTCGCTGGCGCCTACGATGCGATGCTCGGTGATGCCGCCGTCGCGGTGCTGCAATCGGAGTTCGCCGCAGTGAGCTTGCCCGCGATGAACGCATTGCGCCTGCCGTCCATCGGCGCGACCCGAGATCGTCGCCGCGGCGAAGCCGATGTGCGAGCGGGGTTGACGTATTCACCACAGACACAGAGAGCAAGGAGACGACCACATGTGTCCGTTGCCTTTCTCGCTGATCCCGCTGTCTCGGTGGTTCAATCGACCTTTGCTTGCCTGAGGCTGGCGTCGGGATGATCGAATTCCGCCTCCCCTCCCTCGGCGCCGACATGGACGAGGGCAAACTGCTCGAGTGGCTGGTCAAGCCGGGCGATGCCGTCAAGAAGGGGCAGGTCGTCTGCGTCGTCGATACCGCCAAGGCCGCAATCGACGTGGAGTGCTGGCACGACGGCGTCGTGCATGCGCTGCTCGTCGAGCCGGGCGTGACGATCCCGGTCGGCACGCCGCTGGCGGTGCTGCGCGAGCCAGGCGAAGCCGCCGAGACGGTCGACGCCCTTCTCGCCCAGCGCGCGACCGAGAAGCTCGCACCCTCGGCGGCTGCCGCCGCCACCGGCGCTGCTGCCGTTGCCGCCGCTGCCGCACCCGCCGCGCCACCAGCCACCACCGCTGCCGCCGCCACGACGGGCCGCCGCGTCTCGCCGGCGGCGCGCAAGCGCGCGGCCGAGCTGGGCATCGATCTGGCCCGCGTGCCGGCCGGCGCCGACGGCACGGTGACGCTCGACGACGTCGAACGCGCCGCGAAACCCGCCGCCGCGCCCGCGGCTCGCGCCGCCGAGATGCGCCGCGTTATCGCCGCTGCCATGGCGCGCTCCAAACGCGAGATCCCGCACTACTACCTCGCCGAAGACGTTCCGCTGGCAGCGGCGATGCAATGGCTCGCACAGCGCAACGCGGCGCGCAGCGTGACCGAGCGGCTTCTGTTGGCATCGCTGCTGCTGAAGGCGGTCGCCAGCGCGCTGCGCCGCTACCCCGAATTCAACGGCTACTGGCGCGACGGCGCATTCGAGCGCGGCGCCGGCATCCACATCGGGGTGGCGATTTCGCTGCGCACCGGCGGGCTGGTGACCCCGGCGCTGCACGACGTCGACCGCAAGGACATCGATGCGGTCAATCGCGCGCTGCTCGACCTCACGCAGCGTGCGCGCGCCGGATCGCTGCGGCTCGCCGAACTCACCGACGCGACGATCACCGTCACCAACCTGGGCGATGCGGGTGTCGCCTCGGTGTTCGGCGTCATCTATCCGCCGCAGGTGGCGATCGTCGGCTTTGGCCGCGTCGTCGAGCGACCCTGGGTCGTCGACGGCCGCGTGCAGCCTATACAGGTGGTCAGCGCCACACTGGCCGCCGATCATCGCGCCAGCGACGGCCACCGCGGCGGGCTGCTGCTGGCGGCGATCCGCGACCGCCTGCAGCAGCCCGACGAACTCGCGAAGGAGACCGCGTGACCCGTGACGAACTGAAGCAGTCGATCGTGCAGACGCTGGCGACGATCGCACCCGAGATCGAAGCCGACACGCTGCGGCCCGATCAGCCGCTGCGCGCGCAGGTCGACCTCGACTCGGCCGACTGGTTGAACTTCCTCGTCGCGCTGCACGCGCGCATCGGCATCGACATCCCCGATGCGGATGCCGCCCGACTCCCCACGCTCGACGCGCTGGTCGACTACTGCGCACGCAAGCTCGGCGCCTGATGCGACGCCCGGCTTCGGCGATGCGAGGGCCGCAGGCGGGCGTCATCCCGCCTGCCGCTTCGCCGCTGCGCCCGCCGATCCGTCGTCGCGAACGCAGCGAAGGATCGCGCCAACGCGCGGCGCGCCGACGCATCGCCCGCGGGCGGCCCGAACTGTTGCCCGGCGGGCGCCGCCGGATGCTCCGCCGTGACGGCGGTCAGGGGCGCACTTCGAGCCGGTTGACGACCCGATCGACCGCAAACAGCGCCCAGGCGTCGAACTCGGCGCGGCGCCGCTCGGCTGCGCTTCTCGCCCAGCCTTCCAGCGTGACCACGTAGTTTTCAACGCGCACGGCGATGCCGTCGGGATCCACGAGCGGGTCCATCTCGAGCACGAGCCGCAGCGCGTCGGCGACCTCGTCGTCGTTGTCCTCCTCGGGCGGATCGACCGCCAGCGAGTTGACCACGTCACGACACCCGGGGGTCCACCACGCGAGCACCCCGGCGACGCGCTTGTGCGACAGGCTGACGACGCTGCCTTCGAGCGTAACGATGCCGTCGTCGACTGCGATCTCGATGTCGCCCGCGCCGTCGGGCCCCGCTTCCTGCAGCGTCTGCACACGGTCCTTGACCTGCACACGGATCGTGCAGTTCTTGAACTCCGGTTCGCTCTGCAGCAGTGCGGCGAGCGAATCGCGGATCGCGCCGTCGCCGCGCGGTTGCGCGGGGGCGACATGCAGGCGGTCGACGATGCCACGAACGCCTTCGACGCCGGAGGCCAGCTCGAGCGCGAGTTTTTTCGCGGCGATGTCCTCGACGTCGCCTTCCAGGACGACTGCGCCTTCGACGAAGTCGATCCGGATCGGGAACCGGTGCAGGTTGATCCGCGGCTCGCGTTCGAGCCGGGCGTGCACCTCCTTGACGATCGCTTCCTTTTTTTCTTGCATCGGGGGCCTCGTTCGTGTTCAAAGGTGTGAACCCGGATATTTCACGAGGTCGCCCCCGTATGTGCAGGCTGCGTCTCGGTGAATCGGCACTTCCGGCCCGCGGTGT
The DNA here is from genome assembly GCA_037446035.1 of Burkholderiales bacterium. GTDB lineage: Bacteria > Pseudomonadota > Gammaproteobacteria > Burkholderiales > Burkholderiaceae_F > DSNY01. Next base: position 3,042 of record JBBIJJ010000233.1, read on the forward strand.
GTCGATCCGGTTTGTACCGCCGGGGCTGCGCGGGTTCGCACGGCGCCTGCGGGCGCGGGCTTGCGCTCAACTCCTCGCCAAGGCCTGCGGGCCTTGGCTGTGGCCGTCTCGCGCAATCCGCATCCCGCATGCATCCGCGCAATCCCCGCGCCCCTCGTGAAATATCCGGGTGAATCCTTCCTGGGCGCGCCGGCGCAGCCGCATAATCGCACCATCCGCGTGCCGTGCGGCGTCCCGTGCGCCGCCTCGCGGAACCGCGCCGCCCGACCGCACGCAGCGACGCGATGGCCCCTGTTGAGCCAGCGCAAGCACGGCCGCCGCGGGCTGCCTAGCTTGATCATGCAAGCTCGATGAAGGGAGGTTGCCATGTACAAGACCTTGCTGGTTCCGATCGATCCCCGCCCCCGCAGCCTGCGCAGCCTGGCCATCGCCGGACGGATCGCGCAGCAGTGCGACTCGCACGTCGTGGGCCTGTACGTCAAGCCTTCGATGTACCTTCCTGCCGGGCTCGAAGGCGGAGCCGAATTGCTGGCCGACGTGCAGCGCAAGACCCTCGAAGAGCTCGTGGCGCAGGCGCGCGCCCGTTTCGATGCCGGGGTGCTCGCCGCGGACATCACGCGCAGCGAGTGGCGCACCGCCGAGGGCGACATCGCCACCGCGGTCGCGCTGCATGCGCGCTACGCCGACCTCGTGCTCGTCAATCAGACCGACCCCGACGCGGACACGCGTACGGACTTCGCCGACGCCGTGCTGATGTGGATCGGCCGCCCGGTCTTGGTCGTGCCGTACGCGGGCGAGTTCAAGTCCCTGGCGGACACGGTGCTGTTGGCGTGGAACGCCAGCCGCGAAGCGGCACGCGCGGTCACCGACGCGCTGCCGTTCCTGCAACGCGCGCGGCGCGTCGTGGTCCTGTCGGTCGCCGCCAGACCGGCGGCCGCCGCGCTGGGCGCCACCCCGGGCGCGGACATCGCGCTGTATCTGGCGCGGCACGGGGTCGCCACGGAAGTCGCGCCGACGGTGGCCGCCGACGTCGACCCCGGCAACGAGATCCTGTCGCGCGCGGCCGACTACGGCGCCGACCTGATCGTCATGGGCGCCTATGGTCACTCGCGCGCACGCGAGATCGTGCTCGGCGGCGCGACGCGCACCGTGCTGCATTCGATGACGGTACCGGTGCTGATGTCGCACTGAACCCGCGCGGTACGCTCCCGCGGCAAGCGTGCCAGCGCACGGCCGACGCCGTCTGCGTTTGCCGGCGCGCCGGCCGGCGTATGCCGCGATACCAGCACGACGCGGCGCGCCGAGCGCGCGCGTGCCGCCGCCGCGAGCGTTACTTGACCTCGACCTTGGTCGGTCTTTTCTCGGGCGCGGCGGTCTTCGGCAGATGCACGTGCAGAACGCCGTCCTTCATCTCGGCGCTGATGGCCCTGGCATCGACGTTCTCGGGCAGCGTGAAGCTGCGCATGAACGAGCCGTAGAAGCGCTCGACCCGGTGGATCTTCTTGCCTTTTTCCTCCTTCTCTTCCTTGCGCTCTCCCTTGATCGTGAGCGTGTTGCCGTCCAGCTCGACGCTGACCTCGTCCTTCTTCACGCCGGGCAGCTCGGCTTTGACGACGAACTCCTTGTCGGTCTCGACGATGTCGGTCGCCGGCCGCCATTCGAACTCGTGCCCTACCGGTACCAGGCGCGGCCAGCGGCGCGGGTCGAACAGCCGGTCGAAGTACTCGTCGATGTCGCGGAACGGAACGAGCGATGTGGATTTCATGCGGTACCTCCTGCGAACTTGCTGCTTGGTTCGTGCAGATCCCCGCTCGTAGCGCGGCTGCAGAGTCAGACTAGGCACCGGTACCGCGACCGCGTTGACGCGTGTCAACCGCGCCGCCCGCCACGGCGATCGATCGGGTCATCGGGGTAATGCCGTCACAGCGCCGCCCCGAGGGCGTGTCGCCGTCGCGGCGCCGGCGCCGTCATCCCGAGCAGCGCGAGGGATGCCGACGTTGCGAGCGGGAGAGATTCCTCCCCTTCGGCTCGGAATGACGCGGTGTGGTTGCCTCGGAACGACGAGATGTGGACGCCTCGGAATGACGAGGTGTGGACGCCTCGGAATGACGAGGTGTGGGCGCCTCGAAATGATGAGGTGTGGGCGCCTCGGAACGACGAGATGTGGACGCCTCGGAATGACGAGGTGTGGGCGCCTCGAAATGATGAGGTGTGGGCGCCTCGGAGTAATGCGGTGCGGGTGCATCGGATTGCCGAGGTGTGGTTGCCTCGGAATGACACGAGTCGGCGGCTCGGATTGGCGGACGCTCGTCATCCCGAGCGAATGCGAGGGATCTCGGCATTGCGAGCGGCGGAGATTCCTCGCCTTCGGCTCGGAATGACGAGGGACTTCCGCTCGGAATGACAAGGGACTTCCGCTCGGAACGACAAGGGACTTCCGCTCGCCATGACGAGGGACTTCCACTCGGAACGAC
>JBBIJJ010000234.1:0-5510 GCA_037446035.1 Burkholderiales bacterium
CGCTCGAACCGCCTCGCGTCGGCCGCACCGGTTCTATTATCCCGAGCAACGCGAGGGATCTCGGCCCTGCGAGTGACCGAGACTCCTTGCCGTCGGCTCCCGCTGAAGGTGAACCCCGCTTGAAAAGACAGGCGGACGTCGACTCCGAGTGACGGCGGAATATGGTTCGGGACGACACGTGCGCCGGCCCGAACTGCCCGCCGTGGCGCACGGCCAGATCGAGGTCACGGCCCGCCGCGCGCCGGCGATGGAACCGAGGGCGCTGTCGTATCGAAGAGCGCGGACCGGCCGCCGCCGCCGCGGCCGCTCAGTAACGCACGCCGCGCGCCGGCAGCGCCACGGCTACGAAAACGCCTGGATCCCCGTTTGCGCGCGCCCGAGGATCAGCGCGTGGATGTCGTGCGTGCCCTCGTAGGTGTTGACGACCTCGAGGTTGACCAGGTGGCGCGCGACGCCAAACTCGTCAGAGATGCCGTTGCCGCCCAGCATGTCGCGCGCCATGCGCGCGATCTCCAGCGCCTTGCCGCAGGAGTTGCGCTTCATGATGCTGGTGATCTCGACCGCCGCCGTGCCTTCGTCCTTCATCCGGCCGAGCCGCAGGCAGCCCTGCAGGCCCAGTGCGATCTCGGTCTGCATGTCGGCGAGCTTTTTCTGGATCAACTGGTTCGCCGCGAGCGGGCGGCCGAACTGCTTGCGGTCGAGCACGTACTGCCGCGCGCGGAACCAGCAGTCCTCGGCCGCGCCGAGCGCGCCCCACGCGATGCCGTAGCGCGCCGAGTTCAGGCACGTGAACGGACCCCTCAGCCCCTCGACGTTGGGCAGTTCGTTATCGGCGGGAACGAACACGTCGTCCATCACGATCTCGCCGGTGATCGACGCGCGCAGCCCGACCTTGCCGTGGATCACCGGCGCCGACAGCCCCTTCATTCCCTTCTCGAGGATGAAACCGCGGATCTTGCCGGCGTCGTTCTTCGCCCACACGACGAACACGTCGGCGATCGGCGAGTTGCTGATCCACATCTTGGTGCCGGCGAGCTTGTAGCCGCCGTCGACCTTGCGCGCGCGCGCCTGCATGCTGCCCGGGTCGGAGCCGTGATTTGGCTCGGTCAGTCCGAAGCAGCCGATCCACTCGCCGCTGGCGAGCTTCGGCAGGTACTTTCTGCGCTGCGCCTCCGAGCCGAACTCGTAGATCGGCACCATCACGAGCGAAGACTGCACGCTCATCATCGAGCGGTAGCCGGAGTCGACGCGCTCGATCTCGCGCGCGATCAACCCGTAGGCGACGTGGTTCAGTCCCGGGCCGCCGTATTCGGCCGGGATCGTGGGCCCGAGCAGGCCGAGCGCGCCCATCTCGCGGAAGATCGCCGGGTCGGTCTTTTCGAGGCGAAACGCCTCCAGGATGCGCGGGGCGAGTTTGTCCTGCGCATAGCGCGCTGCCGCGTCGCGCACCATGCGCTCGTCGTCGGACAGCTGCGAATCGAGCAGCAATGGGTCGTCCCATTTGAACTGGGCCTTGAGCTGCGGCGAGACGTGCGGCGCGTTCATGGCGGTCTCCGTCGAGAAGACGGCATTTTACGCGCCGCTTTTCGCGCTCGCGGCCGCGCTGCGCCGCGGATAGACTGCGCCGAACCCGCCGACGCGTCCGCTCCTCCGTCCATGCCCTCGCCTCCGACTCAGCCCGCCGCGGCTGCGGCCGATCCGGACAGCACGGTGCTGGCCACGCAGCCGGCGGCGGATCCGCCGGCGCGGCCCATGACCGGCAGCAGCAACGTGCTGCCGGTCGGCACGCGCCTGGCAGAGTTCGAGATCGCGGGCGTGATCGGCGAAGGCGGCTTCGGCATCGTCTACCGCGCGATCGATCACTCGCTGAAGCGCGAAGTCGCGTTGAAGGAATACATGCCGGCCGCGCTCGCGTCGCGCCTGCCGGATTTGAGCGTGACGATCAAGTCCGAGCAGCACCGCCCGACCTTCGAGGTCGGCCTGAAGAGCTTCATCAACGAGGCGCGCCTGCTCGCGCAGTTCGACCATCCGGCGCTGGTCAAGGTGTTCCGCTTCTGGGCCGCCAACGGCACCGCCTACATGGCGATGCCGCTGTACGAAGGCGGCACGCTCAAGCAGGCGTTGAAAGCGCGCGGCGCGCCGCCCGACGAGGCGTGGCTGCGCAAGCTGCTCGTGCCCTTGCTCGACGCGCTGGAGCTGCTGCACGGCGCCGACTGCCTGCATCGCGATATCTCGCCCGACAACATCCTGCTCGTCGGCGGCGATCGCACCGATCCGAAGCCCGTGCTGCTCGACTTCGGCGCGGCGCGCCGCGTCATCGGCGAGCAGACGCAGGCGCTGACGGTGATCCTGAAGCCGGGTTTCGCGCCGATCGAGCAGTACGACGAGATCCCCGGCATGAAGCAGGGGCCGTGGACCGACCTGTACGCGCTGGCGGCGGTCGTGCACTTCGCGATGACCGGGCGCGCGCCGGCGCCTTCGGTGGGGCGGCTGGTGCAGGACGCGCACGAGCCGCTCGCCGACAGCGCGCGCGGCCGTTACGGCGAGGCGTTCCTCGCGGCGATCGATCGCGCGCTGGCGCCGCGGCCGGCGGATCGCCCGCAAAGCGTGGCCGAGTTCCGCCGTTCGCTCGCCACGGCAGCGCAAGCAACGGCCACCGTGCACGCGATGCCAGCGCCGTCGCCCACGCCGCGGCGTGCCGCGCGCCTCGGTCGCGCGATCGCATGGGGTTCGGCGCTCGGTGTCGCACTGATCCTGGTCGCCGTGCTGGGCACGCAGGCCGTGCGCCAGCGCGGCGAGCGCGCGCTCGCAGAATCGGCGAAGGCGCTGGCGCAGCCGGCGCGTGCCGTCGCTGCCGCCCCGGCACCCGACGCGGCCGCCGACGCTCGCCCTGCCGCTGCGGCGCCGGCGCAGCCCGCTGCCGCAGCGCCGCCATTGCCGCCCGCCGAGCCGCCGAAGCGGCCGGCGTCGCCGGCCGAACGCCGCACCGCCCGCGCCCAGCCGCCGTCGCGCGCCGTCGCGCCCGCCGCAGGCGCGCAGCGCACGGACGCCGACGAAGCGGGGCGCGCGTCGGCACGCCCGCAGTGGGCGCAGCGAGCGCTGCGCGAAGGCCGGGACTGCTTGGTCGCACGCGACTTCACGTGCACAATCCGGCGCGCCGAGGCGGTTCTGCAGGCCGATCCCGACGACGCAGCGGCGCAGCGCCTGTTGAGGCTCGCGCGCGCCGGCCAGGAGGCCGCGTTGTCGAGCGACTGGAAGATGCGCTGAGAAGGTATGAAGATTTCGTCGCGAGCGGGCCGCTGGCCGGGCGCACGCAACCGCAGGGCCGAGACATATCAAGTCGATAGGCGAGGGCCGAGCACCGCGCAACGACGCCAGCGGGCCGCGCAGCAGAAAGATTCGCGCCTTCTGAGAAATGGAGTGCCATTGCGTGCAAGCGCGGTGCGAGCGAACCGCCGCCCAGGATCGGAATCCGGCGGCGCGGCATGCGCGGCCGGCGCTGGCCAAGGCGATCGGCGCGGCCGGGGCAGCGTGCGATCGCTCCGGCGCAGCGCGCAGCGCAAGGATTCATGGCTTCTGAGCCCGTCTCGCGGAGGCCTGCCATGCCGATGCTTGATCGTCCATTCGTGAATCGCTGCGGTCTCGCGCTCGCGCTGACCGCGGCACTCGCCGGCTGCGCGCAGAGCCCGCGGCGCGCCGCCACGAGCGAAGAGCCCTGCAATCCGGTCGTCAGTGCGGTGATCGGCGGGGCGGCCGGCGCACTGCTCGGCGGCGACCGGCATCGCACCCGGGGCGCGCTGCTCGGCGCCGGCCTCGGCGCGCTCGCCTGCGTCGCCTACAACTACAAGGCCACGCAGACCAAGTCCGCGCAGCAGGTCGGCGACGAATACCGCAAAGCGAACAACGACCAGCTTCCGCCCGCGCCGGTGGTCACCGCGTATCGCACCGAAACGACCCGCGCGACCGCCAAGGGCGGCGACGAGGTCACGGTGCGGTCGAACATCGAGGTCGTTCCCGGTGCCAAGGAACCATTGCGCGAGCTGCGCGAGGAGTTCGTCGTCGTCGATCCGAAGGGCGTCGAACGCAGCAAGATCGCCAAGACCCCTGCACCTGCGGGCGCCGGTGGCGGCGCCTACGTGTCGACGCTGCAGTTCACGTTCCCGCAGGGCGTTCCTCCCGGCGAGTATCAGGTGCAGTCGCGTCTGTTCGTCAACGGCGCGCCCGCCCGCGCGAGCGCCGTGAAGATCCTCGTCGCGCGGCACGCCGCAGGCGAAACCGCCGTCGCGGCGATCGACCCAACGGCGCTCCGATGAGGCTGCTCGCGCTGAAGGTGATTTCGCGGCCCGACGAGTCGGACGCGACGCCGCTGGTCGCGCATTTCGACGCCAGCGGCGGGCTGATCGGGCGTGCCGAAACCGCGCGGCTGCTGCTGCCCGACCCCAAGCGCATGGTGTCGCGTTTTCACGCGCACGTCAGCTTCCACGACGGTACCTACTACCTCGAGGACATGGGCAGCACCAACCCCGCCTCGGTCAACGGGCAGGCGCTCGCGTCGGGGCAGAAGGTGCCGCTGAAAGCGGGCGACCGCATCCGCGTCGGGCACTACACGATCGCGTGCGAGTTCGAGGACGCGGCGGCGGCGGTGGCCGCCGCCGCCGCGCACGAGTTCTCCGGCGGCGACGCCGAGATCGAACAGCACACGCGGATCCTCGCGCGGGCCCCGGTGATGCCCTCGGCCGGTACCCGCGCCGCGGCGGCCGTCTCGGTCGAGGAGCTCTGGCGTGCGTTCGAGGAGGGCGCCGGCGTGCGGGTCGACCTGCCGGGCGGTCCGCGGCCGGAGCTGATGCGCACGATCGGCGGCATGGTGCGCGACGCGATCGGCGGGCTGCGGCGTCTGCTCGCGTCGCGGCGCGAAGCGAAGAAAGAGGTCGAGGCCGACGTCACGACGTTGCGCGTGCGCGGCATCAACAATCCGCTGAAGTTCGCGCAGGACGACGTGCGCGCGCTCGCCAACGTGCTCAAGCCGCCGATCCCCGGTTTCATGACCGGCCCGGAAGCGATCAAGGACGCGGTGCTGGATCTGGAGTCGCACATCGCCGCAACGACGACCGCGACGCGCGTGGCCGCGGAGCGCGTGCTCGCGCGCTTCGAACCGGAGGCGCTCGCCGCGCGGCTGGCCGGCGGCGGTGTGCTCGGCAGTTTCCTGCCGATGGCGCGCAAGGCGCGCCTGTGGGAGCTGTACGTCGAGCAGCACCGCGCGATCGCCCGCGACGCGCACGCCGCCTTCCAGCAAGCCTTCGACGAAGCGTTTGCGGCCGCCTACGAAGCGGAGGTCCAGCGCATCCGCAAGGAGCAGCAGGCGAAGCGAGCGTGGTGAACGCGCGAGCGAGTGCCTGCGATCCGTGGCCGGGGCTCGCGATCGGGGGCCTGGCATCGTTTAGCGGTTGCCGGTCCGGTGGCGCCGTCATCCGGCCCGTTCATCCTGAATCCGTCAAGTTAGATCCGGCAGT
>JBBIJJ010000235.1:0-5506 GCA_037446035.1 Burkholderiales bacterium
ACGCGATTGTCCCGAGCGGCGACGGCGCCATGCGCAGCACCGAGGTTGTCATCCCGAGCGAAGCCGAGGGATCTCGGCGTGGCGCGCGGGTGAGATTCCTCGCCTTCGGCTCGGAATGACCAGCAACGTCGGCTCGGAATGACCAGGAACCTCGGCTCGGAATGACGATGCACTTCGGCTCGAAATGCCCTGCCGCGGCGCAGCGACCCGACGACAAATGGCCAACTGCCGGATTTGGACTGATTCACCACGGAAGCACGCAGACACGGAGGAAAACATCCTTGTTCTTCTCTGTGCCTCTGTGTCTCTGTGGCGAATATCCGGTCTGCCGAATGAGGACCTGCCGATGAGCATCTGCCCCCGTTGCAAACGTCCGCTCGAGGACGAGGAGCCGTACATCTGCTGCGCCGGCGTCGAACTGCGCTGGCGCTGCACCGAGTGCGGCAAGGTCAGCGAAGGCTTCGCGTTCCCGTACGGCATGTGTCCGCACTGCAAGGGACGGCTCGAACTGCTCGAGCGCGGTCCGATCGAGGGCGACGCCGCGCTCGCGGCGATCCGCAAGGCCTTCGAGATCGAACTAGGCGGGCTCGCGTTCTACGAGCGCGCGGCGCGCGACGCCGCCGACCCGGTGCTGCGCGAGCTGTTCGGCCGCTTCGCGGCGATGGAGCGCGAACACATGGCCACGCTGTCGAAGCGCTACCACGCGGACCTGCCGCCGCCGGCGGCCGACTTCCAGCTCGACCGCGCGGCGATCTTCGCCGGCGTCGACCGCAAACCCGAGGATCCGGCCAATCTGTTCCGCATCGCGATCGCTTTCGAGAGCCGCGCAGTCGACTTCTTCACGCGCGAGGCCGACACCGCCCCTGCCGGCTCGGTCGAGCGCGAGCTGTACAAGGAGCTCGCCGCCGAGGAGCGCGAGCACGTCGCGCTGCTGACGACCGAATTACGCCGCTGGGAAGCCGGCCAGGCCGGCATCCTGTAACCCACGGACCTGCGCCATGACCGAACGCTCGCACGTGCTCGACGGCAACGAAGCCGCGGCGCGCATCGCGCACCTGACCAGCGAAGTGATCGCGATCTATCCGATCACGCCCTCGTCGACGATGGGCGAGCTGGCCGACGCCTGGTCGGCGGCCGGCCGCAAGAACATTTGGGGTGCGGTGCCGCAGGTCATCGAGATGCAGAGCGAGGCGGGCGCGGCCGGCGCGGTGCACGGCGCGCTGCAGGCCGGCGCGCTGACGACCACCTTCACCGCGTCGCAGGGGCTGCTGCTGAAGCTGCCCAACATGTTCAAGATCGCCGGCGAACTGACGCCGGCAGTGTTCCACATCGCCGCGCGCACGGTCGCCACGCACGCGCTGTCGATCTTCGGCGACCACAGCGACGTGATGGCCGCGCGTACGACCGGTTTCGCGCTGCTCGCCTCGTCGTCCGTGCAGGAAGCGCAGGACCTGGCGATGATCGCGCACATGTCGACCTTGCGCGCGCGCGTGCCGTTTTTGCACTTCTTCGACGGCTTCCGCACCAGCCACGAGGTCAACAAGATCGACCTGCTGTTCGAGGAGGAGGTGCGCGCGCTGATCGACGATGAGCTGGTCCGCGCGCATCGCGCGCGCGCGCTGAATCCGGACGCACCGGTGATCCGCGGCACCGCGCAGAACCCGGACGTGTTCTTCCAGGCGCGCGAGGCGTGCAACCCGTTCTACGCAGCGGTGCCCGGCATCGTGCGCGAGTCGATGGCGCGCTTCGCCGGCGTGACCGGCCGCCGCTACGGCCTGTTCGATTACGCAGGCAGCCCCGACGCCGAGCGTGTGCTGGTGCAGATGGGTTCGGGTGTGGGCGCCTCGCGCGAGGCGGTCCGAAAACTCGTCGCCGCCGGCGAAAAAGTGGGCCTCGTCACCGTGCGCCTGTACCGGCCGTTCGACGTGGCGGCCTTCGTCGCGGCGCTGCCGAAGTCGGTGCGCGCGATCGCCACGCTGGACCGCACCAAGGAGCCCGGCGCGATCGGCGAGCCGCTGTACCAGGACGTCGTCACCGCGCTGGCCGAAGGCTGGCCGCAGGACCTGCCGCTGCCGCGCGTGATCGGCGGCCGCTACGGGCTGTCGTCGAAGGAATACACGCCGGCGATGGCCAAGGCCGCGCTCGACGAGCTGGCGCAGGCGCAGCCGAAGCGGCATTTCACGCTCGGCATCCATGACGACGTGACGCGGCTGTCGCTGAAGTGGGACGAGGACTTCGACACCGAGGGCGAAGGCGTCACGCGCGCGGTGTTCTACGGGCTCGGCGCCGACGGCACCGTCGGCGCGACCAAAAACTCCGTGAAGATCATCGGCGAAAACACGCCGCTGCACGCGCAAGGCTACTTCGTCTACGACAGCAAGAAGTCGGGCGCGATCACCGTGTCGCACCTGAGGTTCGGGCCGCAGCCGATCGAGTCGACGTATTTGATCCGCCAGGCCGACTTCGTCGCCTGCCACCAGTTCGAGTTCATGGAAAAACTCGACGTGCTGGCGCTGGCGCGCCCCGGCGGGACCTTCCTGCTGAACAGCCCGTACGGACCGGAAGAAGTGTGGGACAAGCTGCCGCGCGAAGCGCAGCAGTCGATCCTTGAGAAGAGGCTGCGCTTTTTCGTCGTCGACGCGCTCGCGGTCGCCAAGCAGGCCGGGCTGGCCGGCCGCATCAACACGGTCACGCAGGCGTGCTTCTTCGCGATCTCGGGCGTGCTGCCGCGCGAAGAGGCGATCGCGAAGATCAAGGACGCGATCCGCAAGACTTACGGCAGGCGCGGCGAAACGGTGCTCGCCCGCAACTTCGCCGCGGTCGACGCCTCGCTCGCGGCGCTGCGCGAGGTCAGGGTGCCGGCGCGCGCGGACTCGAAGTTCGCGCGTCGGCCGACCGTGCCGCGTGCGGCGCCCGACTTCGTGCAGCGCGTGACGGCGATGATGATGGAGGGCCGCGGCGACCTGCTGCCGGTGTCGGCGCTGCCGGTCGACGGCACTTTCCCGACCGCGACCACGCAGTGGGAGAAACGCAGCATCGCGCACGAGATCCCGATCTGGGACGAGACGATCTGCACGCAGTGCGCGATCTGTCCGCTGGTCTGCCCGCACGCGGCGATCCGGCAGACGGTGCTTTCGCCCGAAGACATGCGGCGCGCGCCGTCGACCTTCAAGGCCGTGCCGTGGTCGCGCAAGGACGGCAGCGGGCTCGAAGGCATGCTCTACAGCCTGCAAGTGGCCCCCGACGACTGCACCGGCTGCGGCATCTGCGTCGACGTCTGCCCGACGCGCAGCAAGCAGATCGTCAAGCACAAGGCGATCAACATGCGGCCGAAGCTCGCGCATCTCGAAGCCGAGCGCGCGAACTACGAGTTCTTCCTGAGCTTGCCCGAAGTGCGGCCGCCGTTCGAGAAAATCGACCCGCTGCGCGGCTCGCAACTGCGGCGGCCGCTGTTCGAGTACTCGGGCGCGTGCGCCGGCTGCGGCGAGACGCCGTATCTGAAGCTGCTGTCGCAACTGTACGGCGACCATCTGGTCATCGCCAACGCGACCGGCTGCTCGTCGATCTACGGCGGCAACCTGCCGACCACGCCGTGGGCGACCAACGCCGACGGCCACGGCCCCGCCTGGGCCAACAGTCTGTTCGAGGACAACGCCGAGTTCGGGCTCGGCATGCGGCTGGCGCTCGACGCGCAGCGCGAACTGGCGCAGACGCTGGTGCGCGAGCTGCGCGCCGAGATCGGCGAAGCGCTCGCCGGCGAGCTGCTCGGCGCGCCGCAGAACACCGATGAGGAAGTCCGCGCGCAGCGCGAGCGCGTCGGGCGACTGAAGGCGATCCTGGCGACGCTGCGCTTTCCCGAGGCCGCGCGGCTGGCGGCGGTGGCCGACAGCCTGGTCGCGCGCAGCGTGTGGATCGTCGGCGGCGACGGCTGGGCGTACGACATCGGGTACGGCGGGCTCGACCACGTGCTCGCCTCCGGCAAGAACGTCAACATCCTGGTGCTCGACACCGAGGTCTACAGCAACACCGGCGGCCAGGCGTCGAAGGCCACGCCGCGCGGCGCGGTCGCCAAGTTCGCCGCCGCCGGCAAGCCGATCGGCAAGAAGGACCTCGGCATGATCGCGATGGCCTACGGCAACGTGTACGTCGCGCAGGTGGCGATGGGGGCGAACCCGGTGCACACGGTGCGCACCTTCCAGGAAGCCGCCTCCTGGCCCGGGCCGTCGCTGATCATCGCGTACAGCCACTGCATCGCGCACGGCATCGACATGACCACCGGCATGAGCCATCAGCGCGATGCGGTCAAGAGCGGCTACCTGACGCTGTACCACTACGACCCGCGGCTGGCGATGGGCGGCGCGGACCAGCCGCTGAAACTGGACTCGCGCAAGCCGACGATCCCGCTGGAACAGTTCACGATGAAGGAAGGCCGCTTCGCGATGCTCGCGCAGGCCGATCCGGTGCGCGCCAAGCAGCTCGCAAAAGCGGCGCAGGCCGAGGCCGACGCGCGCTGGCAGCTCTACGAGCAGATCGCCGGCGTGCACCGCGTCGTCGCCGACGCCGCCGCGCCGGCGACGCCGATCCGCGTGCAAACCGAAGACGAAGTCGCCGCACCGCCACCGGGAGCCGAGTCATGAGCGTCGATCTGCGCACGTCGTATCTGGGCCTCGCGCTCGCGCACCCGATCGTGGCGTCGGCTTCGCCGCTGACCGGCTCGCTCGACAGCCTGAAGCGGCTGCAGGACGCGGGCATCGCCGCGGTCGTTCTGCCGTCGCTGTTCGAGGAACAGATCGAGCACGAGGAAATGGCCACGCACGAGCTGCTTCTGTACGGCGCGGAGCTGTCGCCCGAGGCGCGCGGCTTTTTCCCCGAGCCGCAGGCGTACCGCAGCGGGTCGGATCGGTACCTGAACTTGATCGAGGAGGCCAAGCGCGCGCTGTCGGTGCCGGTGATCGCTAGCCTGAACGGGCACACGCCGGGCGGCTGGACCGACATCGCGCGGCGCTTCGAGCAGGCCGGCGCCGACGCGATCGAGCTGAACGTTTATTTCCTCGCCGCCGACCCGCAGGACACCAGTGCCGCGGTCGAGGCACGCTACATCGAGCTGGTCGAATCGGTAACGCGCCAGGTGTCGATTCCGGTCGCGGTCAAGGTGTCGCCGTACTTTTCCGCGATGGCCAACATGGCGGTGCGGCTGGCGCACGCCGGTGCCCGCGGGCTCGTGCTGTTCAACCGCTTCCTGCAGCCCGACATCCTGCTCGACGAGCTGGCGGTCGCGCCACACCTCGTGCTGTCGACCCCGGACGAACTGCGGCTGGCGCTGCGCTGGATCGCCATCCTGCGCGGCCGCATCGACGCAAGCCTGGCCGCGACCGGCGGCGCGCACACGGCCGACGACGTGGTCAAGCTGCTGCTCGCCGGCGCCGATTGCGTGATGGTCGCCAGTTGCCTGCTGCGCAACGGCCCGGCCTACGCGAGCCAGCTCGTGCGCGGCGTGCAGGCGTGG
>JBBIJJ010000236.1:0-5486 GCA_037446035.1 Burkholderiales bacterium
TTCCCGCAGCGAACGGGCGCGCGCCGGGTCGGACCACAACGGCGCGAAGCCGCGCCGCTCGTACAGCGCAGCGACCAGCGTACGTGCGGCGATCGAACCGGCGCCGATCTGCGCATCGCCGCCGGCGCGCAACGCCTCGACGCGCTGGCGCAGCGCCTCGACCAGCGGCTCCCCGGGTGCCGCGGCGCGCAGCGGCCCCGTCAGCGCCAGCAGCATCGGCAACATGAGCGCACCGATCGCCGCCGGGCCGCGGGCGATCGTGCCCGCCAGCTTCCGTCCGACGGTCGGAGACCCTCGGCTGGGCGCGCCGCGCTTTGCCCCCGAGTGGGCACAAGCGCAGCCGCACGCGCACTCCCTCGGCGCGCTCATGTGGCGCCCGAACGTGCGGTCATCCGAGCGCCTGCGGTCCGATCCCACATTTCGATTGTTGCGGCGGCATACGTTGCCTTTAGCATCGCGCACCAGTGTGCCCCAAGACACACCGACCGCTGCACCGAAGGCTTCGCATGACGCAATCCATCCCGTCCCGCGTGACGGCGCCGCGCCGGCGCTGCTTTTTGCAGGCGTTCGGGCTGGCCGCAGCCGGACTGGCCGTCGCGCCACGCGCTTGGGCGGAAGCGCCGCGTTCGATCTCCTTCTATCACACGCACACGAGCGAGCGTTTGAGCGTCGTCTATTTCGAGCGCGGCGCGTATGTGCCGGAAGCGCTCGCGTCGATCAACGCGTTGTTGCGCGACTTTCGCACCGGGGCTGCGACCGCCATCGACGTGCGGCTGTTCGACACGCTGCACGCGCTGAATCTCGCGTGCGGCGCCGGCACGTTCGAGGTGATCTCGGCGTTCCGTTCGCCGCAGACCAACGCGATGCTCAGGGGCCGCAGCCGCGGTGTCGCGACGAACAGCCTGCACACGCAGGGCCGCGCCATCGACGTTCGGCTCGCCGGGCGCGACACGCGCCATCTGCGCGATGCGGCGGTTGCGTTGGCGGCGGGCGGCGTGGGCCACTACGCGTCGTCCGACTTCGTCCACCTCGACACCGGACCCTTCCGCACCTGGTAAACGGCGCGCACCGCGCTTGACCGAAGCCAACGCCCCGCCGCTCGCGTCGGCGTATGGTGGAGCGGCTGAACAGGATGCCGCTCGGGCCTCACTGCATGTCGATGTTGCCTGTCCGCGTCGCGGCCGGCGTGGCCGCGGTATGGCTGTTGACGGCGGCGTCGTGCCGCCCTGTCTATGCGGACCGGCCGCTCGGCCGCGCGCCGGTAGCTTTGCCGAACGCGCAGCTCGCGACCGACGGGCTGTGGTGCTCGCGGCAGGACAAGTCGCGCTGCTGGACCGTCAGCATCGCGGATGCCGACAACGGCGTCCTGACGGTCGCGCCGTTGCGCGACGCGCGCGCGGGCGAGCCGGTGCGCGTGCACGTGCGCCACGCGGTGACGCCGAAGGCCAAGCCGCACGAGCTCGGTTTTCTGATCCTCAGCGAAGAGGATGCCGAGCTTAAGGGCACGTACCTGTGGGCGCTCGCCGCGCCGGTGGACTCGGCGATGCTGCTGGTGTGGTTTCCGTTCGCGAACAACAACGCTTTCGCCGCGATGGTCGAGCGCGGCGAGCTGCGCGGGCGACGGGTGGAGCCGGCGGGCGCCGGACGCAGCGGGTTGTTCGGCGAACCGACCGAGCAGACGGTCGTCCTCGAGCGCCTGACCGACGAATACCTGCAGCTCATCGTCGACCGCCGCGGGCGGTTCTTCGATCTGTCGACGACGGCGGTCTACGAGCGCGTCTGGTCGCGTTGACCCGCGCTCGGGCCGCTGTCAGGCCGGGCGTCTCTTGCGTTTGCTGGAAAAGGCGCGCTTTTTCGGGCGCGCTCGCGGCGGCAGCACGGCGCGCAGCAGCGCTTCACAGTCGCGCTGCGACATCACGCGCGGCACCGGGTAATTGAGGTCCGCCTCGCGGCACGCCGCCCGCGCGAGCGCGGGGATGTCCTCTTCGCGCAGCGCATCGAGCGATTGCGGGATGTCGATTCGGCGGCTCAGTGCCTCGACCGCGTCGAGGAACTTGCGCGCAAGCTGCGGCGGCGCCTCGCCCGCGTCGGCGAGTTTCGCGCGCCGCGCCAGTGCGGCCAGCTTGGCGGTGATCGCTTCGCTCGAAAAGCGCAGCACGTGCGGCAGCATGATCGCGTTGGCCAGCCCGTGCGGCGTGTGGTACTTGCCGCCCAACTGGTGCGCGATCGCGTGCACGTTGCCCACGTTGGCGCGCGTGAATGCCAGCCCCGCGTAGGTCGAGGCCAGCGCCATCTGCTCGCGCGCCGCCAGATCGTCGCCGTGCTCGTACGCGCGCGGCAGGTTCTCGAAGATCATGCCGACGGCGGCGAGCGCCATGTGATCGGTGAACCGGGTGCCCCAGTAGCCGATGAATGCCTCGATCGCGTGCGTCAGCGCATCCATGCCGGAGGCGGCGGTCACCTCGCGCGGCAGCCCGGTCATCAGCAGCGGATCGAGCGCGGCCATCTTCGGCACGATGCGCGTGTCGGCGATCACGAGCTTGGCTTCGCGCTGCGGATCGGAGATCACCGCGGCCACCGTCACCTCGGACCCGGTGCCGGCGGTGGTCGGCACCGCGTAGATCGGCGGCGGCGCATGGAGGCCGCGGAAATAGCCGACCAGTTCGCGCGGGTGCTTGCCGTTGGCGGCGGCCAGGCCGATCGCCTTGGCCGCATCGATCGCCGAGCCGCCGCCGATCGCCACCAGCGCGTCGCACCTGGCGTAGCGGAAAAGCTCGATGCCCTTCTCGATCACCGGGATCGGCGCGTCGGCGGCGATCTGGTCGAACACGACGAGTTTCTCATCCGCGCTCGGGCAGGCCGAACGCAGGGCTTCGGTCAGCGGTCGCGCCAATCCGAGTTTGGCGACGACCGGATCGGTGACCAGCATGATCCGGCGATGGCCGAAACCCGCGATCGCACGGCCGAGCCGCGCGCTCGCCCCCGGACCCACCAGCAGCGTCGGCTGCGGGATCGGCAGCAGGCGCGTGACGACGCCGGCAGCGCGTTTCGCCGCAGGCAGCCCGATCGAGCGGGCGAGATCGCCAAGACTGTTCGGAATCAAAGGGATCCTCCGCGAGCTGTGGTTGACTATTTAGCATTACGCAACCTCGTGACACCCCCACCTTGCGAGTTCGCTTCGCGCTGGCTGTCGCCGGTTCCGTCATCCCGAGCGAAGCCGAGGGATCTCGGCACTGCAAGCAGCGGAGATTCCTCGCCGTTGGCTCGGAATGACGAGGGCTGAGGCCTGCGGGCGCCAAGCGGTTGGCACGTGTCACGAGGATAAGAAAGGGTGAATAAATGTACTGGCGCGGCGCCGGCCGCGCACAAACGCATTTCGGCACGGATTGCAGATGAAGCATGTGATCGGCGTCAGCCTCGGCGCACGCAGCCAGGACTTCGAGTTCACGACCCGCTTTCTCGGGCACCGGATGAGCGTTCGGCGCGTCGGCGCCGACGGCAGCAGCGAGCGCGCGGCCCGGCTGCTGCGTCACTGGGAGACCCGCGCGGACGCGATCGGGCTGGGGGTGGCGAACAACGGCCGCGCCGCGCTCGGCGCCGCCGACGACGAGGCCGGCGCGCAACTGGCGCGGATCGTGACCCGCACGCCGGTGACCACCGGCGCGCGGCTTGGCGACATTTTCGTCGAGTGGGCGGTGCGCCGCGCGCAGATCGTCCTCGGCAACTACTTCAACAACAGCAAGGTGCTGTTTTTTTCCGGCACCGCCGACTACAAGCTGGCGATGGCGATGTCGGAGTACACCGACAACCTGCAGTTCGCCGATCCGGTCTGCCAGCTCGGCGTGCCCAAGCTGCTGACCTCGCTGCAGGCGCTGTCGCTGTATGCGCGCGGCGCGCACTACGTCGCCGACTGGAAGCCGCGCAGACTGCCGGCAGCGCCGGTGCTCAAGCTGTGGTCGAACCACGTGTTGCGCAAGGCGATGGCGAGTGCGACCGTGATCGTCGCACCGGTGCACGCGCTGGACGACTTCGGCCTCGAGGAGCTGGCCGGCAAGACGATCATCACCTCGACCGTCAACGACGAACGCATCGCGCAGTTCGGCGACAAGGGCGTGCACATGGTGATCGACGGCGCGCCTTTCATGGCCGGGCACGTGCTGGGTCCGCACCTGCTCGACGCGATGATCGTCGCCGCCACCGGCAAGGCGCCGGACGAACTGCTCGACGACGACTATCTCGACATCGTCACCGAACTGCAACTGGAGCCGCGCATCCTGTATCCGAACGGCTTCAAACGCGTCAACCGCTTCGCGTTCGTGATCCATCCGCTGTCGCAGGAGTATTTCAAGGTCGTCAAGCCGATCGAGATCCTGTCGCGCGTGTCGCCGCCGGTGTTCCTGGACTCGGTCGAAAAGGTCATGGCGTACGCACCGCCGTTCGTCTACTCGCGCGTGACCGGCATCCGGTCGCCCACTGGTGTCGAGGCCGAAGGCTGGCTGATCTCGGTCGGCGGCACGCCGCGCGAGATCATGAGCCGCAGCCCCGAGTTCACGTATCGGCGGCTGGTCGACGCGGCCAGGATGGCGCGCAAGCTCGGCGCGCAGATCATGGGGCTGGGCGCGTTCACCAAGGTCGTCGGCGACGCCGGTGTGTCGGTCGCCAAGCGCGCGCCGCTGCCGATCACGACCGGCAACTCGTACAGCGCCTCGGGCGCGTTATGGGCCGCGCACGATGCGCTGCTGCGCATGCGGCTGCTGCCGCCGCCGCGCGGCAAGGAGCGCGTCAAGTTCAAGGCGATGGTGGTCGGCGCCACCGGATCGATCGGCTCGGTCTGCGCCCGTCTTCTGGTCAAGGCCGCCGAGGACGTGTATCTCGTTTCGCCCGAGACCGCAAAACTGCTCGCGTTGAAGGAGTCGATCCTGAAGGAAACGCCGGATGCCTTGGTGCATCTGTCCGCGCGTGCCGACAAGGACCTTGCCGACATGGACATGATCGTCACCGCGACCTCCGGTGCCGGCAAGCGGGTGCTGGACATCATGAAGGTCAAGCCCGGTTGCGTGATCACCGACGTCGCGCGCCCGCTGGATCTGCCGCCGGAGGAGGTGGCCAAGCGGCCCGACGTGCTCGTGATCGAGTCCGGCGAAATCGAGCTGCCGGGCGACGTGCAGATGAAGAACATCGGGCTGCCGAAGAACGTCGTGTACGCGTGTCTGGCGGAGACGATCGTGCTCGCGCTCGAAGGGCGCTTCGAGAACTTCACCGTCGGCCGCGCGATCGAGTGGGAGAAGGTGCGCGAGATCTACAAGCTGGGGCTGAAGCACGGCATGAAGCTCGCCGCGATCTCCGGCGTCAACGGGCCATTCACCGACGAGGACATCGAGCGTGTGCGCACGCTCGCGCTCGAGGCGCGCGCGCGGCAGGCCGCGCGCGAAGCGGCGCAGGCGAAGAAGGCGGCGCGCGTTCGCGCGAAGTCGGCAGCCGCCGTC
>JBBIJJ010000237.1:0-5476 GCA_037446035.1 Burkholderiales bacterium
TCTGAGTCTTTCGGAAGTCGCGCGCGGCAAGATCATGGTGGCGGCCAAAGAAGGCCGCCCGATCCCGCTCGGCTGGGCCCTGGACGCGCACGGGCAGCCGACCACCGACGCGCGCGCGGCGTTGGCGGGCTCGATGCTTCCGCTGGGCGCGGCCACCAGCGCCAAGGGTGCGATGCTGGCGCTGACCGTTGAACTCCTGGTGGCCGCGCTGATCGGTGCCCGCTTCGGGTTCGAAGCGTCGAGCTTCTTCGTCGACGAGGGCGACCGCCCGCGCATCGGCCAGGCGTTCCTCGTCATCGACCCCGCGGCGCTCGCCGGCGCCGAGCACTACTTCGCGCGCATCGACGCGCTGATCGAAGAAATGCTGAAAGACGACGGCGTGCGCCTGCCCGGCGCGCGTCGCGAAGCATTGCGCGAAGCCGCCGAGCGCGACGGGTTGGAGGTGCCCGCCGCGCTCGCCGAGCGGCTGTGTGCCGCCGCCGACCAGACGCATCCGACAACGACTCAGTCCACGAGGAGACAACCATGATCCGACGCCGAAACCTGATCGCCGCCACCGCCCTGCTCGCGCTGGCTTTTCCCGCAGTCGCGCAGGACTATCCCAAACCAGGATCGACGATCCGCTACGTGGTGCCGTTTCCGCCCGGAGGCCTCACCGACGTGATGGCGCGCCTGGTCGGGCAGCAGCTTGGCGAGCGCTGGAAGGTCAACGTCGTCGTCGACAACAAGGCCGGCGCCGGCGGCATGATTGGCGCGGCCGAAGTGGCGAAGGCCGCGCCCGACGGCTACACGCTGCTGGCGATCACGATGACGCACGCGGTCAACGCGACGCTGTTCAAGGGCAAGGCGCCGTACGACTTTCAGAAAGACCTGAAACCCGTCGCGCTGCTCGCGGGCAGCCCGATGCTGGTGGTCGTGCCCGCCGCCAGCCCGATCAAGGACTTCAAGGACCTGATGGCCCAATCGAAGGCGCGCACGTTGAACGCCGGATCGAGCGGCAACGGCACGCCGCCGCATCTGACGCTGGCACTGTTCAACCAGCTCAACGGATCCAGTATCCAGCACGTGCCGTACAAGGGCGGCGCGCCCAGCATGACCGACCTGATCGGCGGTCAACTGGACGTCGTGTTCTCCAACTTTCCCGAAAGCATCGCGCACGTCAAAGGCGGCAAGCTGCGTGCGCTGGCCATCGCCAGCGCACAGCGGCATCCGCTGGTGCCGGACGTGCCGACCACTGCCGAGGCCGGCATGGCGGGCTTGGCGGTGGAAAACTGGACCGCCATCATGGCCCCCGCCGGCACGCCGGACGCGATCGTGGAGAAGATCGGCGCCGAAGTCGTGAAGATCATGGCCACGCCGGACATCCAGGAGCGCGCGAAAACGCAGGGCTTTCGTGTCGACGCACGCGGCCCGCGCGAGTTCGCGCCGTTCGTCCAGAGCGAGGTCGAGCGCTGGGCGCGCATCATCGACGCCGCGAAGATCCGCGCCGATTGAGGCCGCGCGGCGTTCGTGCGCCTGCGCCGCGTGCCGTGCGGCAGGGCTGCGCGTTGCGTGCAGCCCTGATCGAGCAACCGCGTCGCGATCGGGTCGCCAAGCCGCGCCGCCAGCCGCAGGCGCGCCAAGGCGCTCCTGCCCGCGGCGGCCGGCGTGACCGCGCGCTACTGAGCGCTTTCTTCGCGGAATCGGTTCGTGATCGGATAGCGCCAGTCGCGCCCGAAGCCGCGGTGCGTGACGCGGATGCCGACCGGCGCCTGGCGGCGTTTGTATTCGTTGGCGTGAATCAGCCGCACGACCTTGCGCACGTCGGCCTCCGGGTAGCCGGCGGCGATGATGTCGGCCACCGTCTCGCCGTGCTCCATGTAGCGCTCGATGATGGCGTCGAGCACCTCATACGGCGGCAGCGAGTCCTGGTCGGTCTGATTCGGCCGCAGCTCGGCGCTCGGCGCGCGCGTGATGATGCGCTCCGGGATCACCGGCGACAGCGAATTGCGGTAGCGCGCCAGCGCGTACACCAGCGTCTTGCGAATGTCCTTGATCACGGCGAAGCCGCCCGCCATGTCGCCGTACAGCGTCGCGTAACCGACCGCCATCTCGCTCTTGTTACCGGTGGTCAGCACGATCGAGCCGTATTTGTTCGACAACGCCATCAACAAGGTGCCGCGGATGCGTGCCTGGATGTTCTCCTCGGTCGTATCCCACGGCAGCCCGCGGAATTCGTTGGCAAGCGCGGCGAGAAAGCTGTCGAACACCGGTTTGATCGGAATCTCGTCATAGCGCACGCCGAGTGTGGCCACCATCGCGCGCGAGTCGAGCCAAGAGATCTCGCGCGTGTACTGCGACGGCATCATCACCGCGCGCACGCGGTCGGTGCCGAGCGCGTCGACCGCGATCGCCAGCGTCAACGCCGAGTCGATGCCGCCCGATAACCCGATGATCGCGCCCGGAAAGCCGTTCTTGCCGAGGTAGTCGCGCACGCCGAGCACCAGCGCGCGGTACGCCTGCTGTTCGAGCGGCCCCTGATCGGCGCAGTCGGCGGGCCTGGGAGCGCCGTCGACGAAATCGACCAGCATCAAGTGCTCGTCGAACTGCGGCGCCATCTGCGTAAGCCGCCCCTGCGCGTCGAGCACGAACGAGGCGCCGTCGAACACCAGCTCGTCCTGCCCGCCGACCAGGTTCGCGTAGACCAGCGGCAGCCCGAAGCGCGAGACGTTCTCGCGCATGCGCGCCAGGCGTTGCGCCTGCTTGCCGAGGTGAAACGGCGAGCCGTTGAGCACCAGCAGCACCTGGGCGCCGGCCGCCTGCGCGCACTCGGGCGCGTACGGATACCAGGTGTCCTCGCAGATGTTCAGGCCGAAACGCGTGCCACCCACCTCGAACACGAACGGGCGGCTGTCCGGCGTGAAGTAGCGCTGCTCGTCGAAAACGTCGTAGTTCGGCAGATCGTGCTTGCAGTACGTTCCGGCAATGAGACCGCCGTGCAGCACCGCCGCCGCGTTGAAGCGCCGCCCTTCGCGCGCGATCGGATGGCCGACGACGACATGCAGATCGGGAAACTGCAGAAGCTGTGCCGCGAGCCGCTCGAGCGCGGCGTCCGACGCTCCGTAGAATGCGCCGCGCAGCAGCAGGTCCTCGGGCGGATAGCCGGACAGCGAAAGCTCGGGCGTGACCAGTACCTGCGCGCCGGCCTGCGCGGCGCGCGCTGCCATGTCGAGGATGCGACGACTGTTGGCTTCGAAATCGCCGACGGTGCAGTTGATCTGTGCGACCGCAACCCGGACCTGCGAACTCATTCACCGCGCCGCTTCAAATGTCGCACCATTATCGCACGCAGGTTTTCGGCGACATCGCTGCGATCGAGCGCTTTGCGTGGAACGCCTCGCTCGCGGGCGATGCCGACGCCAACCCTTTCGTTCGGCACGAATATCTGCATGCGCTCGAGGCGAGCGGCTGCGTAGGGCCGCGCAGCGGCTGGACGCCACGGCACCTGACGCTCGCGCGCGGCGACGAACTGGCGGCTGCGGTCCCGCTGTACGTCAAGTCGCACTCCTTCGGCGAATACGTTTTCGACTGGTCGTGGGCCGATGCGTATGCGCGCCACGGATTCGCCTACTACCCCAAGCTCGTCGCTGCAGTTCCGTTTGCACCGGTCGCCGGCACGCGACTGATCGCCGCCAGTGACGACGCGCGCGCAGCACTCGCCCGCGCGCTGCTGGCGCACGCGCGAGAAAGCGGCCTGTCTTCGCTGCATGTCCTGTTCGCGGCGCCGGCGCAGATCGAGCGGCTGGCTTCGCTCGGGATGCTCATCCGGCGTAGCGTGCAGTTTCACTGGCGCAACGCCGGCTATCTGGGCTTCGACGATTTCCTCGCCGCGCTTGCGCAACCGAAACGCAAGAAGATCCGCGCCGAGCGCCGCCACGTCGCGCAGGCCGGGGTCACGCTCGAGCGGCGCACCGGCGATGCGATCACTGCGGCCGACTGGGACTTCTTCTACCGCTGCTATCGCGCGACGTACGCGGCGCACGGCTCCACGCCCTACCTGAACCGCGACTTTTTTCACCGCTTGGCCGAGACGATGCCGCAGCATCTGCTGCTGGTAGTCGCGCAGCGCGAACGGCGGCCAATCGCCGCGGCGCTGGGCGTCTTCGATCGCACGCGGCTGTACGGCCGTCACTGGGGTGCGGTCGAGCCTGTGTCCTGCCTGCACTTCGAGTGCTGTTACTACCAGATGATCGAATTCGCGATCGAGCGCGGGCTGCAGGTCTTCGAAGGCGGCGCCCAGGGCGCACACAAGCTCGCGCGCGGGCTCGACCCCGTGGCCACGGCCTCGGCGCACTGGCTCGCCGAACCGTCGATGCACGCGGCCGTTGCGCGCTTTCTGGCGCGCGAAGCCGACGCAATCGAGCACACGCTGGACGAACTGAACGAGCACCGCGCCTGGCGCCACAGCGATTCGCTCGGGCCGTCGCGCTGATTGCTGCGGCCCGTACTTCGGCGGGCACAGCCGCGAGCGATACGGCGCCCGGCCTACCGTCTCACGCACCCGGCCACGGCGTGTGGACGAACCGGTATTCGCCGAGCACGCGCTCGCCGCCCGGCTCGAACGCAACCAGCCGAACCGTCTCCGTCGACACACCCCGCGCCCGGATTCGATCGATGCGCGGCACGACTACGATCTCGCCGGCCGCCGCCGAACATGGGATGTCGCGCAACCGCACCGGCGCGGCGCCTTTGCCTTCGACGGTCACCAGATCGAGCCGCTCGACGCCCACAAGCGGCGCCTGCAGACGCGAGGCCCGCAGATCGTCGTCGGCAGCGACCGTGCAATGCACGCTGCCGTTGCGCGCGACGCGGTATTCGCGCAGCCGCAAGCCGACCGCGCCCCGCGCGCGCTCGCCGACGGCCAGGTGCTTTCGCTCGAGCGCCATGCGCTGCGCTGGTTCGACACGCCGCACGTGCCGCACGGCTGGGACGCCGGCCTGATGATGGAGATCTCGACGCGCACGCTGCTGGCCGGCGACCTGTTCACGCAGGGCGGCAGCGGCGCGGTGCCGCTGATCGAATCCGACATCCTGGAGCCGAGCGAAGCGTTCGGCGCGCCGCTCGACTACTTCGCGCACGCGCCCGACACCGGCGCGGTCCTCGAGCGGCTCGCGCGCGAGCAGCCGACCACGCTCGCCTGCATGCGCGGATCCGCATGGCGCGGCGACGGTGCTGCGTTGCTGCGCGCTCTGGCGCGGCAGCTGCAGGCTGCGCACGCGAGCGCCACCGAGCGACACGACCGCGTCGGGCTCGCGGCGTGATAGCGCCGGTTGACGGCAAGCGGCGCGTCGCTCCAAGAAGTCAGAAGGTGTGAGTCTTTCTACTGCGCGGCCCGCTGGCGTCGTTGCGCGGTGCTCGGGCCTCGCCTATCCACTTGATATGTCTCGGCCCTGCGGCTGCGTGCGCCTAGCCAGCGGACCGCTCGCGACGAAATCTT
>JBBIJJ010000238.1:0-5455 GCA_037446035.1 Burkholderiales bacterium
TCGGCTCGCTCGGCGAACTCGGCAACATCGTCGCACTGATCGCGGCGGGGCTCGTTTTCCTCGGTGTGGCCTGGCTCGCGCCGTTTCCGCCGCGCGACGAAGGCGAAGCGGCGAGCGGTTGAGTCAGCCTAAATCCGGCAGTTCGCCTCACGTCGAAACGGCAGAAAGCCAGCATCCATGCGGGTTTCAAGCCAATTCCGAGGACTGCGGAGCAGTTCCAAATGGGTGATGGTCGTGGTCACTACAAGGCTTTGGCGCGAACGCGTTTCTCGATACTTCACGGACTTCAACTGCCGTTTCTAGGGTCAGTCGGCGCGCAGCGCGTCGACGATCTTCATCCGGCTCGCCTTGACCGCCGGCAGCACGCCGCCGACCAGCCCCATCACGAGCGCGAAGATCAGGCTGTTCGCAACGATGCGCGGCGTCAGCGCGAAGGAGAAGGCCAGCTCCGAAAACGACTGGAAGTTGGTCGTCGAAATCGTGATCGCCTGCAGGAACGTCGCGGCGGCGAGTCCCACGGCGCCGCCGGCCGCTGCCAGCAGCAGCGACTCGAGCAGGAACGCCGCGAGGATTGAGCGGCGACGAAAGCCGAGCGCGCGCAGCGTGCCGATTTCGCCGGTGCGGGTGGCGACCGACGCGTACATCGTGATCGCCGCGCCGATGATCGCGCCGAGCGAAAAGATCACCGACAGCGTCACGCCGAGGTAGCTGATGAAGTTCGACAGCGCGCGCGCCTGGTCCTCGTAGAACTTCTTCTCGCGCTTGACCTCGACCGTGAGCCGCGGATCGGCGTCGACCGCAGCGCGCAGCGCGTCGAACGCGTCGGGCGAGGCGAGCTGCGCGATCACCGAAGAGAAACCGCCAAAGCGGCGGAACGCCTGCAAAAGCTGCTCGGCGTCGCCCCAGATCTCGGAATCGAATGCGGTGCGCCCGGCGTCGAACACACCGACGACCGTCCACTGCCGCTGCGCGAATGCGAGCGCACGGCCGATCTCGACACCGGCGAATTGGCGCGCGACGGCGCTGCCCACGACGATCTCGTTCGAGCCCGGTCGGAACATGCGGCCGGCGACGATCCTCACCTGCGGACGCAGCGCCAGCCCCACCGGCGGCACGCCGCGGATCGGCACGTTGCTGCGCAGCCCCGTGTCGGCCTTGGCGAGCGAGTTGAGCACGACCACTTCCTTCGACGCGAGCGGGCGCCCGTCCGCGTCGCGCCCGATTTGCGGCAGTGTTTCGAGCAGCGCCGCCTGCTCGCGCGCGATGCCGCTCTGGATCTCCGTCTCCGAGCCCTTGCGGATGAACAGAACGTTCGCGTCCGACCCGGTCGCGACCAGCGTGGCCTTCAGCCCCGCGTCGAGCATCAGCACCGCGGCGAAGACGAACACGACCAGCGCCATACCGCCCGCGGTCAGCACGGTCGTGAGCCTGCGTACCCACAGGTTGCGCGCGACATAGGCGAGCGGCAGTCGCATCGTCCGTTCTCAGCACCGAAACACCGAGAGCGCGCAGACATGCGCCTGTCTTGCGCGGCGCTGTCGCTGTCTCGGCGTTGCCATCACTGCTGCCACCCGCGACGACTTCATGACGTCAGCCCACATGCCGCAGCCCGTCGACGATTCTCACGTTCGCCGAGCGGATCATCGGCACCAGCGCCGCGAGCATGCCGACCGCGAGTGCCGCCGCGATCTGCCACGCGAAGGTGACCGGCTGCACCTCGAAGCGCGCGAACACGCTCCTGCCGACCGACTCGAAGAAGCCGGCGGCGACGACCGGCGTGGCGGCGAGCGCGAGCAGCGCGCCGACGAGCGCAATCGCCATGCTTTCGGCGAGGATCAGCCGCGCAACGAAAGCCGGGCCGAAGCCGAGCGCCTTCAGCGTCGCGTATTCGGCGAGCCGCTCGCGCGCGGTCATCGCCATCGTGTTGGCGGCGACCGCGAGGATGATCAGGATCACGACGAAACTCACGCCCGAGATGACCTGGATGATCGTCTCGACCATCGCGACGAACGAAAGCTGGAACGCTTTTTCCGTTTCGGTCAGCGTCTCGGCGAGCGAGTTGGCGAACTCGGCGTCGATCGCGCGCGCGACTTCGGCCGCGCGTTGCGCCGCGTCGATCGCGACGATGAACACGCCGACGCGGTCGGCGCCGCGCGCAAAGCGCTGCTTGACGGATTCGTTCAGGTAGTCGTAGTGGAAGTACATCTGGCGCGTGATCGTCGTTTCGTCGCGCCCCTCGTAGATCGCCCGCACCGTGAACTCCCAGTTGCCCGGGTAGATCGTGCCGCGGATCGGCAGGCGATCACCGACCTTGAAGCCGTACAGGTCGGCAAGCTGGCGCCCGATCGCCGCTGCGCGCCGGTCGCGCAGATACGCCTGCCACTCGTCGGGCTTGAAGCGAAACTCGGGGTACATCGCGAAGAAGTTCTCCGAGTCGACCGCGAACTGCGCGAAGAAACTGCGCTCGTCGCGCCAGATGCCGCCGAACCAGTTCGACACCGCCACGCCGCGCACGCCTTCGAGCGAGCGGATCCGTTCGCGGTAGTAGATCGGCAGCGGAAACACCAGCGAGATCGCGTTGCGCGTGACCAGTCGCGTCGCGGATGCCGCCTCCGCACCCGCGTACCACGCTTTCACGACCGTCTGCAGCAGCCCGAACGCCACCAGCGCGATCACCAGCCCGAGTACAGTCAGCGCAGTGCGCAGCTTGGCGCGTAGTGCATTGCGGACAACGAGTTTCAGGAAGAACATGGCTTGAACACCGAGAACGGCTGAACCTGAAAACCGCATTTGAACCACAGAGACACCGAGAGCACAGAGGAAGACAAATCGTTGTGCGAACAGGCTGTCTCACGCAGCGGTGCAGGCGGGGAATGCGAGCAAGGACTTGATGTTTCGGCTTTCTCTGTGCCTCTGTGTCTCTGTGGCGAGGAATCCAGGCTGAAGGCTTTTCTCTGTGTCCTCCGTGTCCCTGTGGTGAACTTCACTTGCCTTCAATGCGCAAACGGCGAGGTGTCGGTCAACTGCCCCTTGTCGAGGTAGATCAGGTGATGCGCGGCGCCGGCCGCACGCGGGTCGTGCGTGACCATCACGATCGTCTTGCCGAGTTCGACGTTCAGCCGGTCGAGCAGCTTCAAAATCTCGGCCGCCGAAGCGCGGTCCAGGTCGCCGGTGGGCTCGTCGGCGATGACGAGCAGCGGGTCGGTGACAATCGCGCGCGCGATCGCCACCCGCTGCTGCTGGCCGCCGGACAGCTCGTTCGGGCGGTGGTCCATGCGGTCCGCCAGCCCCACCAGGTCGAGCGTCATCTCGACGCGCTGCCTGCGCTCGCGCCGCGACAGATTCGTCAACAGCAGCGGCAGCTCGACGTTCTCGAACGCGGTCAGCACCGGCATCAGGTTGTAGAACTGGAACACGAAGCCGACGCTCGCCGCGCGCCACGCCGCCAGTTCGGTCTCGTTCAGGCGCGTGATGTCCTCGCCGGCGACGACAATGGCACCCTCGTCGGGCTTGTCGATGCCGGCGATCAGATTCAGCAGCGTGCTCTTGCCCGAGCCCGAAGGCCCCATCAGCGCAACGAAATCGCCGCGGCAGATCACCAGGTCGATGCCGGTGAGCACCGCAACAATCTGCTCGCCGCGCAGATAGGACTTGGCCACGCCGCGGATCTCGACCAGCGGCTCGCGCGCCGGCGCGCTCGCCGCGGCCGCGCCGTCCTGCACGCGTTGATCCATCGTCACTTCTTCAACGCGGTGACCGCCTGGCCGTCGGCGAGCCGCGCGGGCGGCGCGATCACCACGCGCGCACCCGGCGCAAGCCCGGCAACGCGCACCAGGTCGCCGACCTTGCCGCCGACCGCGACCGCCGTCAACTTGACCGCGACACCTTCGTCCGCCTGCTTGCCGGACTCGCTGCCCTTCGCCGGCTCAGAGCTGCCCGCCACGACATACACGAAGTCCTTGCCGTCACGCGTGACGATCGCCTCCGGCCGCACCGCGGGCACCGGTTTGCGTTCGTCGGGCGCAAGTTTGCGCGACAGAAACGCGATCCGCGCGCTCATGTCGGGCAGCACGCGCGGGTCAGTCTCGTCGAAGCGCACCTTGACCAGCAACGTGGCCTTGCTGCGGTCCACCGTCGGCACGATGCGCGATACCGAACCGGCGAGCCGCAGGTCGGGAAAAGCGTCGAGCTGGATCTCGGCCGGCTGCTCGAGCGTGATCTTGGCGATGCTCGACTCCGACACGTCGGCCTCGACCTCCAGCGTGCTCATGTCGGCCATCGTGACGACCGCGCCGGTCGTCCCCGAAGCCGACGAAAACGGCGTGACGATGTCGCCGACGTTCGCACTCTTGGTCAGCACGATCCCCGTAAACGGCGCACGGATCAGCGTCTGCTCGAACGCGACGCTGGCGGCGCGCAGGTTTGCCTCGGCCACGCGGATGTTCGCGCGCAGCGCTTCGATCGCCGCGCGCGCCTTGTTGTAGCGCGCCCAGGCGGCGTCCACCGCCGAGGCCGACACGAAGTTCTTCTGCGCCAGCTCCTGCGCACGCTTTAGTGCCGCTTCGGCGTCGGCGAGTTCGGCTTGGCCCTGCGCCAGATTCGCGCGCGCGGCTTCGACTGCCGCCGCGGCCTGTTCGCGGCTGGCGGCCACATCGCGGTTTTCGAGCCGCGCGATCACCTCGCCTTCGCTGACGCGCTGGCCTTCCTGCACGCCAAGCCATTCGAGCCGGCCGGTCGCCTTGCTCGACACCGACGCGCGGCGCGCGGCGACCACGCGGCCGGTGGCGTTGAGCACCGCGATCGACTGCGACGGATACGCGGCGACCACCGTGCCGATCTCCACCGCGAGCGGGCGCGCGCGCTGCAGCGCGCCCATCGTGGCGCCGGCGACGAGAACCAGCGCGGCAAGCCAGATCCACCAACGCTTCCACCACGGCCGGCGCCGGCGCAGCGGCGCGGCGCGGTCGATCGCGAGACTGCTCAGTGATGCCTTTTCGGTCTGGGTCGCCATCGGTTCGTGCCGGTTGAGCCGGCGATGCTACCGGACGAGTGCGAAGCGCCCGTGGCGATCGGCGCCGCGGGTGCGCGCTTTCGCGCCACGCCGCCGGCGGCGGTGCGGCGCAGAAGATCGCGCGAGAACCGGTCGCGCGATCAGTCGGGGATCGTCAGGGTGGTGCCGTCGAAGGTGATGCGATCCGAGGCCGGCGGATTCGCCGACCACGCGGGCACGTTGGCCGGCGTCAACGCCGGCGCGGGCGAGGTGCCGCCGCGCGGCGTGGTGCGCACCACCTGCGAAGGCGGCAGCGGCGCCCCACTCGTCAGATGCGCATACATCGCGTCGAGCGCACGGTTGAAGTACACGTGCAGCGGAACGTAGCGCGTGTCGAAGCCGGCGATCGGCAGAAAGGCGTCGAAGTGCTGCGCATTGGTCACTTCGATGTACGACAGCCGGCTG
>JBBIJJ010000239.1:0-5440 GCA_037446035.1 Burkholderiales bacterium
TTGGCGCGTTCAACCGTGCCTCAGCTTCAGCGCCAGGATGAACAGCGCGAGCGCAAGCGTGATCGCGTTGGCGACGATGATCGGCCAGGCACCGAGCAGGATGCCGTAGGCGAGCCAGGACGCCACGCCCGCGGTAAAGGTCGAGTACATGCCGAGCGAGATGCCATGCGTGGCGCGCGTGCGCCAGGTATGCCAGGCCTGCGGGACGAACGCGATCGTGGTCAGCGCCGCGGCCAGATAACCGACGACTTCGGGCGCCACGCTCATGCGCGGCCTCGCGGCGGGGGTGCCGACATGGGTGTGGCGTCCACGGCGCGGCGCGGCGGATCGACGGGGCGTGGTCGCATCGGAAACGGCGGCGGGGCAAGCATTCAAGGTGTGGCGCGACGGAGCCCGCCACGAGACGCATCGTACCGGCCCCATGCGATGGGACCGACAGAACGGCGGCGACCGACTAAGCTAGCCGTCGGTACGGGTCGGCGCCACGGCCGGCCCGGCCGATCGGCAAACAAACGGAACGCGTTTCATGGCTGACGCTTATCTGATCGACGGCGTGCGCTCGCCCTTCGGCCGCCACGCCGGCGTGCTCGCTTCGATCCGTCCCGACGAACTGGTCGCGCAGACGATCGCCGCGCTGCTGGCGCGCCATCCGGCGGCCGCCGAGCGCGTCGAGGAAGTGGTGCTCGGTTGCACCAACCAGGCCGGCGAGGATTCGCGCAACGTCGCGCGCTTCGCCGCACTGCTGGCCGGTCTGCCCGAGCGCGTGGGCGGTGTGACCGTCAACCGGCTGTGCGCGAGCGGCCTGCAGTCGGCGGTCGACGCCGCGCGCGCGGTGCGCGCCGACGAAGGCGAGCTGTACGTCGCCGGCGGTGTGGAGAGCATGACGCGCGCGCCGTTTGCGCTCGCCAAGAACGCGCAGCCGTTCGGGCGCGACGCGCAGATCTTCGACACGACGATCGGCGCGCGCTTTCCGAATCCGCGTTTTCTGGCGCGCTTCGGCGCCGACACGATGCCGCAGACGGGCGACAACGTCGCGCGCGAGTTCGGCGTGTCGCGCGCCGAGGCCGACGCGATCGCGTATCGCTCGCAATCGCGTTACGAAAAGGCGCGCGCCGAAGGTTTCTTCAGGGGCGAAATCGCGGCGGTGAACGTGCCCGGCGCGAAAGGCGCGACGGTGCCGGTCGAAGCCGACGAGCACCCGCGCCCCGAGACGACGCCCGAGACGCTGGCGAAGCTCAAGCCGCTCGCGCCCGACGGCGTGGTCACCGCGGGCAACGCCTCGGGCATCAACGACGGCGCGGTCGCGCTGCTGATCGGCGCGCAGCGCGCAGCCGAGTCGCTGGCCGCAAAGCCGCTCGCGCGCATCGTCGCCGCGGCCGCCGTCGGCGTGCCGCCGCGCATCATGGGCGTGGGTCCGGCCTACGCGATCCCAAAGGCGCTCGAGCGGGCGAAGCTCAGGCTCGCGGACATCGACGTCATCGAGATCAACGAAGCGTTCGCAAGCCAGGTCGGCGCCTGCCTGCGGCTGATGAAGCTGCCGCTCGACGATGCGCGCGTCAATCCGAACGGCGGCGCGATCGCGGTCGGCCATCCGCTCGGCGCCTCCGGCGCGCGTGTGTTGCTGACCTGCGCACGCGAGTTGCAGCGCCGCGGCGGCCGCTACGGTGTGGCGAGCCTGTGCGTCGGGCTGGGACAAGGGCTGGCGGTGGTGATCGAACGCGTGGCGTAGGCGCAGTCGATCGACGTGTGACGACAGCCTTTCAGCCTGGCGCGCGCTCCGTGGCCGCGAAGCGGGGATCCGATGCCCTCGCCGCCGGCGGCAGGCGCGGGCCGACGTGAGAGGTGCAGCGGCGCAGAGGGACACGAAACGGCAGACGACGCATGGACCTGAACTTCACCCCCGAAGAACAAGCCTTCCGCGCCGAGGTGCGCGCGTTCGTCACGAAGGCGATGCCGCCCGACATCCGCGAAACCGTCGAAGCCGGCGAGCGCGTCTCGCGCGAGCACACGCTGCGCTGGCAAAAGATCCTGCACGAAAAAGGCTGGGGCGCGCCGAGCTGGCCGCGCGAGTGGGGCGGCCCCGGCTGGGATCCGGTCAAGCAGCACATCTTTGACGAGGAGTGCGCGCTCGCCGGCGCGCCGCGCCAACTTCCCTTCGGGCTGCGCATGGTCGGTCCCGTGCTGATGCGCTTCGGCAGCGAGTGGCAGCAGCAGCAGTTCCTGCCGCGGATTCCTTCGGGGCAGGACTGGTGGTGCCAGGGCTACTCGGAGCCGGGCGCCGGCAGCGACCTGGCAAGCCTGACCACGCGCGCGATCCGCAAGGGCGACCGCTACGTGGTCAACGGGCAGAAGACGTGGACCACGCTCGCGCAGCATGCGAACTGGATGTTCTGTCTCGCGCGCACCGACCCCGAGGCGAAGAAGCAGGAAGGCATCTCGTTCCTGCTGATCGACATGAAGTCACGCGGCGTCACGGTGCGGCCGATTCATCTGCTCGACGGCTCTGACGAGGTCAACGAGGTGTTTCTCGACGACGTCGAGGTGCCGGTCGAGCTGCGCGTCGGCGAGGAGAACCAGGGCTGGACGATCGCCAAGTATCTGCTCGAGCACGAGCGCACCAACATCGCCAACATCGGCATCAACAAGCGCGAACTGGCGCGCGCCAAGCGGCTGGCACGCGAGCTGCGGCGCAATGGCCGCCCGCTCGCCGACGATCCGCTGTGCGCGGCGCGGCTCGCGGAAGTGGAGATCGACCTGATGGCGCTCGAGATCACCAACTTGCGCGTGCTCGCCGAGGCGCGCGCGCGCGGCGCGCCGGGGCCGATGGCCTCGATGCTGAAGATCAAGGGCTCTGAGATCTACCAGCGCATCGCCGAACTGATCCTCGAAGCGCACGGTGCGGCCGCGCTGCCGGCGCGCGCGGATGCCGGCGCCCACGGCGGCTGGGCGCTCGCGCCGGCCGCGGCGTTCTACCTGAACCTGCGCAAGGTCACGATCTACGGCGGCAGCAACGAGATCCAGCGCGGGATCATCGCAAAGCACGTGCTGGGGTTGTAACGCTGGAAAGGCTTTGTTCATCACAGAGACACAGAGGACACGGAGAACTTCATGAAGGCATTTCTCGGCGTTCTATGAATCTCGGTGGTTCAATTCGGCGTTGTTCGGCTTGTGCTGATCGATGCTTTGTCCACCGCGGGGACTTGGCGTGCACGGACACCTTCATGAAGGCACTTCTCGGTGTTCTGGGCAGTCATTGAGGATTTACCCAGCCTCGCGATACCGCCGCCTTGCGAGCGCGTTTCGCCCGCGGGAGCGCCGGTTCCGTCATCCCGAGCAGCGCGAAGGATCTCGGCGCGGCGAGCGGGAGAGATTCCTCGCCTTTGCCTCGGTATGGCGTCGCTGCCGTCATCCCGAGCGGCGCGAAGGATCTCGGCGTTGCGAGCGGGAGAGATTCCTCGCCTTCGGCTCGGAATGACGAGACGCGGTTGGCCCTAAATGACGAGACGTGGTTGGCCCGGAATGACGAGGCGTGGTTGGCTCGGAATGACGAGGCGTGAGTGGCTCGTAATGACGAGGCGTGGTTGGCTCGGAATGATGAGGCGTGAGTGGCTCGGTATGGCGACGGGTGGGGGACGCGGAGGCAGGGCGGTTGGCACCTGTCACGAGGAGGAGTCGTGCCGGATATCAAGACTTTCGAAGGACGGGAATGGACTTCGATCTGAGTGAAGAACAGTCGATGCTCGCGGCCAGTTGCGAGCGGCTCGTGCGCGAGCGCTGCACGTTCGAGGCGCGGCGCGCGCAGGCGCGCGAGGATGCGCGGGTGCGGCCGCCGCTGTGGCCTGAGCTGACCACACTCGGGCTTACCGCGATCTGCGTGCCCGAGTCGGCCGGCGGGCTCGGTCGGCCGCTGCTCGATGGCGCGCTCGTCGCGCAGGCGCTCGGACGCGGCTGGCTGCTCGAGCCGTTCGTCGACTGCGCGCTCGCCGCCGCGCGCACGCTGGCGTTCGCGCCGGCGTCCACCACGCGCGACGCCGCGCTCGCGGCGCTGGCCAGCGGGCAGAAGATCACCGTGCCGGTCGGTGCCGCGCGCCGCGACAACGGGTTGCTGATCGGCCAGGCGCCGCACGCCGCGCATGCGCACGCGTTCCTGTGGCTGCTCGACGATCGCCTGCTTCTTGCGCTGGCGTCGAACTACTCGCGCCGCGCGTGGCGGCAGTTCGACGGCACGCCGGCCGCCGAAGTGCAGTGCCCGGAATCGTCGGCGATCGTGCTGGCCGAAGGCGACGCGGCGCGCGCCGCGTGGGACGCCGGGCAGGCAGCCGCGTGCATCGGCCGCATCGCCGAGGGCGTGGGGCTGGCGAAGTCCGTGCTCGATCTGACCGCCGAATATCTGCGCACGCGCAAGCAGTTCGGCCAGCCGATCGGCCGCTTCCAGGCGCTCGCGCACCGCATGGCCGATCTGCTGATCCTGTACGAGCAGTCGCAGTCGCTCGCGCTCGCAGCGGCGATGAAGGCCGACGGCGCGGACGGCGCGCGCGTGCTCGATGCCGCGCAGGTCATGGCTCACCGCGCGTTCCGCGCGATCGGCCAGCAGGCGATCCAGTTGCACGGCGGCATCGGCATGACCGACGAGTACGCGGTATCGCACTACGTGAAGCGGCTGCTCGCGATCGAGCTGGAACTGGGCGACGTCGATACGGCGCTGGCGCGGTTTGCGGCCGGCGGCGAGACGGCCGTCGCGCCTGCGCCGTCGGCCGCGGTGACGAACGTTTGACGAGCGCTGCCTCTCCCCGGCCGAGGGGGAGGAGCGGACAGAAGGAGGAGAACCGATGAAACGCCGAACCCTGATCCAGGCGGCCGGTGCGGCCGTCGCCGCCAGCGTCGCCGTGCCGCTGCGCGCGCAGAATTTTCCGGCGCGGCCGATCACGCTGATCTGTCCGTGGCCCGCGGGCGGATCGACCGACGTGACGATGCGCGCGCTCGCCGAAGCGACCGCGAAACACTTGCCGCAGCCGATCGTCGTCGAGAACCGCCCCGGCGCCGGCGGCACGCTGGGCATCGTCGCGTTGAAGTCCGCGCAGCCCGACGGGCATACGGTCTCGCAGATCCCGCTCGGCGCCTTCCGCATTCCGCACACGCAGAAGGTGCCCTGGGATCCGCTCGCGGACGTCAGCTACATCATCGGCATCACCGGCTACACCTTCGGCGTGGTCGTTCCCGCCAGCTCGCCGTTCAAGACGTTCAAAGACCTCGTCGAATGGGCGCGCGCCAATCCCGGCAAGCTCGACTACGGTTCGACCGGCACCGGCACCAGCCCGCACCTGACGATGGAAGAGCTGGCGCTCGCGCAGAACGTCAAGTTCAACCACATCCCGTACAAGGGCAGCGCCGATCTGATGACCGCGATCCTCGGCGGGCAGGTGATGGCCGCGGCCGATGC
>JBBIJJ010000240.1:0-5369 GCA_037446035.1 Burkholderiales bacterium
CATGCGCACGCCGCCGGCGCGGCGCACGAACACGCGCACGAGGCGCTGCACGCCGCCGACGCGGCGCACGATCACGAGCATCCGGGCCACGAGCGCGAGCCGCACGATCACTCGCACTGACCGCGCGCAGCGCCTCGCGCCGGGCGCTCAGAAGCTCAGCCGCAGGCTCAGCCGCACGGTGCGCGGCTCGCCGGGATGCAAGTGGATGTCGGCGACAGGCGCGGCTTCGCCGCGCAACTGCGACTCGTAGAAGTACTCGATGTCGTTGAACCGCCGGTCGAACAGGTTGATCGCGTCGGCGATGATTTCCAGCCCCTTGCCGGCGCGCCAGCCGAGCCGTGCGTTGACGATCGTCGATGAGGTCGAGCGCACGCTGTTGTCCTCGATCAGCGGGCGCGGGCCGAAGTAACGCAATCGCAGTCCGCCGAACCATGGGCCGCCGTCGTCGAAGGCCACGCCGAGCGCGGCCGTGTGCTCGATCGCGCCGGGGATGCGGTTGCCTTCGGGGGCATCGTCGGTGAAGCGCGCGCGCGAATACGAAAGGTCCAGATCCACGGTCAGACCGGGCAGCGGCGTCCAGTAGTTGGTCCACTCGATACCCTGGCGTCGGCTCGGCCGGTTGGCCTCGGTCGTGCCGGCGTCGCCGACGAAAACCAGCTCGGAGTCCAGCCGCAGCCGCCAGAACGCCAGTGCGGTCTGCCAGCCCCGCACCGGGACGCTGCGCACGCCGAGTTCCTGTCCGCGGGCGCGCACCAGCAGCGGCACCGGATCGACCGGGTTGCCGAACTCCGGATCGCGCGGGTCGGGATTGACGCGGATCGTCGCGCCGCGCGCATCGTTCGAGTGGAATCCTTCGCCGTAGTTGGCGTAGAACTCGGTGCGCGACCACGGTCCGAAGATCGCGGTGAACTTGGGCGTGACGATCGAGTCGCTCGCGGTTCCGCTGTTGGCCGGTGTATCCGAGCTGACGTCGACGTTCATCCAGTCGGTGCGAACGCCGGCCACCACGCGCAGCCGGTCGATCGCTTGAACTGCCGCCTCGGCATAGACCGCGGCGGCGCGCTGCGTCACCGCATCCTCGCGAATCGTGGTCAGGCGCTGGCGCGCGGCGGTCAGGTGCAGGCCGACCGTGTCGATGTCGTCCTGGCGCATCTTGGCCCCGAGCGTGAACTCGACCGGTCGCCCGCCGAGCTGCGCGGGGAGCGTGCGCTCCAGCAAGCCGCCGAGGATCGCGCGTTTGTCGGACTGCTCGAACTGGTCGCCATCGACCGGGTTGTCGAGGAAGTAGGTGAAGTTGGAGAACAGATCAAGGCGGTAGCGCACCGCATAGGCGTTGGCACGCCAGCCGCCGCGCTCGTCGCGCGTCGCCCACTGCGCCGACAGCGAGTAGCGCTCGGTGCTGCCGCCGCTGGTCGGATCGAGCGTGCCGAAGCGGCCGATCAGACCCTGGGCGACCGCGCGCTTGGCCACCTGGTCGGTGGCGTTCCACTTGGCGTCGTAGGCGAGCAGCGAGACATCGAAGCCGTTGCCTTCCGTGCCCTGCGAAAAGCGCAGCACCGCGTTGTTCTTGCGGTAGTCCTGCGGCACCTCCCACGGCCCGTCGTTGCGGAAGCCTTCGCCCGCCACCAGCAGCGTGCCGTTGCCGAGCTTCGGCGCGCCGGCAGCGAGCAGCCGTCGAAAGCCGTTCTCGCCGAACCCGACTTCGCCGAAGCCGCCGGGCAGCCAGCGAACGTACTCGATGCTGGCCGACCCCGCCGCGGCGAAGTCGCCCTGCTGGACCGAGTACGGCCCCTTGCGGTAGCGCACGCCGCTGACGAGCTCCGGGATCACGAAGTTGACGTCGGTGTAGCCCTGCCCGTGTGCATGCGTCGGCAGGTTGACCGGCATGCCGAGCACGAAAGTCGCGAAGTCGGTGCCGTGGTCCAGATTGAAGCCGCGCAGGAAGTACTGGTTGGCCTTGCCGTCGCCAGTATGCTGCGTGACGATCAGTCCGGGCACCGTCTCCAGCACTTCCGCGGGTCGCAGCCAGGGTCGCGTGGCGATTTGCTGCTGCGTGACTGTGCCTTCGGAGGACGCGTCGGCGGCGCCGACCAGGCCGTCCCCGCTGACCACCACCGGATCCAGCGTCTGGATGCCGCCGGCCCAGGACGGCGCGGGAACGAGCGCCGCCAGCGCGATGGCGGCGCGCAACTGCAGATGGATCGGGATCGGATGAAGGCGGGCGAGCAGACTCATGCGCGGGGTCCTCCTGTGGTCGCGGTGCGTTCGAACGGATACGGGTGGGCGGCGTAAGCGGATTGGGTTTTTCTTCATATCGGTGGCGAAAATTTTTTGACGATCAGCGCAGGCGTCGCTGAAACGACAGCGGCGGCTCCAGCCGGCAGCGACCGAGCAGGTCGACGTCCTCGAAGATCGCGCCCGGTACGCCGTCGGCCTGCACGGTGCCTTCGTGCATCACCAGCACGCGCGAACACACGTCGAGCACGAGGTCGAGGTCATGCGTGGCGATGATCCTCGTGTGCGAGAACGCGCGCAGCAGTTCGATCAGCCGCCGGCGCGCGGCCGGATCCAGCCCGGCCGAAGGCTCGTCGAGCACCAGGATCGACGGCGCCATGGCCAGCACGCCGGCGATGGCGACGGCGCGCTTTTCGCCGCCAGACAAGCGATACGGCGCGCGCGCGGCCAGGTGCTCGGCGCCGACGGTGCGCAGCGCCGCGAGCGCGCGCGCGCTCGCCTGCTCGGCCGGCAGCCCCAGATTCAGTGGCCCGAACGCCACGTCGTCGAGCACCGTCGGCATGAACAGCTGGTCGTCGGCATCCTGGAACACGTAGCCGACCGTGCGGTGCATTTGCGCGCGGGTGGCCGGCGTCACGGGCAGATCGCCAATGCGCACGGTGCCGCGCTGGGGCAGAAGCAAGGCGTTGAAGTGCAGCAGCAGCGTCGATTTGCCCGCGCCGTTGGCGCCGACCACGCCGACCGCTTCACCGTGCACGATGCGGCAGCTCGCCCCGCGCAGCGCCTGCGTGCCGTCCGGATAGGCGTACCAGAGATCGTGCGCTTCGACCAGGTGATGGCTCATCAGGCACCGCCCGTCAGCACGCGGCCGAGCCACAGCGCCGGGTCGGCCCACCGCACGAACGCGAAGTACGCGCACCACAGCGCGACGAAACGCGTATCGCGCGCCGACCACGCCGCCGCGCGCGCTGCGCGCAGCTCGCCGTCGAAGCCGCGCGCGATCATCGCCCGATGCACGCGCTGCGCGCGATCGAAGCTGCGCAGCAGAAGCTGTCCGGCCAGCACCCCGTACTCGGCGAGCCGCGTCGGCCGCCCGCACGCGCGCAGCGCCCGCGCGGTGGTCAGGCGCGCGGCTTCGCCGCCGAGCACGAACGCGTATCGATACAGGAACAGCAACTGCGCGGTGAAGACCTGCGGCACCCCGAGCTGCCCGAGCGCGGCCGCCAGCGCGTGCACGCCCGTGCCGGCGACCAGCACGAGCGCCGCGCCCACGGTCAACGCGAAGCGCAGCAGAATCGACGCGAACGAGATCCAGCCGGCCGAGATTTCCAGCGCGCCCGCCACGAGCATCGGCGCCCGATCGAGCAGCGGGTTGAACAGTCCCACCATGGCCGCGAACGGTGCGGCCAGCACGAGCTTGCGCAGCACGGTTCCGGCGGGCACCTCGCCCAGCACGCCCAGCGCCACCGGGTACAGCGCCAGCGGCAGCAGTGAGGCCACCGCGTAGCGGTCGAACGAGACGACGGTCACGACGAAGGCCAGCGTCGCGATCAGCTTGGCGCGTGCATCCAGCCGCGCCAGCGGCGTGTCGCGAACGGCCAGCGCATCGAGCGAGCGCAGTTCGTGCAGCGCGGCGTCGATCCGGCTCATGCACCCGTCGCCGACAACCGCGTACGGACCGTCTACCGCCGGCGCCGCTTCAGCGCGAGCGCCACCAGCCACACGAGCAGCAGCGTCGCCATCCCGCCGGCGATGCCGGCCACCGACGTGCCGGCCTTGACCTGCGGCCAGGCAGCGTCGGTGGCGACGTCGGGCCGCTCGTCGGCCGGAAAGTCGTAATCGGGCAGCACGGCCAGGCGCGACTGCCATTGCGAGAGCCATCGATGCACGCCCGCCTGCGGGGCGGGCGGCTGCGCCGAGCCGGCCGCGCGTTCGATCGCCCACTCCAGCCCGTCGGGCTGCGTCGAGGCGAACCACGAAAGCACGCCGCCGCCGGCGAGCGCGACCGCCAGGGTCGCCGCCGCCACCGCGCGCATCGATGGCGCGCCGGCGCCACTGCTCGGCGTGCCATCGACCAGGTCGGGCCGCGCGCGCCGCAGGAACAGCACGATCGCCGCGGTGGCCACGCCCTCGACGAGCCCGATCGCCAGATGGATCGGCAGCATCAGCCACAGGAACGACGACGGCGGCAGACTCGAGATGCCGGACGCCGCCGTCTGCAGCACGACGCCAAGTGCGCCCAGCTGCAGGCCGACGACCGCAGCGATCACGGCCGCTACGCCGACGCGCCGATCCGATGCGCCGGCCGGCGCCAAGATCCGATAGATCAGCGGATACGCGACGAAGCACGGAAACGCGCCAAGGTTGAGGATGTTGGCGCCGAGCGCGAGCAGTCCGCCGTCGGCGAAGAACAGCGCCTGCACCGTCAGCACGGAGGCGATCACGATGAACGCCGCGTGCGGTCCGAGCAGGATCGCCAGCAGCAACCCACCGCCCAGGTGTCCGCTGGAGCCGGTCGCGGGGATGGCGAAGTTGATCATCTGCGCCGCGAACACGAAGGCGCCCAGCACGCCCATCAACGGCACGAGCTCGGTCCGCGCGGTGGCACGCACGCGACGCGCCGAATGCGCCAGCGTGACGGCCGTCGCCGCCCACATCGTCGCGCCCACTGCGGGCGACAGCAGTGCATCGGCCATGTGCATCGCGCGTGCCCTCCCCCCGATCGAGCCGCGCGCCCGCGTGTCGACCGCGCCGGCGCGAAGCGCATCGTAAGACAAGTTCCGCATTGTTCATACGCCCATCGCCCACGCCCGCGTTGACCCAGCGCAACGATTTGGCGCGGCACGGGACGGGCTAGCCCGGTTTTCCCGCGAGGGTCGCGAATGATCGTGCGGGGATCGGGCGGATCCGGGCGAGCGCGGCAGCAAGGAACGTAGCGGTCGCTCCGTTCCGTGAGCCGGCTGCGAGTGAAGCGCCGGCCGGGTGGCGCGAGACCCAGCGAGCACCGCGACAGCGAGCACCCCGGCGCCCCCTGTCGCGAGGCCGGATCGCCCGGCGCGGCATGCAGCAACGATTCCGCCCGCATCATTGAACATTCCGCAACCTCGTGACACCCCCACCTTGCGAGTTCGCTT
>JBBIJJ010000241.1:0-5360 GCA_037446035.1 Burkholderiales bacterium
ACGAAGACACGCTGCCGGACATCGCACGGGCGTACGGGCTCGGCTACGCGGAGATCGTCGCCGCCAATCCGGAGGTGGATCCGTGGCTGCCGGGCGAAGGCACGCGCATTCTGCTGCCGACCCGCTACGTGCTGCCGGATGCCCCGCGGACGGGGTTGGTGCTGAACTTGCCGGAGTACCGCCTCTACCACTTCCGCGCTCACCGACCAGGCGAGCCGCCGCAGGTCACCACGTATCCGGTCAGCATCGGCGATGTGGACTGGCGCACGCCGCTGGGGCTCACCCGTGTCGTGTCCAAGACGAAGAATCCTTCGTGGTATCCACCCGCCTCGATCCGCGCCGAGCACGCGCGCAACGGAGACAGGTTGCCCACCGTCGTGCCTCCCGGCCCGGACAATCCGCTCGGCGAGTACGCACTGCGTCTGGCGCTGCCGGGCTATCTGATTCACGGCACCAACAAGCCATACGGCATCGGGATGCGGGTCACGCATGGCTGCGTGCGGCTGTACCCGGAACACATCGCGCGCTTGTTCCGCGAACTGCCGGTCGGCACGCCCGTTCGCATCGTCGATCAGCCGGTCAAGGCCGGCTGGCTCGACGGCGTGCTGTACATGGAGGTGCACCTGCCACTGGCGGAGAGCAACAACGGCGCGGATGTCACCGCAGCCGTACGCACGGTGATCGCGGCCACGAAGGGCCGCAGCGCGGACATCGACTGGGACGCGGTCGAGCGCGCGGCGCGCGAGCGCCGCGGCGTGCCGGTCCCGGTTTCGCGCTGACCTTACTTCTTCTGCGACTGCTTGAAAGCGCGGTCCAGCTTTTCGTTCATCGCCTGGGTCGCCGCCTTGGCCTCGTCGGCCGCGCGCTTGGCTTCCTGCGCGGCGGCCTTGGCCTCGTCGGCGGCACGCTGAGCGGCGGCCGCGGCTTCTCTGGCGGCGCGCGCATCGGCGGCGGCGGCGCTGGCCGTTCCGCCCGCCTGATCGGCCGCGGACTTCGCATCCTGCGCAAGCTTTCTCGCAGCCGCCGCCTCGCCCTGCACCTTTTCGAGGTCGCCGGTCGTGGCGCACCCCGCCGTGAGAGCGACCGCGGACAGGATGATCGACAAACCGAGGTACCGATTACGCAGGCTGTTCATTGAGCGATCTCCTTGGGGTTTGGCCCAGCGAATGTAGGACGGTTTTCTCACGCATGCAACCAAGGCGCCCGGCGGCCTTGACGCATGTCAGCCGGTGCGAGCGACGAACCCTGCGCCACGCCGGATCGGCCAGGATGCGGCCATCAAGACGCAAATCGGGCCACCAGCGGCAGATGATCCGAGGTGCCCCTGAGGGTTCTTCGATCGAACGGCCGCGGTCGTCCGCTGCGGGTGGCGACCGTTGCGTCGCTTACGTAGCTCACCGAGTCCTCGATCAGCCGCAGCCCGCTCGGCTTGAGCAGTCCGCGGCTGGCAACCAACCGGTCGAGTGCCTGATGGCGATTGGTGGCGCGACCGGCATCGCCGCCCTCGAAAAGGTACGAGCCGGCGCCGGTCGCGCCGAAACGGGCTGTGGCGTTATACACGAAGACGTCGCGCGCGCGATAGTCGGCGACTTCCGGCAAGAAGCGGTCGAGATCGTTCGTTTCGCCGACCACGCGCTCGCGCTCGCGCGACGCCTTCAGGTGCTCGACGACGCTGCGATCGGCGGGCTCGTCGTTGAAGTCCCCGCACGCGAGCAGCGGCGTGTCCCAGCGCGCCTGCAGCGTGGCCAGATCGTCCGCCGCGCGCAGCGCCTCGTAGCGCACGGCGTCGACCTTGAGGTGAGCTTCGATCAGGTACGCGATGTTCTCGGCGACCGTGATGCGCGCCGGTTCGCTTTCCCAGCGTCCCTGCGAGCGCGACGGCCAGTGCGAGGCGATCACCACCAGCGGCTCGCCGCTGGCGCGCACGATGAACTCGGCTTCGAGAATGTCGCGCGTGCGATAGCGCAAATGCACGACGTGCGAGCGGATTGCACGCAACTCGAGCGCCGCTGCGTTGAACGCGAGCGCAACGTCGATGCCGCGCAGATCCGACGTGCCCATCGGATCGTTGGCCACCGTCAGGTGGCGTTGCCGGGCCGTCGTCTGCAGCAGCCGCGCGAGCAGCGACTCCTTTTCGATCTCGCATACCGCAAGCAGGTCGAGCGGCTGACCGCCGTGCAGTACGTCGAGCGCGGCAGCCAGATTGGCGAGCTTGGCCGCGAGCGCCGCCTCGGTCCAGCCGTGCGCAGGCGTGTACTCGAAGTCGCGCGAGATCGGGTCATCGTCGGTGTCGAACAGGTTCTGCAGGTTCCACCAAGCGAAGTTCAGCGTTCCCATCGCGGTTTCGCCCATCGGCTCTCGACGGCGCTACGGTCGCACGCAGCGGCGGGCCGCAACAATCGACCATTCACGCGACTGTGCCGGCCGCGGCAGGGTGCGCCCGTATAATTTCGCGCGTCCTGGCGGCCTTGCGCCGCGGGCTGGCCCGAATTCCCGGACGCGCCGTTGCGCGCGACATGGGCATCGGCATCCCGATTCCGCGCGTGCGCTTCACGAGCGACGCCTTCAGTCTCACCATGGCAACGATCCTCCAAAGCCTGCCCGTCGGCCACAAGGTCGGCATCGCGTTTTCCGGCGGACTGGACACGAGTGCGGCGCTGCTGTGGATGCGCAAGAAAGGCGCGATTCCGTACGCGTACACCGCCAACCTGGGCCAACCCGACGAGCCCGACTACGACGACATTCCGCGCCGCGCGCTCGCCTACGGCGCCGAGCGCGCGCGGCTGATCGATTGTCGCGCGCAGCTCGTCGCCGAGGGACTCTCGGCGCTGCAGTGCGGCGCGTTCCATATCTCGACCGCCGGGCTGACCTACTTCAACACGACGCCGCTCGGCCGCGCGGTCACCGGCACGATGCTGGTGGCGGCGATGAAGGAAGACGACGTCCACATCTGGGGCGACGGCAGCACCTTCAAGGGCAACGACATCGAGCGCTTCTACCGCTACGGGCTGCTCGCCAACCCGGCGCTGAAGATCTACAAGCCGTGGCTCGACCAGGCGTTCATCGACGAACTGGGCGGCCGCAAGGAGATGAGCGAGTTCCTCAGCACCCACGGCTTCGACTACCGGATGAGCGTGGAGAAGGCGTATTCGACCGACTCGAACCTGCTCGGCGCCACGCACGAAGCGAAGGACCTCGAGCGGCTCGACAGCAGCATCCACATCGTGCAGCCGATCATGGGCGTGGCGTTCTGGCGCGACGACGTGGCGATCAAGCGCGAGGAAGTGACGGTGCGCTTCGAGGAGGGCCGGCCGGTCGCCCTCAACGGCGTCGAATACGCGGACCCGGTCGAGCTGATGCTGGAGGCCAACCGCATTGGCGGCCGGCACGGGCTGGGCATGTCCGACCAGATCGAAAACCGCATCATCGAAGCGAAGAGCCGGGGCATTTACGAAGCGCCCGGCATGGCGCTGCTGTTCATCGCCTACGAAAGGCTCGTGACGGGCATCCACAACGAGGACACGATCGAGCTGTACCGCGACCACGGGCGCAAGCTGGGAAGGCTGCTGTACCAGGGCCGCTGGTTCGATCCGCAGGCGATCCTGCTGCGCGACAGCGCACAGCGCTGGGTCGCGCGCGCGATCACCGGCGAAGTGACGATCGAGCTGCGGCGCGGCAACGACTACTCGATCCTCGACACGCGCTCGCCGAACCTGACCTACAAGCCCGAGCGGTTGACGATGGAAAAAGGCGAAGCGTTCTTCACGCCCGCCGACCGCATCGGACAGTTGACGATGCGCAACCTGGACATCGCCGACACGCGCGACAAGCTGGTCGTGTACACGCGGGCCGGCCTGCTGTCGGTCCGGCCGGGCGGCGCGTTGCCTCAGCTCGAAGGGGGTTCGGTATCGCCCGCCGGCCGACGCCCGCCGGCCGACGATTAAACGATCACCGGCTCGGGCTCGAGCCACACGCCGAACTTTTCGGCGACCTTGTCCTGCACCTCGCGCGCCAGCGCCAGGATTTCGGCGCCGGTGGCGCCGCCGCGATTCACCAGCACCAGCGCCTGCCTCTCATACACGCCGGCGCGGCCGCGGGTGGCGCCTTTGAGCCCCGCCGCTTCGATCAGCCAGCCGGCGGCGAGCTTGAAGCGGCCGCCCGGCATCGGGTAACTGACCAGCGATGGGTGATGCGCCAGCAGCGCCCGGTGCTGCTCACGCGTGACGATCGGGTTCTTGAAGAAGCTGCCGGCGTTGCCGATTACGGCCGGGTCGGGC
This sequence comes from Burkholderiales bacterium, assembly GCA_037446035.1. Lineage (GTDB taxonomy): Bacteria > Pseudomonadota > Gammaproteobacteria > Burkholderiales > Burkholderiaceae_F > DSNY01. The sequence continues at coordinate 4,278 of JBBIJJ010000241.1, forward strand.
AGCTTGCGACGGCGGATCGCGCACACCGCGTCGAAGATGTCGCGCGCGCCCGGCGCCCGGATGCCGCGCGCCTTCAGCTCGTTGGCCACGTCCGTGTAACCGGCCACCGGTGTCCACCGCTTCGGCAGCGCCAGCGTCACCGCAACAATCACGCGTTTGCCCGCGAGTTCGCGCTTGAACACACTGTCGCGGTAGCCGAAGCTGCAGTCGGCCAGCGTCATTCGCACGACGCCGCGGGTGTCCACGTCCCACGCCGACAGCGCCAGAAACCGCTCCGCCAACTCGAGTCCGTACGCACCGATGTTCTGGATCGGAGCGGCGCCGACCTGACCCGGAATCAGCGCCAGGTTCTCCAGTCCGGGCCGGCCGCGGGCCAGCAGGCGCTCGACGGTGTGGTGCCAGTTCTCGCCGCCGCCGACCTCGACGAACCAGGCGTGCTCGTCCTCACCGGCCTCGCGCAAGCCCGGCACGTCGATCTTGACGACGACGCCTTCCACATCACGCGTGAACAGTACGTTGCTGCCGCCGCCGAGGACCAGACGCGGCACGCCGCGCAGCCTCGGCTCATCCTCCAGCGCAGCCAGCGCTTCGGCGCTGCGTACACGCACGAAGTAGCGCGCCCGCGCATCGACCCCGAAGGCGTTGAGCGCGCGCAGCGCGACGTTCTCTTCGAGCTCGATGGGCACGCGCGGATTATAGGAAGCGGCCCCGTGCGAACCCCCTTCGCGCGTTCGGCGCCAAGACGGCGCGATCCGTCAAGTGCCGATCGTCGGTCGGGCGTCGCCAAAGCGCCGAAATGGCTGGCTCCTTCGTTGCTATTCGATGGGCCTACCGCTAACATGGTATTCCGAAAGCCAAAAAGATGAAGCCGCGGCCGCGTTCGTACGATCCTTTTTCGCGCTTGCCGACCCTGTCGCCGCCCGCACGCCCTGCGGCGTCGGCGGCAGCGGCTCATCCCGCGCCCGACGCGCGCGACCGCTCGGTGCTCGAGACACGCTACCCCGGCATGGCGCACGCCATCACGCTGCTGTGGGGGCATCCGGAGATGAACGAATACTTCCGCAAGCTGTGGCTCGCCGACGA
>JBBIJJ010000242.1:0-5358 GCA_037446035.1 Burkholderiales bacterium
CTGTTGCTTGGAAAGGGCGTCCATTGACGAAGGCACGGCAGGCATTTTCGACGCAGGCTAACTTCGCGCCAGCGAAGTTAAGGCGCGCAGCGCCGGCCGGAGACAAAACAGGCTGCACGTGCAGAAGCTTATGGAATACCTTCTGCTTGGACGCGATGTTCACTAACGACGCGTTCGTGCAGCCTGTTTCGGCACAGGTTAACCCGCGCAGCGGGTTGAGCCGCGCACGGCGCGGCGGCCGAAGCCAAAATCGCCTGCACGTACAACGACCCCTGATGGAGTACTTGGTGCTAGGAAGGGACGCCCATTGACGTCGTCACGGCGGCGGCCGGTCTGGTCGCCGGCTGCCTTCGCACCACCGAAGTCAAGGCGCATGGCACCGGCCGCAGTCAAGACAGCCTGACCGTTTCGAAGACGTTCGTGGAATTCCCCGTGCCCTGCCACTCGGAGTGACGATGAAACGACGGGAACTGTTGGCGTTCGGCGCGACCCTGCCGTTGTCGGCAGCGGCGCGTGCACCAAGCTGGCCGTCCAAACCGTTGCGGATGATCCTGACGGCGCCCCCCGGATCGTCGATCGACGTGCTCGGCCGTCTGGTGGCCGACAAGTTGAAAGAGCGCCTGGGCCAGCCGGTCGTCGCCGAAAACCGCGCTCAGGCCGGCGGCACCGTCGGCACCGACGCGATCGCCAAGGCCGAGCCTGACGGCTACACGTTCGGCCTGTCGTTCACCGGGCCGCTGGCGACCGCGCCGTTCCTTTACTCCAAGCTGCCGTACGATCCGGCGCGCGATCTGGCGCCCATCGTGCTGGTCGGCACGGCGCCCAACATCCTCGCGGTCAACGCCGATCTGCCGGTCGGCTCCTTCAAGGAGTTCGTCGCTTACGTGCGCGCGCGCCCGGGGCAGTTGAACTACGCGTCGGTCGGCAACGGCAGCAGCTCGCACCTGGCGATGGAGCTGCTGAAGGCGCAGGCCAATCTTTTCATCGTGCACATCCCGTATAACGGCGCGCCCCCGGCCGTGCAGGCCACGGCATCCGGCGACGTGCAGGCGATCATGTCGAATCCGACGTCACTTCTGCCGCTGATCGCGGCCAAGCGCATCAAACCGCTCGCGGTGACCGGCAGCGCCCGCTGGGCTGGGATGAAGGCCCTGCCGACGATCGCAGAAAGCGGATTCGCCGGCTTCGAAGCGGTGGCGTGGAACGGTTTCGTCGCACCGGCGGCGACGCCGCGCGAGATCGTCGAGCGCCTGAACCGCGAGATCAACGCTGTCCTGCACGCGCCGGAAGTACAACCGCGCATCGAAGCCGCCGGCTGGGACGTGGCCGGCGGCACGCCGGCGGCGTTCGCCGCTTTCATGGAAGCCGAGCGCAAGCGCTGGTCACCGATCGTGAAGCGAGCCGGGGTCCGGCTGGACTGACGGGTGCCACGCGGCGGCATCGGCGCCGCCGCAGGCCAATGTCGATCGTCCTTTCCGAGCGCTCGGCAGGACCGGGCAGGTCAGTACGGGCATTGCCCGGGCGGGAACGTCGTGCAGTTGACGCAGTCGCGGTTGGCCCAGTTCGCGCCGTTCGGCGACAGCATGCCCGCCAGCCAGTCCGTGAACGGCGCACCACCCGCGCTGTTCTCGCGGAAAAACAACGGCACGTTGTTCGGGTCTCCGAACGTCTGCCCGCGCAACACTGTGTGTGTCGTGCCCGCCGCCATGTAACCGCGAAAGTTCGGCACCTGCCGGTTGACGGCCATTTGCGTCGCCATCGAATCGGTCCAGGCTTGACACGCGGTACCCTCCTGCGCGCCCGTCAGGCCGTTGACCATCACGTCGTAGAAGGCCATTTGAATGAGATCGAGCGCCGTCGTGTACTGGCCGAAGCGATCGGCAGGAAACGCCTGCGCCAGCCGTTGCGCGAGTTGCTCGCTCGGGACCGACTGCGGGTTCGGACCGTATACGCCCGGATCGAGTTGAATGTTCCAGTTCGCGTTGCGCAATTGATCGAAAGCGGGTGTCGCCACGCCCTGACCGGCATCGCCGAGCATGGCCGCCATGCCGCTGGGAAACGCCCGCCGAATGCGGGGGAAATGCGCGACCGCGCCATACGCCCCGGCGCTGGATCCTGTCACGAGGATCTGTTGCGGCGGCGCGAAGTTCTGCTGGATCCAGCGCAACACGAGCCGGAAGTTGTCGACGCCCCGATGCTCGATCGTGTATTGCTGGCCGTTGAAGGGATTGGTGTACGTCTTGGTTTTCGAGCCGGCGTGGATATCGCCGGTGCAATACGGCACGTACACGAAGCTCCAGTCCTTGACCGGATTCCGGGCGTCGGTCAGGTTGAACAGGCCGTTGTAGGTGCTCGGGTTGTACGACGGAAGAATCTCCGCGTAGTACAGGCCGTTCGGATTCGCCGCGCTGATGCCGAGCGAGCAGGTCGCATCGTCCCAGCAAGCGCCGCCGCCTTCGAAAAATATGACCAGGCCGTCAGCGGTGCCGCGCCGCGCCCAGAAACGAAACTGCGGATTCGTGCCGGGCGCCTTGGAGCACGTCGGCGTCAACGTCTCGCCGTCGACCACCGCCGGCTGCGGGAAGAACACCTGCCAGGAAGTCGGGCCGGGTGGCAGCGGGTCCGCAACTTGTTGCTGACCGCCGCCGCAAGCCACGAGCGAAATCAGCGCGCATACGCCGGCCACCGAGCGGGCGATGCGCACGAACCGAAAGACGCCTGCAACCACCATTGATTCCTCCTCCAGATCGTCATTTTTTTCATGTTCCGACGCGAACGGCCTGCAAGCCACCGCGCTCGCGTCCGGCCCTTCGGGGGCGCGTCGGCGATCGGGACGCCACCGCCGAAGCGGCGGCGCTTCCTCGTTCCGGATCTCCGATGGCACCGGATGGATCGACGCGCACCGATGGCCGGCAGAGCGATCTAGCTTAGCAACGCCGCTTGCGCCGGGTCAACGCTTCACTGCACGGTCCAGCCAGGCTGTCACGCTGCCGCAGCTTCGCGCAGCCGCACCGCCGCGCCCAGCAGTGCGGCGTCGGCACCGACGATCACGGGGGTCGCGATCACGCGCAGGCGCTCGGTGAAGCGCCCTTTCGCCTCGAAGCGTTCGCGAAAACGCGACCGCGCGAACGACTCTCCCAGCCGCGGCACCACGCCGCCGCCGACGTACAGCCCACCGTGCGCACCGAACGTCAACGCAACGTCGCCCGCGAATCCGCCGAGCAACGCGCAAAACGTCTGCACCGGCGCCGCCGCGTCCTCATCATGTTGCGCGGCCCTCGCGGTGATCGCCGCAGCAGACAGCGTCTGGACGCGTCGTCCGCGCACGGCGGCCACCGCGCGGTGCAATTCCGGCATGCCCGAGCCCCACAACAGCCGCTCCGCCGACACGTGCGTCTGGAGCGCGCGCGCGGCGCGCAGAACCTCGGCCTCGAAGTCGTCGCTGGCCGCCAACGTCGCGTGCCCGCCCTCGCCCGGCACCGCCACCCACCCGCCCGCGTGCGGCACGATCCCGGCCACGCCCAGTCCGGTGCCGCAGCCGATCACCGCGCGTGGCAGACGCGTCGCCGGTTGCAGTTGCGGCCCATACGGCAGCCAGAGCTGCGGCAATGGCAACGCCGGCAGCGCAAGCGCCAGCGCTTCGACATCGTTGAGCAGCACCGGCCGCTCGAAGCCGAATGCGGCGCACAGCGCCCGCCGCTCGAACCGCCACGGACCGTTGGTCAGTTGCACGTCGTCGGCCTCTACCGGAGCGGCCAAGGCGAAGGCGGCGGCGCGCGGCGAAGCGGTAATCGTGGCGAAGTAATGCCGCAGCGCCCCGACCGGCGAGGCGAAGCCGGCACAACGCAGATGGGCGACGGCGGTGACCGGCCCAGCAGGGCCGGCCGCCAGCCCGAAGCGTGCGTTCGTGCCGCCAACGTCGGCGGCCAGCCAGGGCGGCTCAATGCGCATCGAGCCAAAGGACATCGACGCCGCACCTTGCGTGGCGACACAGCGCCGCCACCGGTGCGCCGGGCTCGGCGCGCAGCGCGTGCTCGAACGCGTGCCGCTTGGCCGTACCGGCCAACGCCAGCACGACGCGTCGCCCGTTGCACAGTTCGGCGAGCGTCAGCGAAAGCCGCGGCACGCTCGGCGTGGTCGGCGCCGGCGGCGTCACCCCGATGCAGCGCGCCCCATTGCTCGGATCGAGTCCCGCGAGCGACTCGGGCGAACCCGGGAACAAGAAAGCGACATGCGCGTCGTCGCCCATGCCCAGGATCACCAGGTCGTACGGATCTTCGATTTTCGCCAGTGCCGCCGCCGTCGCCGCCGCGCCATCGTGCGGCGTCGCCGCCGCGTTCTTCATCGGAATGAAGCGTGCGGCGGCCGCACCGCCGAGCAGCAGGCATTCGCGAATCAGGCGCGCATTGCTGCGCGCGTCCGGTTCGTCGACCCAACGCTCGTCGGTCGTCGTCACGGTCACCGCCGACGAGCTAAAGTCGAAACTGGTGTATGAGCAGCGGGGCGTAAGTTGAGAAGGTGGCGCACCTCTGCTGAAAGCGGATTGGCGAGATTCGAAGTCAGCAACCACGCAGATACGCCATGGGCAAAGATGCGGGCAAGACGGTCGGCGGTGCAAACGAGATGGGGCTCACGCTGCAGGAGTTGATCCGGCGCAGGGCAAGGGATCTGATCCAGAGGGCGATCGAGGTCGAGGTGAAGGAGTTGCTCGCCGAGTGTGGCAATGTGCGCACGCTGGGCGGTGGCGCGGCAGTGGTGCGAAACGGCTATCTGCCCGCGCGCGAGATTCTGACGCCGGTGGGTCCGGTCGAAGTGCGCGTGCCCAAGGTGCGCGACCGCGCGGGCACGGGGGTGAAGTTCAACGCCGCGCTGGTGCCGCCCTATGTGCGCCGCTCCAAGCGCGTGGAGGCGGCGCTGCCCTGGCTGGACCTGAAGGGTATTTCCACGGGCGACATGCGCGAAGCCCTCGGGGTGCTGGTGGGTGAGCAGGCCCGGGGGCTCTCGCCCAACGTCGTGAGCCGCCCGAAGGCCGAGTGGGCGCAGGAGTACAAGGGCTGGATGAAGCGCGAACTGTCCGCCAGGCGCTACATCGACTGGTGGGCCGACGGCATCCACACGGGGGTGCGCGCCGAGGAAGACGCCCGCCAGTGCCTGCTGGTGATCATCGGCGTGACCCCGGAGGGCAGCAAGGAGCTGGTCACCATCGGCGACGGGCTGCGCGAATCGAGCGAGTCCTGGCGCGAGGTGTTGCGTGTCAAGGCGCGCGGGCTGGAGGCCGGGCCGCTGCTCGCCGTGGGCGACGGCGCCTTGGGCTTCTGGGCGGCGCTCGAGGAGATCTATCCCGAAACGCGCTCTGAG
>JBBIJJ010000243.1:0-5345 GCA_037446035.1 Burkholderiales bacterium
ACGAAATCTTCACAGATTCTCATTCCTGGCGCCGGGCGAGCAGTGTGCCGGCGAGCAGTGCATACGCGTGCCCCTCGGTGAAGTCGCGCAGCAGCGAATTGAAGGTCGAGCCGAAGGCCATCGCGACCAGCAGCCCGATCGCCAGGTCGCGCCAGGCCGGATCCAGTTCACGCGCGCGACGGCCGTGCGCGACGAGCAGCCAGACGAAGGCGCCAACGCCCAGCAGTCCGAGTTGCACGGCGAGTTCGGAAAACTCGCCGTGCAGGTTGCTGGTCGTCAATTGGCCGACCGCGGTGTGCGCGCGCGGCAGCCGGGCGTGTTCCACCGGCACGCTGCCGCTGCCGTGACCCCAGATCGGCGAAACAAGCCAGATCCTCCCGGCGGCCTGCAGGAACTCGTAGCGGGCGCCGAAAGAAGTCACCGCACCCGTCTGCCGGTACTGCTCCACCTCGGCGAACGTGAATCTGAGCCTCTGCACGAACGTGTCCGACGACAGGGCGACCGCGCCGAGCACCGCGACACCGATCAGCGCGGCCGACAGCGCGCGCCGCCAACCGGCGAGCAGCGCCGCCCATGTCAGCAGCAGCACCAGCAGCAGCAGGTAGCCCGTGCGGCCGATCAGCAGCCACAGCACGTGCGCGGCGGCGGCCACGGCGCCGGCGCTCAACAGCGCGCGCAATGCGGGCAGGCGCGCCCAGCGCGCCCCGCTGAGCGCGAAGAAAAACAGCAGCGCCGACACCCAGCTCTCGGTGATGTGGTTCTTGAACGCCACCGCGTTGCCGACACCGCCGCGTTCGGCCTGCGGCAGCGCGCCGATGTGGATCAGCAGCGCCGCGACGAAAACGACCGCGCCGCCGGCGGCGAACGCGACGAGCACGGCGAGTTGCCAGCGGCGCTCGCCCATCACGCCGAGCAGCATCGCGAGCAGGACCAGCTTGCGGTACTTCAGCACGTGGTCCAACGCCTCGGCGGCGCTCGCGCTGCTCCACGCGACGCCGGCGACGAACAGCGCGAACAGCGCCAGCGCGGCGCGTGCGACCGGGTCGTGCCAGGCGCGGCGCGCGCGCTCGGCGAGCTTTGGACTGGCGATCCACAACAGTACGAACAGCGCGAACGCCGCGTTCGCGCCGGCCGTCGAAAACGGCAGCACGAATGCGGCGAGCACGGCCGCCGAGCGGGTCGCGCGGTCGCTCCACACGGCCCACCGGGCCGCGCCGCCCGCAAGCTGCGCGCTGCTCACGCCGGGACTCCGGCAGCGCGCCCGAGGCGCGCCTGCACGCGCTGCCACACCGCATCGAAGTCGGGCCAGCCGTCGGAACCGCCCACCACGGCTGCGTCGGGCGTCCAAGGCCGCGTGCGTTTCGGCTCCGTCACGCCGAAGATCGCGACCAGCGGCGCGCCGACCGCAGCGGCGACGTGGCTCGGACCGCTGTCGTTGGCCACGACGAGCTGCGCGCCGTGCAGCAGCGCCGCGAAAGTCGCCACATCGGTCTCCGGCAGGATGGTCGCTGCCGGCAGCGCCGCGGCGACGACGGCGCGCTCGCCCGGACCGGGGCAGGCGACGACGCGTACGCCGTGCGCACGGAGTTCGGCGCCCAGCTTCGCAAACTCGGGCCATGCCTTAGGTCGACCGCGATGCCGTCCGACCGCAGCGGGACACAGCATCGTGTACGGACCGGCGATGCCTGCGCCCAGAAGCAGTTCTCGCGCGCGCGTGTGTGTGCGTGCGCCGAGCTTCAGGTCCAGCTTCGGCGGCATCGGTGCGTCGCTTGCGACGAAGCGGCGCGCCAGTTCGAAGTAGTACTCAACCGTGTGCATGTCGCGCGTCCACGCCGCGGGCAGGCCGATCGGTTGCGCCAGCAGCCAGCCGCGCGCTTCGGTCGTGTAGCCGACGCACGCGAAACCAGCCAACCGAAACTCCAGCGCGCTGCCGATCGAGTTCGTGAACAGCACTGCCCGCTCGCCATGCCGAGCGATGCGTGCCGCCCGCATGGTATCGATCCGTTCGATCCACGATCCGCGCGGCGCCAGCACGGGCCAGCCATGAGCCTCGAAAAGCGCCGGCGCCCACGGCTTGCCGACCAAAGCGAGCGCATGACCGCTGCGCGCGAGCAGATCGAGCGCGGGCAGGCACATGCAGGCATCGCCGAGATGATTCGGCAGGCGGACGAAGAGCGTCGACATCGAAGCAAGGTGCTGCCGGAGCGGCTCAGCGGGTATTCTGCGGACCGTCACCGGCACGGTGCGGCGCGAGCGCCGGCGCGCCGCGCTTGCGACGGGGCCGGGGGACAGCGCGCCGAGCGCCCGGTACGCGAGTCATTTCCGTCACGCTCAGTAAACTAGCCTTCGGCCGACGACACGCGCGATTGTATCCGGCCGCTTTCACGCACCCACCATGCGCTCCCAAGACTCATCGATCCGGCGCGAGCCGTGCCCAGCGGGCCGCGCGCGGGCGGAGCGGACGCTCGATGGCCGCTAGCCATGCCGCGGCGGCGCGGCCGAGCCTTGCGCGCGATCCGATCTTTCGCCGGATGCTGCGGCTGGTGCTCGCGCACAAGCCCGCGCTGGCCCTGGCCGTCGCCGCGATGCTGGCGACCGCGCTCACCGAGCCCTTGATCGCGCGCATGACCGGATTGCTGCTCGACCAGGGCTTTTACCAGCGCGACGCCGCCGCCGGGATCTGGGTGCCGGCGGGCTTCGTCGGCGTGTTCGTGCTGCGCGGACTGGCGAGCTTCGCCAGCACGTATCTGCTGAATCGCGTCTCGCAGGGCGTGCTGGTCGAGCTGCGCGGCCAGATGTTCGCGCGTCTGCTGCGCTGGCCGCAGACCACGCTGGAGAACACGCCGTCCGGAACCGTGATCGCGAAGTTCGTCAACGAGGCCACCAACGCGCTGAATCTGGCGGCGGAGGTGATGACCACGGCCGTGCGCGACTCGCTGACGGTGCTCGCATTGCTCGTGGTACTGCTCTATTACAACTGGCAGTTGACACTGGTAACGCTCGCGGTGGCGCCGCCGATCGCGCTGGTGCTGCGCGCGTTCGCGCGCCGGCTGCGGCGGCTGAACCTCGAGAACCAGCAGATGGTCGGCGTGATGACGCGCGCCGTGCAGGAGGCGCACGAGGGCGGCCGCGTGATCAAGGTCTACGACGGCTACGCGTACGAGAGCGAACGCTTCGCGGCGATCAACGCGCGACTGCGCCGGTTTGCGATGCGGATGCAGGTCGGCTACTCGGGGGCGACCCCGGTGACGCAGGTGATCGCCGCGATCGGCATCGCGTTCGTGATCGGCGTGGCGCTGTGGCAGGCGCGCAGCGCGCAGTTGTCGGCCGGCGACTTCATCACCTTTCTGACCGCCGCGCTGCTGTTGCTGCCGCCGCTGCGGCATCTGGCTGGCCTGAACGGGCCGCTGGCGCGCATGCTCGCCGCCGGCGAGAGCGTCTTTGCGCTGATCGACTCGCACGAGGAGGCTGACACCGGCACGCGCACGATCGAACGCGCGCGCGGAGCGATCGCGTTCCGCGGCGTGTCGTTTCGCTATCCCGGCGCCGGGCAAGCAGCGCTCGACGATGTTTCTCTGGAGGTCGCGCCGGGCGAGATGATCGCGCTCGTCGGCCCGTCCGGCGCGGGCAAGACGACGCTGATCAACCTGATCCCGCGCTTCGTCGAACCGACCGCTGGCGAGATCCTGCTCGACGGCATCCCGACGCGCGAGCTGCGGCTGGCGAGCCTGCGCGCGCAGATCGCGCTGGTGTCGCAGGACACGGTGCTGTTCGACGACACGATCGCCGCCAACATCGCCTACGGCGCGCAGCGCGGCGCTTCGCTCGAGCGCATCCGCGCCGCGGCCGAGGCGGCTTACCTGCTGCCGTTCATCGAATCGCTGCCGCAGGGCTTCGACACACCGATCGGCGAGAACGCGGTCAAGCTGTCGGGCGGGCAGCGCCAGCGGCTGTCGATCGCGCGCGCGCTGCTGAAGGACGCGCCGATCCTGCTGCTCGACGAGGCGACTTCGGCGCTCGACTCGGAGTCGGAGCGCTACATCCAGGCTTCGCTCCAGCGCCTGATGCGGGGCCGCACGACCTTCGTCGTCGCGCACCGGCTGTCGACGATCGAGCGCGCCGACCGCATCGTCGTGCTCGAGGCCGGCCGCATCGTCGAGACCGGCCGCCACGCCGAACTGCTCGCGCGCGGCGGGCTGTACGCTCACCTGCATCACATCCAGTTTTCTCATGCCAAGGAGGCCGTCGCATGAGCGCCGCCACGAACACGCTGCCGATCAGCCGTTATCCGGTTCCCGAACTGAAGGATCTGCCGGAGGACATCCGCGCGCGCATTCTCGCCGTGCAGGAAAAATCCGGCTTCATCCCGAACGTGTTCCTGACGCTCGCGCACCGGCCCGAAGAGTTCCGCGCCTTCTTCGCGTACCACGATGCGCTGATGGAGAAGCAAAGCGGACTGACCAAGGCCGAGCGCGAGATGATCGTGGTGGCCACCAGCGGCGCCAACCAGTGTCAGTACTGCGTCGTCGCGCACGGCGCGATCCTGCGCGTCCGCGCCAAGAACCCGCTGATCGCCGACCAGGTCGCGATCAACTACCGCAAGGCCGACCTCACGCCGCGGCAGCGCGCGATGCTCGATTTCGCGCTGAAGGTCGCGCTGAACTCGGCGGCCATTGCGGAGGTGGACTTCGAGGCGCTGCGCGCGCACGGCTTTACCGATGAGGACATCTGGGACATCGGCGCGATCGCGGCGTTCTTCGCACTGAGCAACCGCATGGCCAACATGATCGGGATGCGACCGAACGACGAGTTCTATTCTCTCGGCCGCGTGCCGCCGCCGTCGAAGTGACGACGCGGACGTGACGGCGCGGCCCGCTGTGGGGGCGATTCGGGCGGCGCGGCTGCGCTGCGAGCGGCGTGCGCCGCTTGCTCGAACGGCGCGCAGGGCAGCGCCGCCGCGACAGCCGGCCGCCGTCTCCTGCGGCGGGTCGAGTGATCCTAGGGTCTGTTGACATATGACTCACGCTTGCGTGACCCCTCCAGAAGGCCCGCTATCCAAGAGCCAGGGGCGCGGGACGTGCGCCCAGTAAACCTTCGCATGCACGCGTGCCGTGGCTTCTGGAGGGATCACCCTGCGGGGCGGGCCGGCTCAGGGCGCATGGCGTTGTTGCGGCTCGGGTCCTTGGCGCGGGCCAAGGGTCTCGCTGCCCGCGCCTAGCCCTGCGCACCGATCCGGCCCGCCGCAAACGCGATCCATAGGTCAACAGACCCTAGATTCCTCACCACAGAGACACAGAGGCACAGAGAAAGGCGAAAAATCAAGTCCTTGCTCGCATTCCCCGCCT
>JBBIJJ010000244.1:0-5244 GCA_037446035.1 Burkholderiales bacterium
GCAGCTTCGCTCCACGCTTCCTCCCCACACTCGGTCACCCTCATGCAGTTGCGCTTCGCTTCGCTCGCTGTGATCAACTTACGGTGGGACTTGCACCCACAAGAGTGCGCCCGTGCCGGGCGCACACAACAAAGCCCGCACGCGGCGGGCTCGGCACGGCAACGATGCGATGGTGCTGCTGAGTGGACTCGAACCACCGACCTACTGATTACGAATCAGTTGCTCTACCAGCTGAGCTACAGCAGCAGCGAAGCGGACGGATTATAGGCCCGGGCAGCGGCTCGGCCAAAGCGACGGGAAGGCCCGCGAATCGATGATCTCGACGATCCTGTTGATCCTGCCGGACTTCGCGCTGATCCTGCTCGGACTGCTGCTGGCGCGGCGCTTCGGTTACGAGCGCGGCTTCTGGAACGGGGCGGAGAAGCTCGTCTACTACGTGCTGTTTCCCGCGTTGCTGTTTTATTCGATCAACGCGGCACGGTTCACGCTCGGCGGCGAAGGCGCCGCGCTCGGCGTGGCGGTGGCGGCGTTTCTCGCCGCGGCGGCACTCGGCTTCGCCGCGCGGCTGGCGCAACCGCCGGCCGATGTCTACGCGAGCTGCGTACAGACCGCCTTTCGCTACAACTCGTATATCGGGCTGGCGCTCGCGCAGTCGCTGCTCGGCGCCACCGGCGTCGCACTGCTCGCGCTGATTCTGGCGGTGTGCGTTCCGCTCGCCAACGTGTTCGCGGTCTATGCGCTCGCGCGCCATCGCAAGACGGGGCTCGCGCGCGAGCTCGCCACCAACCCGCTGATCGTCTCGACGGTCGCGGGCCTGGCGAGCAATCTCGCAGGCTGGACGTTGCCTGTGACTGCGGCGAGTTTTCTCGGCAGGCTCGGCAGTGCAGGTATCGCGCTCGGGCTGATGTGCATCGGCGCGGGGCTCACCCTCGCTGGAATCCGTGCGAACCGCGGACTCATCGCCTACTTTTCCGCGATCAAGCTCGCCGTGTTTCCGTTGCTCGCACTGACCTTCGCGCGCGCGGCCGGACTCGGGGTGCCGCAGACGCAACTGGTCGTTCTGTTCGCGGCGCTGCCGGCGGCGTCGATGAGTTACGTGCTCGCCGCGCGGCTCGGCGGCAATGCGGCGCCGGTCGCGGTGACGGTGACCGCGCAGACGCTGATTTCGATGGTGACGCTGCCCGTATGGATCCTTCTCGCCGCGCACTGATCCGGCCGCGCTGCCCCGGTTGAACGCAAAGGCGCCGGGAGAGGAAGAACGAAGCGCGGCGCCGGCGGGCCGGATGACCCGGCGAGCGCGAAACCGCCGAGGCGCGGCACGTCGCTCCGTCGCCTCTGTGTGCGCCTGGCCGCGTCCGTGGTGACGCCTCGCCCTTTTCAGCGCGCCGCGCCGTGCCGCGCAAGCGCCCAGGCGACGTGCTCGCGCACCAGCGCGCAAGGATGGTCCTCACGCGCTCGCAGCGCGGCGACGACTTCGGGTGTGGTCCGCGCGTTGCCCAGCGCCACCGCGAGGTTGCGCAGCCAGCGCTCGTAGCCGATGCGCCGGATCGCCGAACCCGCGTGGCGCTCGTCGAACTCGGACTCGCTCCACCCGAACAATTCGACTAGCTTGACCGAATCCAGCCCGTGTCGAACGTCGAAGTCCGGCAGTTCGGCCACGCGCGCGAACTTGTTCCACGGGCAGACGAGCTGGCAGTCGTCGCAGCCGTAGACGCGGTTGCCGACGAGCGGCCGCAGATGTTCCGGGATCGCCGACTTGTGCTCGATCGTCAGATACGAGATGCAGCGTCGCGCGTCCACTTCGTACGCGGCGACGATCGCGCGCGTCGGGCAGACCTCAATGCAACGCGTGCAGGTGCCGCAGTGCTCGGCGAGCGGCGCGTCCGCCGGCAGCGGCAGCTCGGTGATGATCTCGCCGAGAAAGAACGTCGATCCGGCGTCCCGAGACAGCAGCAGCGTGTGCTTGCCGCGCCAGCCCAAGCCCGCGCGCCGCGCGAACTCGACCTCGAATATGGGCGCGGAGTCGGTACAGACCCGGTATGCGAACGGACCGACCGTCTCCGCGATCCTCGCGGCGAGCCTGCCCAGGCGGTCGCGCAGCACCTTGTGGTAGTCGCGTCCGCGCGCGTAGATCGAAACGACCGCCGCTTGCGGTTCCGCGAGCCGGCACCACTCGCGCTCGACCCAGTCGCCGCCGTCGCCGCGCGGTCGGTAATCGATGCGCGCCGCGATCACGCTGGCCGCGCGCGCGCCGGCGGGCAGCAGCGCCGACGGGTCGGCGCGCAGGTGCGCGTGCCGATCCATGTAGTCCATCTCGCCGTGGCGTCCCTGGGCGAGCCAGCGCCGCAGCCGTGCGGCTGCCTCGCGCACGTCGACGTCGGCGATGCCGACGGCGGAGAAACCAAGCTCGCGCCCCCACGCCTTGATCGCACGCGCGAGCTGCGCGAAGTCGGTCGTCAGCGCGACGGCGTCGGTATGCTTCGCGCGCTCCTCGTTCATCGACCCAGTCTAGTGCCGCCAGCAGCACCCCTCGCCGCCGCGCATTTCGAACTCGCCGACGAAGCCGCGACCGCGCGCTTCGGCGCGCTGCTTGCACGCGCGCTGCAGACGCAGCGCGCTGCCATCGAAGCGCACGGCTTTGTCATTGGACTCAGCGGCGATCTGGGCGCGGGCAAGACCACGCTCGTGCGTGCGACGCTGCGCGCGCTGGGCGAGAAAGGCCCGGTCAAGAGTCCCACATTCGCGCTGCTTGAACCTTACGTCGTTTCGAGCTTAAACTTCTATCACTTTGATTTCTATAGGTTCGCGACCCCTGAAGAATTCGCTGCCGCAGGGTTTCGCGAACTGTTCGGGCCCGGTGCGGTATGCGCGATCGAATGGCCCGAACGCGCAGGCGGTGCGCTGCCAACGCCCGATCTCGCGCTGACGTTGAAGGTGAAAGGCGAAGGTCGCGGCGCCGATGCCGCCGCATACAGCGCAACGGGAGCCGCATGTCTGAGCGAGATCGCCACCGCCTGGAGGATGCGCAGCGACGCCGCTTGATGCGGGCAGGCGCGGCCGGCACGCTCGTTGTATCGCTAGGTCCGTTCGAGATCGCGCGCGGCGCCACGTTGCTCGGCGTGCGCGTGTGGCCCGCCGCCGACTACACGCGGGTGACGCTCGAGCACGACGCGCCGCTGAAGTTCAGCCACTTCCTTCTGCGCGACGCACCGCCGCTGCGGCTCGTGGTCGACATCGAAGGCATCGACCTGACGCCGCAGTTGAAGGAACTGGTCGGCAAGGTCGAGCCCGACGATCCGTACATCGCACTCGTTCGCGTCGGGCAGAACCGGCCGCGGGTCGTGCGGCTCGTCGTCGAACTGAAAGCCGACGTCAACCCGCAGGTGTTTTCGCTCGAGCCGATCGGCCCTTACCAGCACCGCCTCGTGATGGACCTGGTGCCGGTCGATCCGCCCGATCCGTTGCTGGCGCTGTTGCGCGAAACCGAGGCGCGCCGCGCAGCCGCTGCGGCAGCCCCGCCGCCGGCGCCGGTTCCGCAGGACGAGGCCGCCCTCGAGCGCGAGATCGAAAAGTCGCTCGGCGCCGTCGAGACGAAGCCTGCGTCGCGCGCCAAGCCGCGCGACGACGAGCGCGTGACGCGCTACGTGACGGTGGCGATCGACCCCGGTCATGGCGGCGAAGATCCCGGCGCGGTCGGCAGGCGCGGCACCTACGAGAAGAACGTCACGCTGTCGATCGCGCGCCGGCTCGCCAGGCTGATCGAAGCCGATCCGAACATGCGCGTGCTGCTGACGCGCGACGGCGACTACTTCGTGCCGCTCGCGCAGCGCGTCGCCAAGGCACGGCGCGTGCAGGCGGACTTGTTCGTTTCGATCCACGCCGACGCGTGGATCCGTCCCGACGCGCGCGGCTCGTCGGTGTTCGCGCTGTCGGAGCGCGGCGCCACCAGCACCGCGGCCGCGTGGATGGCGCGGCGCGAGAACGACGCCGACCTGATCGGCGGCGTCAATCTCGGCCAGCACGACCATCAGCTCGCGCGCGTGTTGCTCGATCTTTCGACGACCGCGCAGATCAACGACAGCCTGCGCTTCGGCAACGCGGTGCTGCGCGAGCTGGAGCGCGTCAATTCGCTGCACAAGCCGCGCGTCGAACAGGCCGGCTTCGCGGTGCTGAAGGCGCCCGACATCCCGTCGATCCTGGTCGAGACCGCGTTCATCAGCAATCCGGAAGAGGAGCGGCGGCTGAAGGACGATGCCTACCAGCAGCGCATGGCGCAGGCGATCTACAACGGCATCCGCAGCTACTTCGCCAAGCACCCGCCGCGCGCGCGCAGCCCGCTGGGTTGATCGGCCTCCAGTTTCAGCCCGAATCCGGCGTCCACGCATGCGGTCGCTCGGAAGCGCCATGCGCTGCCGGGGTTTGCGGATTCGACCGTGCCAACCCGATCGGCCGGGCGGTCACGCCTCGGCGGAAGGCTGGGGCACGGAATGACATGGACGCAGCTCTGGCAATCCAAGCGTAGGCGTGGCCATCCCGACCCTCCACGCTGTCATCCCGAGCCCCCACGCTGTCATCCCGACCCTCCACGCTGTCATCCCGAGCCCCCACGCTGTCATCCCGAGCCCCCACGCTGTCATCCCGAGCGAAGCGAGGGATCGCGGCGTGGCGAACGGGTGAGATTCCTCGCCTTCGGCTCGGAATGACGAGAGCCTTTAGCTCGGAATGACGAGAGCCTTCGGCTCGGAATGACGAGAGCCTTCGGCTCGGAATGACGAGAGCCTTCGGCTCGGAATGACGAGAGCCTTTAGCTCGGAATGACGAGAGCCTTTAGCTCGGAATGACGACAGCCTTCGGCTCGGAATGGCCCGAGGCGTCGCATCGTACGGACGACCAGGGACCAACTGTCGGGTTTAGCCCGGACTTCTCACAAGGTGCTCGCTGGATGCGAGGAAAATCGTTACTGCATGCGGCGCGCCGGGCGCTACGGCCTCGCTGCAGGCTGCGCCGGGGCGCTCGTTGTCGCGGCGCTCGTTGTCGCGGCGCTCGTTGTCGCGGCGCTCGTTGTCGCGGCGCTCGCTGGGTCTCGCGCCACCCGGCCGGCGCTTCGCTCGGAACGCAGCGACGGCGACGTTCCTCGCTCAAGCGCTCGCCCGGATCGGCCCGATCTTGGCGCGATCATCCGCGACCCTTGTGAGAAATCCGGGTTGGGTTCAGTCGCGCTCGGCCCGCGCCCGGTTCGCTCGT
>JBBIJJ010000245.1:0-5205 GCA_037446035.1 Burkholderiales bacterium
GGCCGCAGCCGCAACGACTACCTGGACGTGTACGGCGAGAACCTCGCGCGCGACGACATGTTCATCGACGTGCGCGGCGGCGCTGCGGCCTGTTCAAGTACCAGCTCTACAGCGACAGCCTGCGCCACAACTTCACGTTCGGTGCGCGCTCGCCGTACAGCGGCATCGGCACGGCGCTGCAGACGATCGACACGTCTGCCGGTGCGCTCGCCACGGTCGGCAACCCGGCGTTGTGGTCGAGCTACGACCTCGAGTACAAGCGCCGCAAGGACGGCGGCGCGCTCGAGTTCTCGTTCAACTCGCCGTGGTACGTGCGCGTCGACGCCAGCCAGATCGTCTTCGACGGCACCAAGCTGCAGTCCTACGCCAAGGGCACCAGCCCGATCAACGGCTTCGTCGATTTGGCGACACCGGTGGACTACACGACGAAGAACATTTCGCTCGAAGGCGGCTACGCCAGCAAGCGGCTGCAGGTGTCGCTGAACTTCCTGTCGAGCAAGTTCGAGAACGACAACCCGGTGCTGCGCTGGAGCAACAACTTCTTCGTCGGGCTCGACGCCTCGCCGCTCGCACCCGACAACGACTACAAACGCTGGAGCGCGAACGCGATTTTCAAGCAGCTTCCGCTGGGCTCGGCGCTGGCGGTGCGCTATACGACCAGCACGGCCGAAAACGACGTCGCGATCCTGCCGACGATGCTGTCCACCGGCGGCACCACCCCGGCGAGCAATCCGACCAGCCCGGTGTTCCGCGGCGACATCAAGTACGACACGTATTCGATCTCGCTGACCGCGAACCCGACGCGCCGGATCGACACGCGGCTGTACCTGAACCACTTCGAGAAGAAGAACGAGTCGAGCAAGGTCGACTTCCTCGCGCTGCCGGGCGGCTTCGGCTGCGACGACAACCCGCAGGCGGGCCCGCCGCCGGTGTCCGACTGCGTCACCAAGCTGTTCAGCTACGAGAAGAAGAACTACGGCGTCGAGGCGGGCTTCCGGCTGAACCC
The DNA here is from genome assembly GCA_037446035.1 of Burkholderiales bacterium. Classification (GTDB taxonomy): domain Bacteria; phylum Pseudomonadota; class Gammaproteobacteria; order Burkholderiales; family Burkholderiaceae_F; genus DSNY01. The sequence continues at coordinate 1,007 of JBBIJJ010000245.1, forward strand.
GCAAAACAAGTTCAATGCCGGCTTCGACTACTCGGACATCGAGCGCGAACGCAAGGACTCGACCGAGACCGAGGAGAAGAAATACTCGATCGAGTGGAAGAACAGCTCGCTCGACCTGCTCACCGCGCGGGTCAAGTACCAGTTCACCGAGCGCCGCTCGAACTTCGTCGGCGGCAACCTTGGCGTCAACGCCAACGACGTGCTGTTCCTGCAGCGCTTCGTCGCGCGCTACGACGTGTCGAACCTCGACCAGGATCTGCTCAAGCTGGCGCTGGACTTCGCGCCGGCGCCGACCGTCGACCTCGGCGTCGAGCTGAACCTGAAGAGGAACAAGTACAAGGACACGGTGCTCGGCCGCACGAAGGACGACCGCCAGGAGCTGTACCTGACGGCGGCTTTCGGCGACCGCGACGTGTTCCGCGTGCTGGCCTTTGCCGACTACGAGATCATCAAGTACGACTCGGTCCATCGCACGATCAACGCGGCTGCCTGCCCGCCGGCCTCGCCAAACTGCTTCGACCCGTTCCAGCCGGCGATGACCACCGCGTACAACTGGTCAGCGCGCAACAAGGACACGAACTCGTCGTTCGGGCTGGGCTTCGACTGGCCGGTGCGCGAGCAGTGGATGGTCAAGGGCTCGGTGCTGTGGGGCCGCAGCGAAGGCGAGGTCGCGGTGACCGCGCAGGCGCTGCCGGGCGGCGCGCCCGCGGCCACGCTGGTGCCGATCACGAACTATGGCAACAACGAGAAGTGGGCGTTCAACCTCAAGGGCATCTATCGCGCCAACCGCAACTGGGAGCTCACCGGCGGCTACTCGTACGAGGAGCTGAAGTTCAACGACGTGCAGTTCAACGGCTACACCTACATCGTTCCGCTCACGCCGATCAACGCGAGCACGAGCTACCTGTCGGGCTGGTACGCGAACCCGAGCTACCAGGCGAGCATCGTGTACCTGATCGCCAAATTCAAGTTCTGAAGAAGCTGTTCGAAGCGACTCGGGCCGCGCCGCTGGCGCGGCCTTTTTTTCGTCTGCGCCCGTCGCCGGACGCGGGTGACCTGCATCAAGCGGGTGCGCTGCCGCCGCTGCCGCGCCACTTGTGGGGGCGGCAGCGGTCGCTTACCCTTCGCGGCCGGCCGCGCCCCAACCAAGCGCGTACGGCTTCCGTCCGCCCGCGTGGCACACGGAAGTTGCCGCGGCTGAGCCGCTTGTGCCGGCGCGCGTGAGCGCGGACAAAGATCGGAGAGAAAGCGGCTGTCGGATCGGCGGCGCGAAGCGAACATGCTCGAAGCGATCGACCTCGAATGCGTGCGCGGCGAGCGGCTGCTGTTTCGCGGGCTGTCGTTCCGCGTCGACGCGGGCACCTGCATGCACATCGCCGGCGAAAACGGCGCCGGCAAGACCAGCCTGCTGCGCATCCTGTGCGGGCTGATGACGCCGGCGCACGGCGAAATCCGCTGGCGCGGCGAAGACGTGCGCCGGCTGCGCGAGGAATACTGGCAGGCGCTCGCTTACGTCGGCCACCTGAACGGTGTCAAGGACGACCTTTCGGCGGCGGAGAACGTGCACTACGCGGCGGCGATCGCCGGCCGCAGCGGCTCTCTCTCGCGCGCGCGCGAGGCGCTGGCCGCACTCGGGCTGGCGGGCTTCGAGGATGTGCTCGCGCGCTCGCTGTCGCAGGGGCAGAAGCGGCGCGTGGCGCTGGCGCGGCTGTTCCTCGCCGACGCCGCGCCGTTGTGGATCCTGGATGAGCCGTTCACCGCGCTCGACGTGCGCGGCGTGGCCGTGCTGACCAAGCTCGTCGCCGCGCAGCTTGCGCGCGGCGGCTGCGTGGTGCTGACGACGCACCAGGAGGTGCCGCTGCCGGGCCACGTGATGCGGCTCGACCTGCGCGTGGCGGAGCCGGTCGCATGATGCGCACGATCGCCACCGTCGTGCGGCGCGACCTGCTGCTCGCGTTGCGCCAGCGCGCCGACGTCGCCAACACGCTGCTGTTCTTCGTCGTCGTCGTCACGATGGTGCCGCTCGGGGTCGGCCCCGAGCTGAACACGCTGCGGACGATCGCGCCGGGGATCGTCTGGGTCGCCGCGCTGCTGGCGGCGATCCTGTCGCTGAATCGCCTGTTCGCCAACGACTACGCCGACGGCACGCTCGAGCAGATGCTGCTCACCGGCGAGCCACTGCCGGTGATCGTGCTGGCCAAGGCGGCCGCGCACTGGCTCGTCACCGGGCTGCCGATCACGGGCATGGCGGTGCTGCTGGCCGTGATGTTCGATCTGGACGCCGGTTCGACCGCGATCCTGGTCGCGTCGCTCGCGCTTGGCACGCCCGCGCTGTCGCTGATCGGCGCGGTCGGCGCGGCGCTCACGCTCGGCCTGCGCGGCGGCGGCGTGCTGATCACGCTGCTGGTGCTGCCGCTGTACGTGCCGGTGCTGATCTTCGGCGCCGGGGCGGTCGAGACGGCCGCGGGCGGCCTGTCGCCGCAGGGCCATCTGCTGCTGCTCGGCGCGATGTCGCTGGGCGCGGCCGTACTGGCGCCGTGGGCAATCGCCGCGGCGTTAAGAATCTCTCTGGAATAATCCATGGCCCGGCGCCGTCGCGCCGATGCGGCAGTTCGCCGCCGGGCAACTTTCGGACTAGCGCGCCGTCTCGGGGAATCTCGCGACTGCGCTATTGTCACAAGCTCGGTTACGAACGAAAGCGGGCACCGGTTTGCGGCAGGACAAATTTCGCCGGGACCCGGCCCGTAGACTGCGCTCCGACCATGTCGTCCACCGTCACCGCCAGCGCTGGCTTCAGGCTGTTCCGCTTCGCCGCGCCGCACGTGTTCTATCCGCTTGCCGGGCGGATGGTGCCGTGGTTCGCTGCGCTGGCCGCCGTGCTCGCGGTTGCGGGGCTGTACGTGGGCTTTTTCGTGGCGCCGACCGACTTCCAGCAGGGCGAGAGCTACCGCATCATCTTCATCCACGTGCCGGCGGCCTGGATGGCGATGTTCCTGTACGTCGTGATGGCGTTCTGGGCGGGCGTCGGGCTCGTGTTCAACACGCGGCTGTCGGCGATGATGGCCAGTGCGATCGCGCCGACCGGCGCGCTGATGGCGTTCATCGCGCTGTGGACCGGCGCACTGTGGGGTCGCCCGACCTGGGGTACCTACTGGGTCTGGGACGCGCGGCTGACGTCGACGCTGATCCTGCTGTTCCTGTACCTGGGCTTCATCGCGCTGCAGGCCGCGATCGACGACCCGCGCCGCGCCGACAAGGCCGCCGCCGTGCTCGCGCTCGTCGGCGTGGTCAACGTGCCGATCATCTACTTTTCGGTGCAGTGGTGGAACACGCTGCATCAGGGTGCGTCAATCAAGCCCGGCGGCACGACGATGGCGGCGACCATGCTGACTGGCATGCTGCTGATGGTGTTCGCGTTCTGGATGTACGCGATCGCCGCCGTCCTGGTGCGCGTGCGCGCGATCCTGCTCGAGCGCGAGCGGCGCGCCGCGTGGGTTCAGGAACTGGTGCGCGGCTAGCGACAGGAAAGCGGCACATGCACTGGGGCAGTCTGGAAAACTTTCTCCACATGGGCGGCTACGCCTGGTTCGTGTGGGGTCGGCGCTTTGCGCCGCCCCCGCCGGGGAGGTGCCACGGCTCCCTCTCCCCATCCCTCTCCCTCCGGGAGGGAGAGGGCATCAGCCCGCAAAGGATCGCGCCTTGAACTGGGGCAGCCTCGAAAACTTTCTCCACATGGGCGGCTACGCCTGGTTCGTGTGGGGTTCGTACGGAGTGACGCTGGTCGTGTTCATCGCTGAAATGGCGTCGTTGCGCGCGCGCAAGCGGCGCGCCCTGCAGGAGGCGGCGCGCGCCGCGCGCGCTGCGAAAGGAAGCTCGTCGTGAAACCGCGTCACAAGAGACTCGCACTGATCGTCGGCGGGGTCGCCGTGCTCGGGGTGGCCGTCGCCCTGATCCTGTCGGCGTTCCAGCAGAACCTGGTGTTCTTTTTCTCGCCGTCGGACGTCGCCGCATACAAGGCGCCACAGGCCAAGGCGTTCCGCATCGGCGGGCTGGTCGAAGAAGGCAGCGTCAAGCGCGACGGCGTGACGGTGCGCTTCCGCGTCACCGACACCGCGCACGCGATCCCGGTCGTCTACACAGGCATCCTGCCGGACTTGTTCCGGGAGGGCAAAGGCGTGGTCGCGCAGGGCAAACTCGGC
>JBBIJJ010000246.1:0-5191 GCA_037446035.1 Burkholderiales bacterium
TGGAGGCAAGCCGATGAAAATCCTGGTCCCGGTCGACGGCAGCAAGTACAGCGAGGCGGCGCTCGCGTTCATCGCGTCGCGCACGACGCTGATCGGCACGAAGCCCGAGGTCGAGCTGCTGAACGTGCAGCTTCCGGTGCCGCCGCGCATCGAGCGCATCGCCAGCCGCGCGACGATCCGCGGCTATCTCGCCGCGGAGGCCAACCGCATCCTCGAGCCCGCGGTGGCCAGGCTGTTGCGCGCCGGGCTCGCGGTCCGCTCGGGTTTTGCGGTCGGCGCGATCGGTGCGCAGATCGCGCGCGCTGCCGCGCGCAGCGGCGCCGACCTGATCGTCATGGGTTCGCACGGACTGTCGCCGGTCAAGGGGCTGCTGCTCGGTTCGGTGACGCAGGCGGTGCTCGCGTCCTGCACGACGCCGCTGCTCGTCGTGCGCGACGCGGCTGCGCCGCGCCGCGATTCGCTCGCGGTCGGCATCGCGGTCGACGGCAGCCCGTACGGCGCCGCCGCCGTGCGCTACGCGCTCGCGCACCGCGACCTGTGGGGCGCGTCGCCGACACTGGTGCTGTTGCACGTCGTGCCGAATCTGGCGGCGATGGTGATTCCCGGTCTCGGCGATGCGCCGCTCGCGTTGTACAAGCCCGAGCAGGTCGTCACGATGCAGACGCGGCAGTTCGAAGCGGCTGTCGCGCCGGCGCGCGAGCGGCTCGAGCGCGCCGGGTTGGCCGCCGACACGGTGTGTCTGGTCGGCAACGACCCCGGCAGCGAGCTCGCCGCGTACGCGAAGGCCAACAAGCTCGACGTGCTCGTGCTGGGTTCGCACGGCCGCGGCGCGTTGAAGTCGGCCGTGCTCGGTTCGGTCGCGCTGCGCGTGGCGGCGCAGTGCCGCACGCCGCTGCTGCTGATCCGCGAGGCTTGAGAAGCTGTAAAGCCGTCGTCGTCGCGCTCGGCCAGATGGCAGGGCTGACCGGGCACGGCAACGGCAGCGACGGATCGGATCGGCAGCGGGCCCAACACCGCGACCGCAACGCGCGCCGAATCCCTCTGCGGAAGCCGAAGAGCCCCGAACACGCGCGCTCTGCCGGTCCGGCGGCCGGGCGCGGCGCTCGACGACGCGCGCAGCGGCGAAATGCGCGCGCCGCGCGCCGGGTCGGCTTGCGCGGTCATCGCTTACTCGTTCGCGCGTCGCACCCGGGCACTGCCCCGCTGCCGTGGCGTCGAGCTGCGCTCAAGTCGGACCGCCCGCGCGCCGAATAGCCGGATATCGCCCTGTCCGCCACTGCCGTGTTCAAGTTCGCTCTCGCCGCCGGCTTGGTTTTCGAGTGGCTGTTCGGCCCCGCCGTCGAATCGATCGCCGGTCTCGGGTTCGCGTCGCTGCGCGCGCTGATGGCCGCTGCACTCGCGTGGATCGTGCTCGAGACCGCGCGCCTGCTGGTGCGCGCCGTGATGCTGCTGGACGACCGCGCGTAGCGCATCGCTGCCGCGCGCGGCAGTTTCCCGTCCCCTCCCGTCTTCTTGGGGCGGCCGCACCGAGCCTGGCCGCCCCGATGCGTAATCCTCCGTAGCCGCCTCTGCCCGCGCGGCGTAGCCTGCTCTTCGTTCCGGGCGGCCGCCGCGCCGGCCCCGGCGGAAAGGGGCCTCATGTCACCCGTAGACGAAGCGCGCGACGGCGAAGCGGCGCCGGTGGACGCGTACTTCGACGCCACGTACCGCGAACTGCGGCAGCTTGCGCGCGCGCGGCTGGCCGGCGGCGGCCGCAACACCCTGCTCGACACCACCGCGCTGGTGCACGAGACGTTCCTCAAGCTCTCGGCCAATCCGCAGGTGCGATTTCCGGATCGGGCGCGGTTTCTCGTTTATGCGGGAAGAGCGATGCGCTCGATCATCGTCGACTTTGCGCGCCGGCGGCTGGCCGAGCGGCGCGGCGGCGACGCCGCCCACGTGACCTTCAGCACGCAACTGGCCGACGGGCAGGTGGCCGGTGAAGCCGAGATCGTGCGCGTGCACGAGGCGCTGGAGCAACTGGCGCAGGTCGACGAACGGATGGCCAAGGTGGTGGAGATGCGTTACTTCGGCGGACTGACCGAAACCGAGATCGCTGAGGCGCTCGGCGTGACCGACCGCACCGTGCGGCGCGACTGGGAACAGGCGCGGCTGTTCCTCGCCGAGGCGCTGAAGTAGAGGAGGTGCCGCGCGCCCGCGGCAACGATCGGCGATGAAGGTGAACTTCGAACTCGATCCGGTGCAGTGGTCGCGCCTGCGTGGTCTGCTTGACGGCGCGCTGGCGCTGGCGCCGGCCGAGCGCGCGACCTGGATCAAACGCCTCGGACCGGAGGACGAGGATCTGAAGTCCCGGCTGCGTGCGCTGCTCGCGCATGCGGCCGGCGACAGCTCGCCGCTCGACACGCTGCCGCACGTCGAGACCGCGCAGTTTCTGGCCGAATGCGCCCAGCGCGGCGATGGCGACGCGCTCGCGCCCGGCGCCGCGGCCGGCCCGTACCGACTGATCCGTCCGCTCGGCGAAGGCGGCATGGGCGCGGTGTGGCTCGCCGAACGCGCCGATATGCTGCAGAAGCGGCAAGTGGCGCTGAAGCTGCCGCGGCTGCTGACCGGCCGCGCCGCGCTGGCGGAACGCTTGGCGCGCGAGCGCGAGATCCTCGCGGCGCTGAACCACCCGCACATCGCGCGGCTGTACGACGCCGGACTGACGGCCGACGGTCGGCCCTATCTCGCGCTCGAATACGTCGAAGGCGAACGCATCGACGCCTACTGCGCGCGCAAGGCGCTCGACGTGGCCGCGCGGCTGCGGCTGTTCGTGCAGGTCGCCCGCGCGGTGGCGCATGCGCACGCGCAGCTCATCGTGCACCGCGATCTGAAGCCGGCCAACATCCTGGTCACCGAAGCCGGCGACGTGAAGCTGCTCGACTTCGGCATCGCCAAGCTGCTGGAGGACGGCCGTGCGCAGGAAACCGAACTCACGCAGCTCGGCGGCCGGGCGCTGACGCCCGACTACGCGGCGCCCGAGCAGATCCTCGGCCAGTCGATCGCCACCGCGGCCGACGTGTATGCGCTCGGCGTCGTGCTGTTCGAACTGCTGACCGGCCAGCGCCCGTACCGGCTCAAGCGCGACTCGCGCGCCGCGCTCGAAGAGGCGATCGTCGCCGCCGAGCCGGCGCGACCGAGCGCCGCGGTCGCCGACGCGAAGCTGAAGAAGCGGCTGCGCGGCGACCTGGACACGATCGTCGCCAAGGCGCTGAAGAAAAATCCTGCCGAACGCTACTCGTCGGCCGAGGCGCTGGCCGCGGACGTCGAGCGGCATCTGGCGCAGCGGCCGGTGCACGCGCAGCCGGACAGCCGCTGGTATCGCGTGCGCAAGTTCGTCGCGCGTAACCGGCTCGCGGTCGGTGCGGCGGCCGTGATCACGCTGGCGATCCTCACGGGCGCCGGCGTGGCGCTGTGGCAGGCGCAGGTCGCACGCGCCGAACAGCGCCGGGCCGACGAGGTCAAGCGCTTCGTCACGGGCCTGTTCACCGACGCCGACCCCTTCAACACCGCCACGGGCGAGCTGACCGTCGAGGCGCTGCTGCAGATCGCGCAGACGCGGGTGCAGCAGGCGAGCGGGCAGAGCGACGCGCTGCGCGTCGAGCTGCTCGACATGATCGGCCGCAGTCTGATCGGGCTCGGCAAGTTCGACCGCGCCGAGCAGGTCCTGCGGCAGGCCGCCGACGAAGGGGCACGCACCCTCGGCGAGCGCCATCGCCTGACGATCCGCGCGCGGCTGGGGCTGACGACGCTGCATCGCTTTGCCGGTCGAACGGCGCAGTGGCGGGCTGAACTGGCGTTGCTGTTGCCGCACCTGCGAACCAACGGAGAGGTCTACGCCGAGGAACTGTTCGGCGCGGTGATGAACAGCGCGCATCTTGCGATCGACGAGGGGCGTCACGCCGACGCGCAGCGCGAAGCCCGCGAAGCGTTGTCGCTGGCCCAGCGAGTGTTCGGCCCCGGTCACCCCGAAACGGCTGTGGCGTCGCTGGTGGTGGCGAGCGCCGACAATTTCGGCAGCGATGCCGAGCAGGCGTTGACGTCGGCGACCCACGCGCGCGACCTCGTGATCGCCAACTACGGAACGCATCGCCCGCACGCCCGCGTGCTCGACGGCCGCTTCGTGTACGCGCGCGCGCTCGCCAACATCGGCCGCTACGCCGAAGCCGTCGACGAACTCGCGGTCGTCAAGCGCGATACCCAAACGCTGCTCGGCCCGAAGGCGCCGATGGCCGGTTTCGTCGCCGCCGACCTGGCGCGCTTCCAGCTCGAACTCGGGCAAGCGGAACCGGCGCTGCGCAACAGCGAGGAAGCGCTGCGCATTCTCTCCGGTGTCGCGCAGGAGGACTCGTTCACGATGGCCGCGGCGCGTCACTACGTGGGGCGGGCCCAGCTCGCGATGCGGCACACGGAGGCGGCGACACGTTCGCTGGCGCTCGCCCGCGAGTCGATGCTCAAGGTGCGACGCCCCGACGGACCAGAAGTTGCCGGGCTGACCGCGCTGCATGCGCTGGCGCTTGCCTACGGCGGTCGAGCGCACGAGGCGCAGCGCGCGGTTGCCGCCGAGCTGACGCGCTGGCGCGCACTGGCATCTCCGCTGAAGTCGCGCATTCTGCACAGCGCCGGCATCACCCAGCGGCTGGCCGGCGAAACCGGTGCCGCGGTCGAGTTGCAGCAGGAAGCCTTGGCGGCGCTGCCGCAACTGCCGGTCCATGCGTACCAACGGGCGCGCATTCAGGCTGAACTGGCGCGCCTGGCGCTGGAGCGTGGACAAGCCGGCGAGGCGCTGCGCCTGCTGGACGAGTTGCCGGCCCGAATGGCCGCGAATGAACCGGCCACGCCGGAAGCGGCCGATCAGTCGCTCGCTCGCGGACGCGCGAAGCTCGCGCTGGGCCAGGCGGCCCAGGCGTTGCCGGACTTGCAACGTGCCGCCGAGTTCTGGCGCCAGCACGCGCCGGACAGTGCGTTTGCCGGCGAAGTGGCGTACTGGCAGGGGCGCTGCTTGGCGGCGCTTGGCCGCACGGTGGAGGCGCGCGCCGCCGACGCCCGCGCTGCCAGGCTCCTGCGCGATTCGCCGTTTTCGCAGTACACGGCACTAACCCGGATATTTCAGTGCGCCGTGAAAAGGCGCTGTCTTCCAGTGGGTGCGAAT
>JBBIJJ010000247.1:0-5173 GCA_037446035.1 Burkholderiales bacterium
GCCGCCAGGCCGCGTGATCGAGATCGGCACGCAGATCGTGATCTGACGCGGTTTGGCCGGCGCAGCGCTTTCGCGGATAATCCGCCGCTCGAGCCGGGCGTGCGCAGACCCGCTCCGCTCTTTGAACCTAGAAACGGCAGTTGAAGTGGGTGGAGTACCGAGAAACCCGTTCGCGCCAAAGGCTTGCAGTGAGCACGACCATCACCCACTTCGAACTGCTCCGCAGTCGTCGGAATTGGCTTCAAACCCGCATGGATGCTGGCTTTCTGCCGTTTCGACGTGACGCCAATTGCCGAATCTAGGTTGAACACAGCTGGGATGGCGGAACTGGTAGACGCACGGGACTCGCAACGACCCGGCATCATCGGGTCGTTGCGTCGTAGGCTAACTTTGCGCGAGCAAAGTCAAGCTCGCGTGAGCGAGCGGCCGAAGCCAAGATCCCGCTCCGCTCTTTGATCACAGCCGGGATGGCGGAACTGGTAGACGCACGGGACTCAAAATCCCGCGGTAGCAATACCGTGCGAGTTCGATTCTCGCTCCCGGCACCACTTGCGGCGCGAACGCACCGAAGGCCGCTCGCGCGATCGGGTGGACACGTCTTTATCGCCGGTGACCGCGCCATTGCGGCGCGCGCCCCGCGCCCGGCGGCTGGCGCCGCTCAGGTCGGGTTCTCCAGGCTGTAGACCTGCGCGCGGTCGTCGTAGGCGAAGGCTTCCGCGTAGCGGCCCCAGTGGGTCACCGCCTGCAGCGTCTGCTCGGCGGCCTTGGGGGTCATGTGATCTTCGAGTTCGTCGAGGAAGCGGCTCTTCGGCGCGGTGTGGCTGGCGCGCTCGTCGAGCACACGCCGGATGTGCCGCGCCAGCGCCACGAACTGCAACAGATGCCGCTGGAAGATCCTCTTGCGCTCGTCGAGGGCCGCATCGGCAAACTGCCGCCCGGCGTCGGTCAGGCGGATGTCGCCGCCTTCCAATTCGACGAAACGCAGCAGCTCCAGCGTCTCGGCCACCTGGAACAGCCGGTCGACCTGGATATGCAGTGTCTCCGCGAGCGCCGGCAGATCCGCGCGCCCCGCGAACGGCGGCGCGGCGAGCGCTTCGAGCAGGCCGGCCATCAGGTTCGTCTCTACCGGCGGCAGGATCGTGCCGATGCCGGTCCCCGGAAAGCGCTCGGCACGGCCGGGCGCGGCGCGCGCCGGGCGGTCGGTCAGCGCCACGTACAAGCGCTCGACCACTTCGCGGAAGACCGCATCGCCGTGGTCGCGCGGGTGCGGCATGTCGACGGCGACGTCGGCCACGATGCGCGCGGGCTGCCCGGAAAACACCAGCACGCGGTCGCACATCAGCACGGCTTCGTCGATGTTGTGCGTGACCAAAATGGCGCCCTTGATCGGCAATTGCCCCTCTTCCCACAGGTCGACGAAGTCGGTGCGCAGCGTCTCGGCCGTCAGCACGTCCAGCGCCGAGAAGGGCTCGTCCATCAACAGCAGGTTCGGATGCACGACCAGCGCACGCGCGAATCCGACCCGCTGACGCATGCCGCCGGACAGCTCGCGCGGATACGCCGACTCGAAGCCGTCCAGACCGATCAGATCGATCGCCGCCAGCGCGCGACGCCTTATTTCGTCCTCCGGCAGACCGAGCGCCTCGAGCCCGAGCTGAACGTTCTCCAGCACCGTGAGCCACGGGAACAGCGCGAAGCTCTGGAACACCATCGCAATGCCGGGGGCGGGCGCGGTCACCGGCGTGCCCAGATAGCGGATCGTGCCCGCCGTCGGCCGCTCCAGGCCGGCGATCAGCCGCAGCAGCGTGGACTTGCCGCAGCCCGAGCGTCCGAGCAGCCCGACGATCTCGCCGCGCGCGACCGCGAGATCGATGCCGTCGAGCACGACGAGTTCCTGTCCGTCGGGGCCGCGAAACGCCTGCTTCAGACCGCGAACTTCAAGCACGGGATCGCCGAGCGTGGCAACGTCGGCGACTTTCGCAGCGGGTGCGTCCATGGGTGTCAAGCGAGTCGAAACTTGCGCTCGGCGTGGCGGTACAGCCGTTGCCAGAAAGCGCGGTTGATGGCGACCACGAACAGGCTCATCACCGCGATGCCGAGCGCGATGCGGTGAAAGTCGCCCGCCTCGGTAGCGCGCGCGATGTACGCGCCCAAGCCGTGCGCTTCGAGTCGCGTCGATCCCCAGGCGGCGGCTTCGGCCACGATGCTCGCGTTCCACGAGCCGCCGGCGGCCGTGATCGCACCGGTCACGTAGTACGGAAAGATCGCCGGCAGGCCGACGCGACGCCACCAGAGCCAGCCGCCGACCTGCAAATTGGTCGCCGCGTAGCGCAGCTCCGCAGGCAGCGCGGACGCACCGGCGATCACGTTGAACAGGATGTACCACTGCGTGCCCAGAATCATCAGCGGGCTCAGCCAGACGTCGGGGTCGAGCCGCCACGCGACGATGACCGAAACGACGATCGGGAAAAACAGGTTCGCCGGGAACGCGGCGAGGAATTGCGCGATCGGCTGCGCGGCGCGCGCCACCTGCGGCCGCAGCCCGATCCACACACCGATCGGCACCCAGATCACGCTGGCCACCGCGATCAGCACGGCTACGCGCAGCATCGTCGCCAGCCCGAGCAGCACGGCGGTCACGGCCTCGTCCGGCGTCACACCGCTTAGCGCGAAGCGGCCGATCTGCCACAGCGCGAGCGCGGCCAAACCGAGCACGGCCGTGTGCCACAGCCGATCGCCCCAGCGTGACGCTGTGGTGCGCGGCCGCGGCTGCGCGCTCGGCGCCGTGAAGCGGTACGTGCGCCGCCAGCCGCGCGCCAGCGCGGCCAGCGTCGCGCCGACCGCGGGCGAACGGCGCAGGATCGTCAGCACCCACGAGCGGGCCGGCTCGACCGTGCCCTCCTGCTGCAGGCGCATGCCGTCGGCCCAGGCCACCAGCGGGCGAAACAGCAGCTGGTCGTAGATCAGGATCACGGCGAACATCGTCAAAATGGCCCATCCCAGGGCGCCGAGGTCGCGTTCGGCGACCGCCAGCGCGATGAACGATCCCACACCGGGCAGCGCCACCTGCGTCGTGCCCACGCTGATCGCCTCCGAAGCCACGACGAAGAACCAGCCGCCCGACATCGACATCATCATGTTCCACACGAGCTGCGGCAGCGCGAACGGCACGTCCAGTCGCCAGAACCGCATCCACGCCGACAGCCGGAAGCTGGCGGCGGCTTCGCTCAACTCCTTCGGCACCGTGCGCAGCGACTGATAGAAGCCGAAGGCCATGTTCCACGCCTGGCTCGTGAAGATCGCGAAAATGGCCACCAGTTCGGCGCCGAGCACGCGCCCGGGCGCGAGCGACATGAAGAACACCGCGGTCACCGAGATGAAACCCAGCACCGGAACCGACTGCAGGATGTCGAGCAGCGGTACCAGCAGCAGTTCGGCGCGCCGGCTCTTGGCGGCCAGCGTGCCGACGATGAACGTGAAGGCGAGCGAAAGCGCCAGCGCGGCCAGCATGCGCAGCGTCGTTCGCGCCGCGTAATGCGGCAGCTCGGCCGCGTCGAGCGTCACCGGCGCGGCCGAAAGCTGCGCCAGCGGTGCTGCCAGTTCGCGGCTCGTCTCGGCGAGAAAGACGATCAGGCCGACGACCAGCAGCGCAGCCAGCAGATCCCACAGACGGGCCGGGATTTTCCTTTCGTTGTTCAATGCGCTGACTCGCCGAACGGGTCGCGTGACGGGCCGCGTACGGTAGCACCGACGATGCGCGCGATCATGACGTCGACGCTGGTAATCTTGCCGCCTGCGCCGCCTGGCCGGTCAAGCCATGGATCGCGAACTCACCGTTTCCGACTTCGACTACGAACTGCCGCGCGAGTTGATCGCGCAGCATCCGCTGCCGGACCGCGCGGCGAGCCGCCTGCTGCACGTCGAGCACGACCGGCTGACCGACCTCGCCTTCACCGATCTCGAACGGCTGCTCGCGCCGGGCGAGCTGCTCGTCTTCAACGACACCAAAGTCATCAAGGCGCGGCTGCTCGGGCGCAAGCCCACCGGCGGCAAGGTCGAGGTGCTGGTCGAGCGCATCGTCACGCCGCGCCGCGCGCTCGCGCTGGTGCGCACGAGCCACGCGCCGCGGCCGGGACAGACCTTCGTGTTCGGCGACCGCGATCCGGTGACGGCCACCGTCGTCGGGCGCGAGCAGGATTTTTTCGTGCTCGACTTCGACGGCGAGGTCCTCGCCGCGCTCGAGCGCCACGGTCACGTGCCGCTGCCGCCCTACATCACGCATCCCGACGACGCGCAGGACGCGGCGAGTTACCAGACCGTGTACGCGGCGCGGCCGGGCGCGGTCGCCGCGCCGACGGCCGGACTGCACTTCACCGAGCCGCTGCTGGCGCGGCTCGCCGAGCGCGGCGTCGAGTTCGCCTACCTGACGCTGCACGTCGGCGCCGGCACCTTCCAGCCGGTTCGGGTCGAACGCGTCCGCGAGCACGTGATGCATCGCGAGTGGTACGAGATCGCGGCGCCGGCGGCCGCGGCGATCGACCGCGCGCGCGCCGAAGGCCGGCGCGTCACCGCGGTGGGCACGACCAGCCTGCGTGCGCTCGAATCGGCGGCGCTCGACGCGCCGGACGGCCGCGTGCAACCGGGCGCGCGGGAAACGCAGCTTTTCATCGTGCCGGGCTTCCGCTTTCGCGTCGTCGATCGGTTGATCACCAACTTCCATCTGCCGCGTTCGACGCTGCTGATGCTGGTGTCCGCGTTCGCCGGCCTCGAGCGCATCCGCAGCGCCTACGCGCACGCGATCGCGCAGCGGTATCGGTTCTTCAGCTATGGAGACGCGATGCTGCTGGAGCGGGGCGAGTGAGGGGGAATGGCGAGCGAGCGGTGCATCGCCCGAAAATCCCACTGCCCCATTCATTGAGGACGACCCAATCTCGTCACACCGCCACCTTGCGCGTGCGTTTCGCCTGGGCGGGCGCCGGCTGCCGTCATCCCGAGCAGCGCGAGGGATCTGGGCGTGGCGAGCCGTTGAGATTCCTCGCCTTCGGCTCGGAATGACGACGGGGGTGGCCGGAATGACGACGGGAGGTAGCCGGAATGACGACGCGTGCCTGGCTCGGAAGCCGGTTCTGTCATCCCGAGCAGCGCGAGGGATCTCGGCGTTGCAAGCGGGAGA
>JBBIJJ010000248.1:0-5121 GCA_037446035.1 Burkholderiales bacterium
GCGACGGCGCCCGGGTCGGCGCGGGCGCGACAACGCCGACGCTGCGCCTTGCGCCGACGGCACAACGACCTGGCCGATCACGGATTCACCCGATGGGTGTGCGCGCTCGAAGCCGCGACGCCCGGTCGGCCAACGAACTTTTCGGCGAAACGCACGGGTGGACTGCCGGATTCAGGTTCGTGCTGAGGGTCGTGCCCTTCGTCACGGACCCGGCGCGGGGTTCGGGCCAGCGTTCCGATCAGATTCGTTGCGCGACGAGCGCCCGCAGCCGCGCCAACGCGTCGGGCTCGAACGGATCGAGCGCGACCGCGTCCTGCATCGACCGCAGCCAGGTGAGCTGCCGCTTCGCAAGCTGCCGCGTCGCCGCGATCGCGGCCGCGCGGAACTCGGCGAACGGCGTGCCGAGCGCCAGGTGCTGCCATGCCTGGCGATAGCCGACCGCGCGCAGCGACGGCAGATCGGGATTCAGGTCGCCGCGCGCCATCAGCGCCCGCACTTCGTCGAGATAGCCGGCGGCCAGCATCGCATCGAAGCGGTGCTCGATGCGCCGGTGCAGTTCGCGGCGATCCTGCGGCACGAGCGCGATCGTCGCCAGCGTGAGCCGGGGCTTTTGCGGCTCGGCCTGCAATTGCGACAAGGGCACGCCGGTCAGCTCGAACACTTCGAGCGCGCGCTGGATGCGCTGGCTGTCGTTTGGCGGCAGCCGCTGCGCGGTAACCGGGTCGATGCGCGCGAGCTGCGCGTGCAGCCCGGGCCAGCCGATGTCGCGCGCACGCGCTTCGATCCGCGCGCGCACCTCGCGGTCGGCCGAAGGCAGCGCGCTCAGGCCCTCGCGCAGCGCCTTCGCGTAAAGCATCGTGCCGCCGACGACGAGGGGTAGCCGCCCGCGCGTGCGGATCTCGCTGATCGCTTGTGTGGCGTCGCGGACGAAGTCGGCTGCCGAGTAGGGTTCGGACGGGTCCCGCAGATCGAGCAGATGGTGCGGCACCTGCGCGCGCTCGTCGCGGCTGGGCTTGGCGGTACCGATGTCCATGCCGCGGTACACCTGTGCGGAGTCGACCGAAACGATCTCGAGCGCGATTGCGCGCGCCAGCCGCATGGCCAGCGCGCTCTTGCCGCAGGCGGTGGGGCCGAGCAGCAGGATGGCGTCAACCGTGCTGCGCGACATCGCCGTGGCGGCGGACCAGGGTGAACGCGATCGCCGCCGAGGCAAGCGACGTCGCGCAGATCGTCAGCGTCAGCGGATAAACGGTGCCGTTGAAACTCGCGCCGATCCAGAAGCCGACGAACGAGGCGATCAGCATCATCGTGAAACCCATCAGCGCGGCGGCCGCGCCGGCAGTCTTGGGAAACGGTGCGACCGCGCCGGATTGCGCGGGTGGCTGGATCAAGCCGTGCGCGATGCCGTAGAAGAACATCGGCACGACGATCGCCGCCGGCGCGTGCACGCGGCCAGCGGCGAGCAGCGCCATCGTCACACCGGCGGCGGCTTGCAGCGAAGCGCCCGCGTACACGGTGCGCTGCAGTCCGTGCGCGACGACGAGCTTACGGCACACGAGCGTGCCGACGAGATACCCCGCGACCATCGTCGAGAACGAAAAACCGTAAGCGGTGGTCGACACACCCAGCACGCGGATCAGCACGAACGACGAGCCGGAGATGAATGCGAACAGTCCCGCGTAGGTGGCGGCGGCCGCCAGCGTGTACGCGCGAAACGCCGGCGAACGCGCGACCGCGGCGTAGGTGCGCAGCATCGGCGCGAGCCGCAGCGCGTCCGGATTGCGGTGCGTGTTGGTCTCCTTCAGTCGCACTGCGGCCGCCAGCGCCAGCAGCAGAGAGAAACCCGCGAGCAGCGCGAACGCGGATCGCCAGCCGAACGCGACGTACAGATACGCGCCGAGCACCGGACCGGTCAGCGGGGCGAACGACATGATCGTCGCTGCGGCCGCCAGCAGGCGCGCGCCTTCGGTCGGCGAGTACAGATCGCGCACCAGGCCGCGCGCGCCGACCAGGCACGAGCAGGCGCCGACGGCCTGCAGCAGGCGCGCGGCGATCAGCACGCCGATGGTCGGTGCGACCATCGCGAGCACGCTGGCGCCGCAGTAAACGAGCGCACCGGCGACGATCACCGGATAGCGGCCGTAACGGTCCGACACCGGTCCGGCGACGAGCTGCCAGGCGCCGAACGCGGCGACGAAGATCGACAGCGTCCACTGAACCGTGACGACGCTCGTTTCGAAGTAGGCGGCGATGCCCGGCAGTGTCGGCAGGTACAGATCGGTCGCCAGCGGCTGCAGCATCGACAGCCCGGCGGTGAACCACAGCACGGTGGTCGCGCTGAGCCCCGCGGCGTGCAGGCGGACGCTGCTGGTCATCGCCCGCGCAGGAACAGCTTGTCCAGTTCGGCGATCGAAAGCTGGATCCAGGTCGGCCGGCCATGGTTGCACTGGTCGGCGCGTTCGGTCGCCTCCATCTCGCGCAGCAGCGCGTTCATCTCGTCGAGCGTGAGCCTGCGGTTCGCCCGCACGGCGCCGTGGCAGGCGAGTGTGGCGAGGAGTTCATTGCGGTGCTCGGTCAGCACGCGCGAGCCGCCGAATTCGCGCAGATCGCGCAGCACGTCGCGCGCGAGCGACGCGCCGTCGGCGCCGGCGAGTAACGCCGGCACCGCGCGCAGCGCGAGCTGCGTCGGCGCCGCCGGCGCGAGGTCGAGTCCGACCGCGGCGAGCGTGTCTGCGTGCTCCTCCGCGGTGGCGACATCGAGCACGTCGGCGGCGAAGACCTGCGGGATCAGCAGCCGCTGCTGTGGAATCGCGCGCGCGTCGAGCTGGCGTTTGAGCTTCTCGTAGACGATGCGCTCGTGCGCGGCGTGCATGTCGACCAGCACGAGACCCGCGCGGTTCTGCGCCAGCACGTAGATACCGTGCAGCTGCGCGAGCGCGATACCGAGCGGAAATTCTTCGCCGGTGCGCTCCGCCGGCGGCGGCGCGGCGACGGGCCGCGCGGCCGATGGGGCGACCATCGCCAGGTACTCAGCCACCGGCTGCGCGACGCCGAGCGGCGGCTGCACGATGCGCTGCGGCCATGCGGGGCGCTGTGCCGGGGGCGCGGCCGCCGGTGCGTCGACGGCGTGCCCCCGCTCCGGCTGCTGTGCCGAGTCAAGTGAGACCGCGCGCAGCGGTGCCAACGCCTCCTGCACCGCGCGCACCACGAACTGGTGCACCGCCTGCGAATCGCGGAAGCGCACTTCGATCTTGGTCGGATGCACGTTGACGTCGACGCGGGTCGGGTCGATGTCGAGGAACAGCACGTACATCGGCTGCGACTGGCCGTGCAGCACGTCGGCATACGCGGCGCGCACCGCATGCGCGAGCACCTTGTCGCGCACGTAGCGGCCGTTGACGTAGAAGTACTGGCTGTCGGCGCGCGCGCGGGCCGCGGTCGGCCGTCCGACCCAGCCGCGCAGACGGATCGCGCCCGCCTGCGCGTCGACCGCGCGATTCGCGCCGGCGAATTCCTCGGGCATCAACGCCGTCGCTCGTCTCTGCCACGTGGTTGCGGGTAGATCGCGCACGACGCGGCCTTCGTGCGCGACGGTGAACGCGACCGCCGGATGCGCGGCGGCTATGCGTTCGACCTGCGCGATGCAATGGCCCAGTTCGGTCGCCTCGGCGCGCAGGAACTTGCGGCGCGCAGGCGTCTGGAAGAACAGATCGGCGACTTCGACGCGCGTGCCGGGCGGCCCGGCTGCGGGCTCGATCGTCCCGCTTTCGCTTTCGATGCGAAACGCGCTCGGTGCCTCGCGCTCGCGCGACGTGATGCTGACCGCGGCGACAGAAGCGATCGCCGCGAGCGCCTCACCGCGAAAGCCGAGCGAAAGCACCGACTCCAGCTCCTGCAAGCTGGCGATCTTGCTCGTCGCATGGCGTGCGAGCGCGAGCGGCAACTCGTCGCGCGGGATTCCGCCGCCGTCGTCGGTGACCAGCACGCGGCGGATGCCGCCGCCTTCGAGCCGCACGTCGATGCGCGTGGCACCGGCGTCGAGCGCGTTTTCGACGAGTTCCTTGACGATCGAGGCGGGGCGTTCGACGACTTCGCCGGCGGCGATCTGGCTGACGAGCGCATCGGGCAGCGGACGAATCGCGCGCCGCCCCGGGACCGGCGCAAGCGGCGGCGAGGACATGCGGCGATTATAGGAAGCCGCTTGCGCGCGACTCGGGTGCAATCCTGACTGGTCGCGGTGGATCGCTCGCGTATGATCCGCCGGCTTCGCTTTGGCTCACCGAACCGTCCTGCCGCCGATCGCGGACGGACCTCCACAGACGCTGCGCACAGGCACCGATGGAAGGCATCAACTGGGGCGACCTGTTCACCGCGATGGATCAGTTCCTGCTGACCATGGCGAGCAAGCACGGCGTATGGGTCTACATCACGCTGTTCGCGATCTTCTTCTCCGAGACCGGGCTGGTGTTCATGGCGTTCCTGCCGGGCGACTCGCTGCTGTTCGTCGCCGGCGCGGTCGCCGCGGGCGGCTACATGGACGTGTACGTGCTGATGGTGCTGATCACGATCGCGGCGATCCTCGGCAACACGTTGAACTACCTGATCGGTTCCTGGCTCGGCCGCAAGGTCTACGACGGCACGATCCGCTGGATCGATCTGGCCGCACTGCTGAAAACCCACGACTTCTACGAGCGGCACGGCGGCAAGACGATCGTGATCGCGCGCTTCGTGCCGGTCGTGCGCTCGTTCGCACCCCTGGTCGCAGGTGCTTCGGGCATGGACTTCCGCAGGTTTCAGCTGTTCAACGTCGCCGGCGCGCTGCTGTGGGTCGTCTCGCTGGTCGGCGGCGGCTATCTGTTCGGCAACGTGCCGATCGTGCGCGACAACCTCGGCATCATTCTCATCGTCGGCATCGCCGCGGTACTGGGCCCGCTCGCGCTGGCGGCGTTGCTGCGCCTGATCGCCGCCTGGCAGCGGCCCGCAACCGCGGACGCACGAGCGAACCGGGCGCGGGCCGAGCGCGACTGAACCCAACCCGGATTTCTCACAAGGGTCGCGGATGATCGCGCCAAGATCGGGCCGATCCGGGCGAGCGCTTGAGCGAGGAACGTCGCCGTCGCT
>JBBIJJ010000249.1:0-5115 GCA_037446035.1 Burkholderiales bacterium
GCGACGACCGACGTGTGCAGCCGCGCGGCGATGCGCGCGCCCTGCTTGTCGGCACCGAGGTGGCCGTAGACCAGCGAGTCGGAGCCCAGCAGTTCGATGAAGTCGATGTCGGGGCCGAGCAGGGCAGCCTCGGGCGGGCAGGTTTCCAGATGCTCGGGCCGCACGCCGAGCAGCACGCTGCGGCCGTCGAGCGCGGCGTGCGGCACGGGCAGCTCGACGCGGATATCGCCGTCGCCGGCCAGCGCCTTGCCGCCGTCGACGAGTCTTCCGGGGATCAGGTTCATCGGCGGCGAGCCGATGAAGCCTGCGACGAACGTGCTCGCCGGCTTGCTGTAGACCTCGAGCGGCGCGCCGATCTGCTCGGTGCGGCCGGCGTTCATCACCAGCATGCGCTGCGCGAGCGTCATCGCTTCGACCTGATCGTGCGTGACGTACAGCGTCGTCGTGCGCAGCCGCTGGTGCAGTGCCTGCAGCTCGCTCCTCATCTGCACGCGCAGCTTGGCGTCGAGGTTCGACAGCGGCTCGTCGAACAGGAATACCGCCGGCTCGCGCACGATCGCGCGGCCCATCGCCACCCGCTGGCGCTGGCCGCCCGACAGTTCGCGCGGACGGCGCGCGAGCAGCTTGGACAACTCGAGGATCTCGGCGGCGCGCTGCACGCGCGCGTCGACGTCGGCCTTCGGGCGCCGCTGAATCTTCAGCCCGTACGCCATGTTGTCGTACACGCTCATGTGCGGGTACAAGGCGTAGTTCTGGAACACCATCGCGATGTTGCGGTCCTTGGGCTCCAGGTCGTTGACCACGCGGTCGCCGATCGCGACCGCGCCCGCCGTGATCGTTTCGAGCCCCGCCACCATGCGCAGCAGCGTCGATTTGCCGCAGCCCGACGGACCGAGCATCACGACGAACTCGCCGTCGCGGACCTCCATCGAGATGCCCTGAATGACCTGGACGTTGCCGAACGACTTGTAGACGTTGCGGATCGAGACGGCGGCCATCTATTTTTCCGTTTCCACCAGCCCTTTGACGAACCACTTCTGCATCAGGATGACGACCAGCGCCGGCGGCAGCAGGGCGAGCATCGCGGTGGCCATCACCAGATTCCACTCGTTGGCGGCGTCGCCGCCGACGATCATCCGCTTGATGCCGATCACGGTCGTGTACATCGACTCGTCGGTCGTGATCAGCAGCGGCCACAGGTACTGGTTCCAGCCGTAAATGAACTGGATCACGAACAGCGCCGCCATCGTGGTCTTCGACAGCGGCACCACCACGTCCCAGAAAAAGCGCATCGGACCGGCGCCGTCGATGCGCGCCGCCTCGGCCAGTTCGTCCGGGATGGTGAGGAAGAACTGGCGGAACAGGAAGGTCGCCGTGGCCGATGCGATCAGCGGCAGCGTCAGTCCGGCGTACGAGTTGAGCATGCCGAGGTCGGCGATCACCTGGAACGTCGGGATGATGCGCACCTCGACCGGCAGCATCAGCGTGACGAAGATCATCCAGAAGAAAAACATCCGCAGCCGGAACCGGAAGTACACGATCGCGAACGACGAGATGATCGAAATGGCGATCTTGCCGATCGTGATCCCCAGCGCCACCACGGTGCTGTTGAACAGCATCGTCGCCACCGGCGCCTTCGATCCCTTCTCGGTGCCGGCGACCAGCACCTGCCGGTAGTTCTCGATCAGCTGGTCGCCGGGCACCAGCGGCATCGGCACCGACATGATCTCTTCGAGCGTCAGCGTCGAGGCGACGAAGGTCACGTAGACCGGAAACGCGATCGCCACCACGCCGATGATCAGCACGGCGTGCGAGAAAACATCCAGCCAGGGGCGGCGCTCGACCACGTTGCCTCTGGTCAGTACTGGACGCGCCGCTCGATGAAGCGGAACTGCACCACCGTCAGCGCGATCACGATGGCCATCAGGATCACCGACTGCGCCGACGAACCGCCGAGGTCGGCCGCTTTGACGCCGTCGTGATAGACCTTGTACACGAGGATCTGCGTCGACTGCGCGGGGCCGCCCTGGGTGATGGCATCGATGATGCCGAAGGTGCCGAAGAACGCGTACACCACATTGACCACCAGCAGGAAAAACGCGGTCGGCGACAGCAGCGGGAACACGATGGTCCAGAAGCGCCGCGACGGGCCGGCGCCGTCGATCGCGGCCGCTTCAAGCAGCGAGCGCGGGATCGACTGCAGTCCGGCCAGGAAGAAGAGAAAGTTGTAGCTGATCTGGTTCCACACCGCGGCGATGATCACCAGCAGCATCGCCTGCTCGCCGTCGATCACCCAGTTCCAGTGAATGCCGAAGCCCTTGAGCCAGAAGGTGACGATGCCGATCGAAGGCGCGAACATGAACGCGTACAGCACGCCCGCCACCGCGGCTGCGACCGCATACGGCCATATCAGCAGCGTCTTGTAGACCATCGCGCCGCGCAGCACGCGGTCGGCCATCACCGCCAGCAGCAGCGACAGAACGATGCCGATCGCCGCTACCGCAAGGCTGAAGATCGCGGTGACGCGAAACGACTGCAGATAGTGCGGATCCTTGAACAGCGTATAGAAGTTTTGCAGCCCGACGAACTGGGTCCTCAGGCCGAAGGCGTCCTGTAGCTGGAACGCGTACCAGATCGCCTGCGACGCCGGCCAGAAGAAGAAGACGATCGTGATCGCCAGTTGCGGCGCGACCAGCACGTACGGTAGCCACGCCGAGCGGAAGACGACGCGTTTTTCCAAAGCTTGCGCAGTGCCGCAAATCCCTCCCCGCTAGGCGGGGAGGGTGAGGGAGGGGTGTCGTGGCGTCACGCCGCAGGCGAGCCGCGCTAGCGGTTCGCCGCCTCGAACTGCCGCAGCAGTTCGTTGCCGCGTCGGACAGCGTCGTCGAGCGCCGCTTTCGCGCTCTTCTTGCCGGCGAACGCCGCTTCCAGTTCCTCTTCGATCACGGTGCGACCCTGGACGAAGTTGCCGAAACGCAGGCCCTTGGAGTTGGCGGTCGGCGCCTTGTTCGTCAGCTGCTTGACCGCCAGCTCCGCGCCCGGGTCTTTGGCGTAGAAGCCCGACTTCTTGGTCATTTCGTACGCGGCCTGCGTGATCGGCACGTAGCCTGTCTTCATGTGCCATTCCATCTGAACTTCGGGCTGTGACAAGTAGGCAAAGAAGCGCGCCACGCCTTTGTACTCCTCGGCCTTGCGGCCGCTCATCACCCACAGCGACGCGCCGCCGATGATCGAGTTCTGCGGCGCGCCGGCAACGTCGTCGTGGTACGGGATGATGTTGATCGACCAGTCGAACTTGGCCGCCTTGCGGATGCCGGCCTGCGCGCCGCTGCTGCCCGTGAACATCGCGCATTCGCCGCTGGAGAACTTGGCGTCGCCCTGGTTGGTGCGGCCGGCGTAGGTGAACTGCCCCTTCTTCGCCATGTCGGCGAGCATCGTGATGTGCTTGACGTGCACCGGCGAGTTGATCGTGAACTGTGTGTCCAGCCCGCCGAAGCCGTTTTCCTTGGTGCCGATCGGCAGGTTGTGCCACGCGCTGAAGTTCTCGATGTGTTTCCACGACGGCCAACTGGTCGTGTACACACACTCCTGCCCGGCCGCCTTCAGCTTGTCGGCGGCAGCCAGCACTTCCTTCCACGTGCGCGGCGCCTTGTTCGGATCGAGCCCCGCCTTCTTGAACGCATCCTTGTTGACGTAGAACATCACCGTCGAGCTGTTGAACGGGAACGACAGCATGTTGCCCTGCGGGTCGCTGTAGTAGCCGGTGACGGCTGGCAGGTACGCCTTCGGATCGAACGGCACCCCCTGCTCTTTCATCAGCTGGTACACGGGCTTGATCGCGCCCTTGGCGGCCATCATCGTCGCCGTGCCGACTTCGAACACCTGCAGGATGTGCGGCGCCTGGCCGGCACGGAATGCAGCGATCGCCGCCGTCATCGACTCCGCATACGAGCCCTTGTACGTGGCGACGACCTTGTATTCCTTCTGACTGGCGTTGAACTTGCCGGCCAGCTCGTTCAGCGCCTCGCCGAGCGCACCGCCCATCGAATGCCACCACTGGATTTCGGTCTGCGCGAGCGCAGCCGGGCTGACGCCGGCGGCGCAGGCGGCAAACAGCGCCGCCGGAAGGACTTTGCGTAGCATCGGGATCTCCTCTGGAAAGGCCGGTATTGTTCTGCTTGGCCGTGACAGGATTGCTACGATACTTTGCCGACGCGGATGCGCAAAGCCCTTCGGCCCGCGCCTTGCACCATGTCAATCGCCGCCCGCCTGCAACTGTACGGCCGCCTGGTGCGGATCGACCGGCCGGTCGGCACGCTGCTGCTGCTGTGGCCGACGCTGACGGCGCTGTGGATCGCCACCGACGGCCGGCCGCCGGCGCTGCTGCTCGGCATCTTCGTGCTCGGCACCTTCTTGACGCGCTCGGCCGGCTGCGCGATCAACGATGTGGCGGATCGCGACTTCGACGGCCACGTCAAGCGCACGGCCGACCGGGTGGTCTCCAGCGGCCTGGTGTCGCCGCTGGAGGCGGTCGCAGTCGCGGTCGTGCTGCTGCTGCTCGCCGCGTTGCTGCTGATTCCCTTGAATGCGCTGACGTTCTGGTTGGCCGTCGTCGGCGTGATCGTGGCGACGACCTATCCGTTCTTCAAGCGGTTTTTCCCGCTGCCGCAGGCGTATCTGGCGATCGCCTTTTCATTCGGCATTCCGATGGCCTTCGCCGCGGCGCTGGGGCTCGTTCCGCCGATCGGCTGGTGGCTGTTCACCGCCAACCTGTTCTGGGTGGTTGCCTACGACACCGAGTATGCGATGGTCGACCGCGACGACGACATCCGCATCGGTGTCCGATCCTCGGCGATCCTGTTCGGCCGCGCCGATGTGGCCGCGGTGATGTTCTGCTACGGCGCGTACCTCGCGCTGCTGCTGGTCGTCGGCAGCGTCATCCAGGCGCGCTGGCCGTATTACCTCGGTTGGGGGGCGGCGCTCGCCTGCGTCCTGTATCACTACGCGCTGATCCGCACGCGCACCCGCGAAGACTGTTTCCGTGCGTTCCGCCACAACCAGTGGGTCGGTCTGGCGGTGTTCGCCGGCGTCGCGGCGGACTACGCGCTGCGCTGA
>JBBIJJ010000250.1:0-5065 GCA_037446035.1 Burkholderiales bacterium
CTCAGAAGCTGTCCGAAAGCTTGAGATCCCTCGCGTGCGCTCGGGATGACGGAACCGGTGCGTTCGGAGCCGAAAAAATTCGCACGCCGGTGGTATCACACGGTTCAGTAATCATCAACAGGCTGAACTGCAGTGCGATGTCGTACGAAGATGCTATGGCATGTCCGTGCGGCGTGGCCGCTCGCGTGTAGCCCGTCGGGTTAGGCACGCCACGCCGCATGCCATGCAAAGCCGTCGCCGGCCAAGGAAGTCGCTACGACGTCAGGTCGTCGGCCGCCGCATCGCACCGAAAAACACGCGCGTGTCGTACGTCATCACGATGCGGCCATCTTTCTGGCCGGCGTCGAACAGCGCGCGCAGCCGCGCGAGCATCGGCGCGTACGTCGGCGCGTCGGGCTGCGGTACGTACGAGGCGGAATTCAACCGCTCGACCAGCGTCTCCCAGTCGAGTTCGGTCGGGTTCGCGAAGCGCTGCTCGCGCCAGACGGGGCCGCCGAAGAACTGGGTCACCGATTCCTCGTGTGCGTGGCGGTGCTTGATCTTCGCGTAGTCGATGCCGAAATCGAGTAGCAGTTGTTCGTAGCCTTCGGCGAACGGCGAGCCGGTGGCGTTGCGGTCGTTCCAGATCAGCGCGGCGCGCGCCGGGCGCTTGAGGATGCGCAGCGCTTCGCTGCGTGCGCGCAGTACGTCGAACCAGTGGAACGCCTGCGCGGCGATGACCAGATCGACGCTCGCGTCCGGCAACGTGGTCGCCTCCGCGGTGCCCGCCACGCTGCGAAAGCGCGGATACGCGGCGAGCTGCCGGTCGCCGGCGGCGCGCATCGCGTCGTTCGGCTCGACCCCGATCACCTCGAATCCCGCGCGCAGGAATGGTTCGCACGACAGCCCCGTGCCGCTGCCCAGATCGGCGACGACGGCGCCGGCGGGCAGCGCGAGCGCGCGCGCAAGCAGCGGCGCGATCGCGTCCGGATAGCCGGGCCGTGCGCGGGCGTAGCTCGCCGCGCGGTCGGTGAAGCGTTCGGTCGGCGCGGGACCTGCGATCACCATGTCATCACCGAGTCGAGTCCGCGCTGCACGCCGAGCAGTTTGCCGACTTCGCGGATCGCGAGCAGTGCGCCGTCGACGTACGGCTCGGCGCTTTCGCCGGCGTCGTGCCGGATGTGCAGCCGCTGGCCCGGCGCGCCGAAGATCGCCTCGACCGACAGCACGTAGCCCGGCACGCGCACCGAGTGGACCTGCACGCCGCCGAACGTGGCGCCGCGCGTTTCGCGCGGACCGCGCACCGCGTCGAGCGGCACGTCGAGCTTGGGCGGCCGCACGCGGCCGAGCCGGTGCGCCAGCTCGCGCGCGGTGCCGCTCGGCGCGTCGACCTTGCCGGCGTGCGCGTAGTCGATCACCTCGAAACGATCGACGTAGCGCGCGGCGATCTCGGCGAACTTCATCGCCAGCACCGCGGTGATCGCGAAGTTGCCGCAGGCGAGCACGCCGCGCCCGCGCTCGCGCGCGGCAGCATCGATCTGCGTGTAGTCGTCGTCGGTCAGACCCGAGGTGCCGACGACCACGTGCGCACCGGCCGCGAGCGCAGCCAACACGTTGTCTTTGGCGATGTCGGGCTTCGTGTACTCGACGAAGACGTCGCATCCGGCCGCCAGCGCCGCCGCCGCGCTCGATTCGATCGGCGCATCGAGCCTGGGCTCGCCCAGCACGTCGCCAAGGTGCAATCCTGCGTGGCTGCGCGAGACGGCAGCGACGAGCTTTAAGTCGTCACACCTCGCGATCCCCCGCGCCAGCGCCGATCCCGCCCAGCCCGTCGCCCCCGCCACGATGACCCGCAGGCTCACGCCTCACCCCCCTGTCGAAAAGGGGGGCTTGGTGTATCGCCTTGGGTCGATGCGTCGCGTTGAGTGACCTGAGCCCCCTTTCGTAAAAGGGGCCGCGCACGCAGTGCGCGGGGGGATTTCTCGGCGTCGCGCACGGGCACGGGACTTCTTAAGCCAACGCCCGCCCGATCAGCATGCGCTGGATGTCGCTGGTGCCTTCGTAGATCTGGCACACCCGCACGTCGCGGTAGATGCGCTCGACCGAAAAGTCGCTGACGTAGCCGTAGCCGCCGTGAATCTGGATCGCATCGGAACACACGCGCTCGGCCATTTCGGAGGCGAACAGCTTGGCCATCGCCGCTTCCTTCAGGCACGGTTGACCGGCGTCGCGCAGCGCGGCCGCATGCAGCACGAGGCTGCGCGCGGCCTCGATCTGGGTTGCCATGTCGGCCAGCCGGAAGTTCACCGCCTGGTGCTCGAAGATCGGCCGGCCGAACGAGGTGCGCTCCTTCGCGTACTTCAACGCCGCTTCGAACGCCGCGCGCGCCATGCCGACCGACTGCGCGGCGATGCCGATGCGGCCGCCTTCGAGGCTCGACAGCGCGATCTTGTAGCCCTCGCCTTCTTCGCCGATCAGGTTGGCGGCCGGCACGCGGCAGTTGTCGAAGACGATCTGCGCGGTATCCGACGAGCGCTGGCCCATCTTCTCTTCCAGCCGTGCCACGACGTAGCCGGGCGTTTCGGTCGGCACGACGAACATGCTCATGCCGCGCTTGCCGGCCGCGCGGTCGGTGACCGCGACGACCATCGCATAGTCGGCGTTCTTGCCCGAGGTGATGAACTGCTTGACGCCGTTGAGCACGTAGTGGTCGCCGTCGCGCGCGGCCGTGGTCTTCAGCGCCGCGGCGTCGCTGCCGACGTGCGGCTCGGTCAGGCAGAACGCGCCGAGCGCGCGGCCCGCGGCGAGCGGCTTGAGGAAGCGCTCCTTCTGCTCGGTAGAGGCGTAGCCCATCAGGATCGCGCACACGGGGCAGTTGTTCACGCTGATGATCGTGGACACGCCGCCGTCGCCGGCGGCGATCTCCTCGAGCGCGATCGCGAGCGCCGTGTAGTCCATGCCGGCGCCGCCCCACTCCTCCGGCACCGCGATGCCGAAGGCGCCGAGCTGCGCCAGCTCGTGCAGCACATCCTGCGGGAACAAGTGCCTGCGGTCCCATTCCGCGGCAAACGGTGCGAGCCGCGCCTGCGCGAACTCGCGCAGCGTGTCGCGCAGCAGCCGATGCTCTTCTTTCAACATCGCTCAGTCCTGCATGATCCAGCCGAGCTTGCGCTGCTTGATCAGCCAGCCGACCAGCCAGCCGGCCACCAGCGCGGCGGCCAGCATCGGGCCGCCGCCGATGATGCCCGACAGCAGCAGCACGTTGGAAAAGTAGGGCATGAAATCGGTCGGACCCCAGGCCCAGGTCGCGAGCGCGGAGAACGAAATCCAGGTCAGCAGCGCGACCAGGATGCCGCGCGAGATCGACTGGCTGATGCGCGTGATCCGCTTGTCGGCGTTCTGGTACACGATCAACGCGAACATGACCGCGAACAGTCCCGGCACCGCGACGAAGATCAGGGGGTTCACGCCGCTTTCCTCGGCGAAGCGGCGCAGCGCCCAGCCGACCGTGCTGGCGGCCAGCATCGCGCAGATGCCGAAGACGAGCGCTGCGAACAGCGGGATCGTGATCCACTGGACCGACGACACCAGCCGCGAGATAAGGCCTTCCGACGGCTCTTCGGGCGCCGTCTCGATGCGCGTGGCCGGCGCACGCCGCGGCCGATCGTCCTCCTCGTCCAGCCCGTCGTCGTACCTGCGGTTCATTGCGCCAGCCTGGCCGTGACTTCGATCTCGATCTTCATGCGCGCGTCGACCAGCCCGCACACGATTGCGGTCGCCGCGGGCCGGGCACGCCCCAGATATTCGCCGAAAACCGGCGCGAGCGGTTCGAACAGCGCGACGTCGGTCAGGTAATAGCGCACGCGCACCACGTCGTCGAGCGTGCAGCCGGCCTGCGCGAGCGCGGCGGCGATGTTGCGGAAACACTGCCGGCACTGCGCGATCGGGTCTTCGTCGATACGCATCTGTGCGTAGTCGAAGCCGGTCGTGCCGGCGACGTGCACGTAATCGCCGTCGACGACCGCGCGGCTGTAGCCGGCCACGGCCTCGAAGGCCGAACCGGACGAGATCAGTCGCTTGGCCATCGGCGCGTCGGCACTACCAGGAAAGCTGCTCGCCGTTGAAGTTAAGGAATTTACCGTTGTGCGAGTCGTTTGCGGCGGCGATCACGTACCGCATGCGGGTCACGCTCTCGGCCGCATCCAGCTCGGCCTCCGGGCCGCCCATGTCGGTGCGCACCCAGCCCGGGTGAAACGCCATGCAGATCACCCCCTGCGGCCCCAGCACGAGGCTCGCGCTCTTCAGCACGTTGTTCAGTGCGGCCTTGCTCGCGCGGTACAGCCAGCCGCTGGCGTGGCTCATCGTTCCGGTCGCGCCCATGCGGCTCGACAGCACCGCGAGCTTGCCGCGCGCGGCGACCAACCGCGGCGCCAGCGCCGGGATCAGCAGCATCGGCGCGCGCACGTTCACGTGCATCACCGCGTCGAAGTCGGCGGGCGCGGGCGGCTCCAGCCCCGCGGTTCGCGGCCCGTAGACGCCGGCGGCGAGGATCGCCACGTCGATGCGGTCGGCGCCGGGCCATGCGTCGAACTCCGCGACTGCCGCGGGATCCAGGACGTCGAGCGCGAGCGGACGCGCGCCGAGTGCACGCAGCCGCTCGCCGTCCTGCGGCCTTCGGTGCGTGGCGATCACGCGCGCGCCGTCGGCCGCGTACTGGCGCGC
The DNA here is from genome assembly GCA_037446035.1 of Burkholderiales bacterium. Lineage (GTDB taxonomy): Bacteria > Pseudomonadota > Gammaproteobacteria > Burkholderiales > Burkholderiaceae_F > DSNY01. Next base: position 4,702 of record JBBIJJ010000250.1, read on the forward strand.
GAACTCGTAGCCGATCCCGCGCGAGGCGCCGACGACGAGCACCGTGGTCATGCGGCGCAGGTTCCGGATGCGGCCGAGCGCGCCGGCGTGCGTGTCGCCCGTTTGAGATCCGGCGCGGCGATGACGCGCGGCATGAACGCACCGTAGCGAACGCCCGGATGGTGGTGCACGCCGCTCGGCACGGCGAGCTCGGAACGGTACCGTCCGTCTCGCCCATTATTTTGCGTGTCTCGGCGGTTCAAATCACGGCTTTCGAAAGCAGCGGGATTCGCCACAGAGACGCAGACAGCGCGGAGTAAGGACTCGAGCATCCCGTCCGCGTTCCCCGCAACCCCCGCGTGTCGCAAGAGCTCCTTTTACCCTA
>JBBIJJ010000251.1:0-5021 GCA_037446035.1 Burkholderiales bacterium
GTATTGAGCTTCGGTCGCGCTTTAAGATCCCTCTGCCGCCTTGCGCGAGGGGGTTGACCCGGATATTTCACGAGGTCGCCCCCGTATGTGCAGGCTCCGTCTCGGTGAATCGGCACTTCCGGCCCCCAGGTGTGTCGATCCAGTTTGTAGCGCCGGGGCTGCGCGGGTTTGCACGGCGCCTGCGGGCGCGGGCTTGCGCTCAACTCCTCGCCAGGGCCTGCGGGCCTTGGCTGTGGCCGTCTCGCGCAATCCGCATCCCGCATGCATCCGCGCAATCCCCGCGCCCCTCGTGAAATATCCGGGTTGAAGGCGCCCACACGCCGCGGCGCGGCGACGCGCCGCGGCGTCGGGATCGGACGGCTTGGGCCGTCAGCGCAGGATCTTGACGCTGGTGGCCCTGACCGTTCCGGCATCGAGCGCGCCGATCACACGCACGAATCGACCGTTGGCGAGATCCGCTTCGGTGCCGCCTTCGAACATCGCCGCGCTCGCATCGACCGTGACGCCGAGCACCTTGAAGTTCGCCTTCGACACGAAATCGCTGATCGGCCCCAGCAGTCGCGCGAACGCGCCGGGTGTCTGCACTTCGACGCGGTCGGCGACGACCTCGCCGCCGACCCAGTGCGCAACCACTTCGACGTGCTGCCCGTTGGCCAGCGGGCCGTTGACGATCCGTGTGGTCGGCACCCGCTTGAACGTCGCGCCATTGAGCTCGAAGCTCGTCGCGGTCACGTTGGCGATCACACCTTCGGCGAAGATCGCCGGCGGCATGCCGCTGACGAACCGGACCGCGGTCACGACGAACGCGGTGCCGTCGAACGCACCCCTGACTTCGATCAGGTCGCCGTTGCCGAACTCGGCCAGCGTGCCGCCCTCGAACGTCGCGCCGTCGGCCAGCTTCATCGGGATGCCGAGCAGCGTGAAGGTCCGCGCCGCCGCATCGAAGTCCTTGACGACACCGAGCAGCCGGAACGCGACGTCCTTCGGCGGCACGCCGAAGATCACCTCGTCGGCGCGCACCACGTCGCCGTCGATGCGGCCCTTGACCAGCACGAACGCGCCATCCTTCAGGTCGTCCTTGCCGCCGTTCCTGAACGTGGCCGTGTCGGCGTTGACCGGCGTGCCACGCACCCGGAAGCTCGCCGCCGAGACGAAATCGGTGACCTGACCCGCGAGCACGATTCGCCGCTGCTCGGAGGCCGGAATGATCCACACGCGCGCGGCCTTGAGCGTCACCGCGCCGCCGCTTCCCGCCAGTGTGCCTTCGACGCGCACCAGCGCCATGTTCCTGATGTCGGCGAAGGTCGGGTTCTGGCCGCCCTTCAGCTCGGCGGCGCTCGCATCCACCGCGATGCCGTTGACCTTGAACGTCTTGCCGTCGGCGCTGGCGTCGGTGACCAGCCCGCCGACGACGAAGCGCCGGCCAACGAGCGACGGCTTGGCCACGCGCACCGCTTTGGCCGTCAGCGTGTTGCCGACCGGCAGTCGATCGCTGTAGACGAAGACCAGCACGTCGTTTTCGATCTTCGCGCCGTCGGGCTTGATCACTGCGTCCTTGTAGTCGACCGTGAGCTCGCCGAGCTTGAAGGTCTTGGCCGTGTCGTCGACGTTCGTCGCGATGCCGCCGGCACGCACCCTGATCTCGCCGGCGGGGCTTTCGACTTCGACGCGCGTGGCGACGATGTTCCTGTCGGCGTCGATCGTGCCGTGCACCTCGACCCAGTCGCCGACGCGCAGCCCGGCCAGACCGGTGACGCCCTCGAACATCGTCATGCCGTCGCCGCTGGCGATGACTTTCACCGTCTGCCCGACGACCTTGAACGTGCTCGCGGCCAGATCGATCGATTCCACCGGACCGACGGCGGTGGCGCGCACGAACACCTTGGCGAGCTTGCCGGCCTCGACCGTGGCTTCGACCTGCACACCGACCTTCAGGTCCGCCAGCGTGGCCGGCGTCTCGGCGCGCGGATCGACATCGAGCGCGACGACTGCCTGGCTGTCGTCGTAGGTGACACCGTCGATGGCGGCCGCGCCCAAGCCCGTGATCGTGCCGCTGACGGCGACCTGATCGGTCGCAGCCGCGTCGTTGTTCGTGCTGCCGCCGCCGCACGCCGCCAACAGCGCGCCGAGCGCGACCGCGCACAGGAGTCGTGAAAGCTTCAACATGGTTCTTCCCCTCGTCTTCATGGGCGTCGCAGCGCGCCGCAGGCGCGCGACCAGTGCCCCCCGACTATGGCAAAACCATGGGACCAATGGAAGGGAACATTTCCCGGCATTTGGGTAGACCGTTTTCTGCCCTACGTAGCGACCTACTTCTGAGAAGCGTGGACTAACTTAGCCCGTCACCACTGTCCCGATCGAGGCCAAGGCTGGGGCGGCCCCGGCGTTTCGCTTCGCCGCGCTCGCCCCGCCATCGCAGCAACGAGGTCCGAGCGATCACGTCATCCGCAGGCCCCCGGACAGCGCACAGCGCTAGCCCAGATATTTCACGAGGGACGCGGGAATTGCGCGAGCGGATGCGCGCGGCAGGTTGCGCGAGACGGCCGCAGTCGCGTGCCCGCAGGCACGCGCAAGCAGTTGAGCGCAAGATGACCGCGCAGACGCCGCGCAAGCCCGCGTAGCCCCGGCGCGCCAGATCGCTGCGCGCCGCGCTCGTTGCAAGTGCTCGACGAAGCTGCCAAAACGACGCATTCGGGGGCGACCTCGTGAAATATCCGGGCTAGCACAGGGCGTCGACGAACCGACCAGCGGCGAGCGCACGTGCGCGCCGTCGCCGGCGGCGGCGACACGGGCGACCCGGATTCGGCCGCGTGGGCGAGCGCACCCGGCATCGCCGCAGGCGCAGCGCGCCAGCAGCTCGCGCCGGAAGTCTTCGCGCCGTCGTCGCCCGAGTAACATCGGCGCGTCGATTCACGAGATCAACGCTCACGAGATCAACGCCATGAGCTTGCTTCCCTCGCGCGTTCGCATCGTCGAAGTAGGCCCGCGCGACGGGCTGCAGAACGAGGCGCAGACGATCCCGGCCGACGTGAAGGTCGAGCTGGTCGACCGCCTGACCGACGCCGGCTTCGGCGCGATCGAAGTCACCTCCTTCGTTTCACCGAAATGGGTGCCGCAGATGGCCGACGCGGCCTCCGTGATGGCGCGCATCCGACGCAGGCCCGGCGTCGTGTACTCGGTGCTGGTGCCGAACATGAAAGGGTTCGAAGGTGCGCTGGCGGCGAAAGCCGACGAAGTGGTCGTCTTCGGCGCGGCGAGCGAGGCGTTTTCGCAAAGGAACATCAATTGCTCGATCGCCGAGTCGATCGAGCGTTTCCGCCCGGTCGTGCAGGCGGCCCGCGAGCACGGCATGCGCGTGCGTGGCGCGATCTCTTGCGCGCTCGGCTGCCCCTATCAGGGCGAGGTCAGGCCGGAGGCGGTCGCGCGTGTGGCCCGGCTGATGAAGGACATCGGGGTGCAGCACGTGGGCGTGGCGGACACGATCGGCGTCGGCACCCCGCGCGCGACCCAGGCGGCGATGCAAGCCGCGCTCGGCGTCTACGACATCGCCGACGTATCGGGCCACTTCCACGACACTTACGGTCAGGCGCTCGCCAACATCTACGCGTGCCTGGAGATGGGCATCGCGACCTTCGACACCAGTGTCGCCGGGCTCGGCGGTTGTCCGTATGCCAAAGGTGCGACTGGCAACGTCGCCACCGAGGACGCGCTGTACATGCTGCACGGCCTCGGCATCGACACCGGCATCGATCTGGCGAAAGTCGTCGCCATCGGCCAGTGGATCAGCGGCGTGCTCGGCCGCAAGGCCTTTGCGCGCGCAGGCAACGCGATGGCGGCGAAGATGGCCGCCGGGTGAGCACTACGATCGTCGTGACACGTGCCAGCCGCCCGGCATCCGGGTCCCTTGCCCGTGGTCAGTCCGAAGCAATCCCCGCCGTCACGCGGAACCAAACACCACTGACATTCCGGACGAGGTACTGCTGTCACGGCAAGGCGGACATCCGTGTCGCTCCGAGTAGAAGGCGAGGAATCAGTCCCGCGCGAAGCGCCGAGATCCCTCGCACGGCTCGGGATGACAATACGGGGGCCGCGAGAGCAAGACGCACTCGCAGGCTGGGATGCCGACACATTGGGTCGTTGTCGAGAGAGCAACCGATCGCCATCCGCGCGTCGGCATCTTGCAGCGCCGCGGACGAGCAACCGGACAGCCTTGATGCGTTCGCCTGGTCTGATCCTGATCGGCGCGACCATGTTGCTCGCCGGCTGCGGCACCGTGCAAAACACCGTCGGCGACGGGGCCGACGCCAAACTGATGCTGCGCGGCAATGATCCGGTCGCCCACTTCACGCAGGGCAAGCCCGTCAAGGGGCGCCCCGACATCAAAGCCGACTACAACGGCGTCACCTACCGTTTCGACTCGACCGAGCATCGTGCGGAGTTCCTGCGGAGCCCGGCGCGTTACGAACCCGCGTACGCCGGCTTCTGCGCCAGCGGTGCGCCGTACGCGCTGAAGGCCAACATCGGCGCCGAGGTGTTCACGATCTACGAGGGGCGGCTGTACCTGTTCGGCAGCGAACGCTCCAGGCGTGGCTGGCTGCTCGATGCGAGAAACAACGTCGCGCTCGGCGACAGGTACTGGGAAGAAGAGGCCAAGGACGTCCCGCACCGGATCCAGAATTACAAGCGGTACCTGTTCAAGGTGCCGCACTACAAGACCGATGCGGAACTCGACGCCGAGTACGAACGCCGCAAGGCGGCCGGCACGCTGCCGCCGGAGTTGCGGTAGCGGATGCCGCCGGCCGCGACGCATGCCAGCCCGCGTTTCCCTGCCCCGCTGATGCGTGGGCGCTGAAGCGCCTTCGCGGCATCCGGACGTGCGGCGCGGCATCGCGGCGGTAAACCGTCACCGCGCCGCCATGACCGGATGAACGCCGGGAGTGGCGGTCTTTTCCCGCCTATGCGCCGGCGGCCCCTGGACGACGATCATCGATGTGATCCGCCCATACGGAGGGCGCGGATCC
>JBBIJJ010000252.1:0-4960 GCA_037446035.1 Burkholderiales bacterium
GATCTTGACGGCGTATGCGCGGACTTCTACGCGCGTATGCGAGAGATCGCGGCCGAGTGGTTTGAGGTACCCCTCAACAAGCTCCCTAAAGACGTTTCCTATGGGCTGCGCGAGTGGGGCATCCGCAGCACCGATGAATATGAGAGCCTTCATCGCTTTGCGGTGACGCAACGCGACTTGTTCACGACTGTGCCGATGATCAAAGGGGCGCGGCGTTACCTCCGGCTTCTTTCTGCCGAGGGATACCGAATTCGAATCATCACGCACCGGCTCTTCATCCAGTTCTTCCACGAAGAGTCAGTAAAGCAGACGATTCGATGGCTCGACCATCACGGCATCCCCTACTGGGACCTCTGTTTCATGAAGGACAAGGACCAAGTTGGGGCGAACATCTACGTCGAAGATAGCCCGGAGAATCTCAAGAAGCTGCGGAGCCGAGGCTTCTACGCAATTTGCTTCGGCAACAGCACAAACAGGAACATCCGAGCCCCTCGCGCGACAAGTTGGCGAATGGTCTATAAGCTAATCAAGGCGCGCGCCCCGCTTCAGTCATCGGTGCCGACCGGACAGCAAGCGCAGCGCCCCCATCAGCAACCAGCAGAGAGAAGTGCACTTCGAGATACCGGTTCGAGGCCGACATCAGAACCGATTGCACGTTAGTCGAGCGGCACGGACATCACACCGCCCGCGTACGCGCCGCCGAGCGTCGTGAACGCGACTTCATACGCCGAGCAGCCGCCTCGCAAGCAGACTCTGCATGTCCCGCCGTCCGTCCGCGATCACATAGACGTAGACGCGCTTGCCGAGAACGCGATAGATCACCGTGTACGGCTTGAAGGAAACCTGGCGGTATTCACGGATGCCTAGAGCAAGCAACTCCCTTGGATGCGAGCCGCGTTGCGGAAATCTTGACAGTCGTTCGATCACGTCCTCGATCCGCTCGAGCACATGGTCGGCCTTTGCTGGCGAGTCGTGTTCCGCCACGTAGGCGTGCAGCTCTTCGAGGTCGCGTGCGGCGTCTTCGGTGAGGAAGACGTCGAAGCGCATCAGGCGGCCGCCCTGCGGCCGGCGACCTTGGCGCGCAAGCCACGGATCGCCTGACCAGCCGGTACCACCCGGCCTTCCTCGATCTGCCGATTCCCGAGCGCCAGGATCTTCAGCAGCGCCAGCGTCTCCTGCGTCTGCTCGAACGAGGCGACGTCCTGCAGCACAGCCTTGGCCTCGCCGTTCTGGGTGATTACCAGCGGCCCGGCGCCTTCGCCGAGCTCCCGAATGACGTCGGCGGCATTGGCTTTCAGGTAGCTGATCGGCTTGATCCGGGTCGAGTACTTCATGGCTGCTCGGTCTTAGAAGGTGCGACCGAATTTAGTCCGTTATCGGTCCGGACACAACGCGCTACCGCGAGCGCACCTCAGGCCGTTCGAAGGAACCCGCGCTGCACCCCCACTGTGCACCGGGACGCCTGCTCACTCGAACGGCAACGCCCGCACCGTCAGCGCCAGGTCGTCCCAGTCGGTCACGGTGACGACCAGGTCGTGCGCGGTCGGCAGCGCCACGCCGTTGCGGTTCAGTTTCGCATTGACGCCGGTCTCCTTGACGATCTGGCCGACCTGGACGTCTACCGTGCGGTTGGCGTCGGTGTTGCCGACGCGCACGACCGAAAGATCGGGGCTCAGATTCAGGTCCATCGCGCTCGCGGGGCCGCCGCCCACGCCGGTGATCGTCACCGCGCGCGCCTGACCCGCGACCTCGCGCGCGAGGTTCAGCGTGAAGCTCTTGGCGGCAGCGGGCGTAAAGCGGATGCTGGTGCCGTCGGCGTTGGCGGCGAGCACGTCGACCTGCCCGGCGGCGGTCGCCACGCCTTCGAGCGAGATCGAGACGCCGTTCGGCGCGATCGAGTGGTACGTGTAGTTGCCGGCCGCGTTGCCGGTGATGCGCCGCGTGAGCGCTTCGTTCTGCGGCAGCAGGTAGGCGCCCTTGACGAGGTAGCACGGATGGCTGTCGGGGATCTCGGCGACGATCGATGCACCCTGCAGCCCCGTGCGCTGGCCCGCTTCGTTCTCGACCAGCAGATCGGCCGGCGACAGCAGGAAGTCGATCACGAAGGTCGTCAGCCCGAGCGGCCCCGAAAACGGCATATCGTGGTCCGACAGCAGGTACTTGCCGTTGCTCATCGTCGCCAGCGTGATGCCGTCTTCGCTGCGGAAGCGCGGTGTCGTACCGCCGTCGAAGTAGTCGAAGCGCACTTCATTGTCGGTCAGCCGGAATTCGAGCCGGCAGTTCGACGCCGCATCGTCGGTCGTCGCGAACGGGTGGTTGCAGTCCCAGCAAAAAAGCTTCACGCCCGCGATCGACATGCCGTCGTGGCCGACCGGGTAGACGATCCGGTACGGAACGATGCAGTGGCTGTCGCCCAGCTTGTCGAAGTAGCCGCCGTCCCAGGCCGCACCGCTCGGCACGAAGAACAGCATCAGGCACGACTCGCGGTCGCCGCCGTCGCGCAGGTTCTGCTCGATGCGCCGGAAGCTCGTCGCGACGTTGGCGGTGCCGTTGCGGCCCTGGTCGTGGAAGTCGATCAGCGACTCGCGGCTCAGCAGCCGGCCGTGGATCGCCGTGAGATCGCGGCGCAGCGCGTCGGTCAGGCTGATGCGCGTGAAGGTGTCGGTGCTGCCGGTCCAGAACTCGTCGAGCACCTTGGCCGACAGCGAAGTGCAGAAGCCGGTCGCCAGTCCGCCCGCGCCCTCGCCTTTCAGGAAGTGCTCGTAGAAGATGTAGAAGGCGGTGGTGAGCACCGGATGGCCGAACACCGGGTCGAGCAGTTCGTGCCAGACTTCGAACGCGCCAAAGGTGTCCTCGAACGTTGCCCAGGACGGCGCGCCGACGTCGAAGTTCGGGAACGACAGGCCGTGCACGTCGACCTTGAACCCCGAGTCGACGATGCGCGGGATCGTGATCGTGCGTGCGTTGCTGACGAGACCGTCGGGATTGCGCACGGCGATCGAGACGTTGCGCTCCGCGCTGTCGCCGGTGCCCGTGTTCGGCACGGTGAACTTCAGCGACGTGCGCGTCACGTCGGTCGCGGGAATCGCCGCGCCGTCGTAGCTGACGCTCGCGCCGGCCAGGAAGGCGCGGCCGGCGAGCGTCATCGTGCTGCCCGGCACCGGCGCGGCGCCGATCGCGTCGAGCTGCGGCTTGATCCACAGCCGCAGCCGGTTGCTTTCGGTGCCGTCGAAGCGGCGGACGAAGACTTCCTTCTCGCCGCCGGTGATCGTCGAAGGAATCGTGACCGACAGGCTTTCGTCGGCGAGGATCGTCGGCGTCAGCGTGAAGCTGTCGAGCACGACGCGATCGGTGTCCGCGAAGCGCGTGCCGGTGATGTTGAGCGTGTTGCCGGGGAAGGCCTGCACGGGGGTCAGCTCGTACAGCCAAGGCCGCGTCAATTGCTCGTTCCAGCTTTCTTCGGTGAACTCGAAGAAGCTCAGCGTGCCGCTCTGTCCGGCGCGGCCGTCGGGACCGGCGGCGCCGGGCTGGCCTTGCGCGCCGCGCGCACCGTCGACGCCGTCGCCGCACACTTCTTCGCCGTCGACGTAGTCGTTGCCGTGCGTGCCGCCGGCGCCGCCCATACCGCCGGTTCCGCCGTCGCTGCCGCGCCCTGGCTGCCCGCCCTGATTGGCGATCTTGAACGCGCGCGCGGTGACCGTCGTCGCGAGCGTGCCTTCGAGCACGCCGATCGCGACATTGCCGCCGCGGCCACCGTCGCCGCCGGGACCGCCGCGGCCGCCGTCGCCGCCGTCGCCGCCGTTGCCGCCGTGGCCCGGGCTCTTCCAGCAGTGCACGCCGAAGAACCACCACCATTCGCCGCCGGCGCCGCGCGCGCCGTTGCCGCCGCGCCCGCCGCGCTGCCCGCGTCCGCCCTTGATGCCGTTTTCGCCGTTCAGATCGATGTCGGGCATCGCGGTCAGCCGCTTGGCCCAGATCTCGAGGTTCGGCGCATCGACGCCGCCCGCGCCCGGCAGTCCCGGTGCGCCGTCGAGTCCGTCGCCGCCGCGCAGCCCGTTGCGCGAACCGTCGGGCGTGTGCACGCCCGAGTACGAGCGGCCGTCCTTGGCCGGATCGTCGGCCATCGCGGGCGTCGATCCGCCCGGCCGCCGCCACGTGATGGCGGCGTCGGGCGCGCCGACGATCTCCTCGGCGATGATGTACAGCGTTTCGACGCTCGGCTCGATGACGAGCTGCTGGTTGGTCAGATCGAGCGTGCCGGCGATGATCACCGAGGTGTTGATCGGGATCGTCACCAGCGACAGCAGCGAGTAGATCGGCGTCGACTGCGCCGGCCAGTCGGCCGGGCGATCGCCTTCGAGCGCGGGCAGCAGATCGGGGTCGACGATCTCGATGCCGCGCGCCGGCCGCACGATCTCGCGCAGCGTCGGCCGGTCGAGCGCGGCGATGCGGCGCAGGCCCGTCGTCGAGCGCAACGCGCTCGCCATCGCGCCGAGCGCGGCCGGCGGCGCAGCCGAGCGCGCCGCGCTCGCAAGCCGCGGCGCGATCTCGGCGCGCGGTTCGATCGGCGCGCGCGCGACGTTCGTGTTGCTCGCAGCGGACGCACCGGCCGCCTTGCTCAGTACCGCGCGGCTGTTGCGATTGGGCAGCGCCGCCGCAGTCGCGAGCACGGCACTGCCGACCTCAGCGGTCGCGATCGTGCCGGCGACCATGCCCCAGTCGATCGGCGGCACGCTCACCTTGCGCGGCGCGATCAGCAGCATGTTGGGCGGGATCACCGTGCGGCGGTCGATGCGCAGCGTCGCGAGCTGCGAAACGTCCTGCACGCCGGCCGCGCGCAGGATGCCTTTGATCGTGTCGAAGCGATGATCGACCGCATCCGGATCGGGCTCGACGAAGATCTTGCCTTCGAAGCGCAGGTGCTTTTTCAATCGGCCCGCGATGTCGGCTGCCCAGCGCT
>JBBIJJ010000253.1:0-4928 GCA_037446035.1 Burkholderiales bacterium
AGGTCGGCCGCCAGCCGCTTGCGTTCGGCCACCAGCCGGCGCGCGTACTCGAGCGCGGCCTTCGGGTCGTGGATCGAGCACGGCCCGATCACGACGATCAGCCGGTCGTCCATGCCGTGCAGGATGCGGTGGATCGCGTTTCGTGCCTCGTAGACGGTCTGCGATGCGGCCTCCCCGCACGGAAACTCGCGCAGTAGGTGCGCCGGGGGCGCCAGTTCCTTGATCTCCTTGATCCGCAGATCGTCGGTCATGAACTTCATCGTTCTTGCTCCGTCCATCGGGGCCTCTTTGTGGTCGTTTGGCCCGCCCCGGCAAAAAAAAACCGCCAGGTCTCGGGCCTGGCGGTTGGTGTCGAATCCGGTGTTGCTACGCGCGCCGATCGACTCTTTCCGCCAAAGGCCGGAAAAAGGCGAAAAAGTAAAAGAAGTAGAAGCGCACAGCGGTCATTTCAGTCGGGCGCGGTCGGCAAGGTGCGCGCGCCGGCGAACTGTAGCCGAATCGGTCCCGGTGCGGCAAGCCGCCAGTTTGCCGCAGATCAACGCCGTCAGAAGCGCAGCCGCATGCCGACGTTGGCGCTGTTGGCGAGCCCGCCGGCGTAAGCGTCGTCACCCTCGGCCGCCGGATCGCTCAAGCGATAGCCGCCATAGAGCAAAAAACTGGGGCTCAGCGCATAGCTGACCCGCAGTCCGAGATCGAGCGCGCGGCCGCGCAGCGTCGTGGGGCTGTCGGCGTCGAAGGCGAGCCGCCACTTGTCGGCGAGTCGGCCCTCGCCGGCCAGGTGCACCTGCGGCAGACCGCCGAGGCGCAGGCGCTGACCCAGTGTCAGCCCGGGACGCAGTCCTTCTCCCAACGCGCGCAGGTTGGCGGTCACGCCCACCTTCCACTGCCAGTCGCGCTGCTCGAGGAAGGTATATCGATAGGTCGCGCGATAGGGGTCGAGCCGCCATGTCGGCGCAGCCGAAAGCGTGGCAAACGAAACACCTTCCAGCGAGCGCGCGTAGTCGGCGCCGGTCAACGGCGCCGTGCTCAGCAGCAGTTCATGGCGCGGGGCGATCCAGGCGGCGCCTTGCAGCCGCAGGCCGGCAGCCGGCGTCTGCCAGCGCGAGGCAATCAGCGGGGTCGCGTCGATCAGCCGGTACAGAGGGGCGACGGTGCCCTCGCCCGCCGGCGCCTGTTCCGCGGCTAGCGCCGGCGAGACGACGGCAACGGCGCCCAGCGCGATCGACGCGCGCAGGCTGGGTCGGAAGACGGGGCGGTTGCGCATGGCTCCTCCTGCACTCACGGTCGCCGGCAGGCCGGCTTGCGCAAGCATTCCAGCGCGAATCGCGACGGCCTGCCAGTAGACGAACGCATGAATCTTCGACATCCCACGTCGGCGGCTGTTCGAAGTCAAACGAACGGTGCTGCGGTGTGGCTCATCGGCAACAGCTTCAAGCGCCGAAGAAGTACCAGGTGAGATGGAAAAACACCGGCGCGGCAAAGGACAAGGCGTCGAGCCGCTCGAGCGTGCCGCGCGTCAGTTGCACCCCCTCGTACCACTCGCGCGCGCCGAGGCTGCGCTTGACCGAGGCCAGCACCAGCCCGCCCATGAAGCCGGCCGTGACGATCGCCGCCGCCATCAGCGCCGCCTGCCACCAGGCGAACGGCGTCATCCACCACAGCAACGTGCCGAGCAGTGTCGCCGCGACGCCGCCGATGAATGCGCCTTCGCGGCTCTTGTTCGGATTGGAGCGCAGCGGCGTGCGGCCGATCGCCGCCGATGCAATGACCGCGAGCAGCTCCGACAATTGCAGCACGAGCAGGAAGTACAGAAGCAGCAACGGCCCGCGATCCTCGTAGCCGGGGATGCGCAGCCCGGCGATCGCCGGCGCATGGCTGACGCAGAACACGCTGATCATCAGACCCCACTGCACCTTGGCCACGCGCTCTAAGTAGCGCTCGACGTCCTGCTTCAGCGCCATCACCACCGGCAGCAGCAGAAAAACGTACACGGGGATCAGCACCGCGTACATGCCATGCCACCCCGTGTACACGAGCACGTACTGCAGCGGAATCACCACGTAGAAGGCGAGCACCAGCGCCAGGTGATCCGACGGCTTGATCGGGGTGAGTGCCACGAACTCGCGTAACGCGAAGAACGAGGCGACTGCGAAGATCAGCACCAGCGCGCCTTCGCCCGCAGCGAACGCGACCGCGAACAGCAGCACGATCGCCCACGAGGCACGGATGCGTGCATTGAGCTGGCCGATCCAGGCGAGCTTGACCGCGTCCGTGGTGTGCGCCTGCAGCCAGCCGCCCAGCAGCGTGGCGGTCGCAAACAGCACGATCAGCGCGCCCAGCACCGAGAAGAAGGTCTCGTGCAGCGTCAGGTGCATCGCGCGCTCCTACTGCGCCAGCGCGATCACCGCGGCGCGCGCGCGTTCGAGGAACTGCTCCTTCGACTCGCCCTCGCGCAGCGCGATCGGCGCACCGAAGCGCACCGTGCAGATGATCGGCACCGGCAGCAGCGTCCCCTTCGGCATGCTGCGGTGGAGGTTCTCGAGGTACACGGGAATCAGTTCGACCTGCGGAAACTCGGTCGCGAGCCGGTACAGCCCCGCCTTGAACGGTCCCGGCAGCGGCTGCGCCGTGCGGGTGCCCTCGGGAAAGATGATCAGCGAAAAGCCGTGCTCGAGCGCGTCGCGCAGCGGATCGAGCGGGTCGGCCTCGGGGTCCTCGCGTGCGCGGTCGATCATCACGACGTTCAGCTCGTCGCGCGCGATCTGCGTGCGCAGCCCGCCGCCGCCCCAGTAATCCTTCGCCGCCACCGGCCGCGTGTTCGCGCGCAGGCTGGCCGGCAGCGCGGCCCACAGCACGACCGTGTCCATGTGGCTCGTGTGATTGGCGAAGTAGATGCGCTGATTGGCGCTCGGCGCGCAGCCGATCCAGCGCGGGTACGCGCCGACCAGCGTGCGCACCAGCCACACGATCGGCGGCATGAACTTGACGGGAAACTTCACGCGGTGTTTCCGGCCGCGTCGCCCGCGCGCGAGGCTTCTGTGGCGCGGATTATGCGCCGCGTGCGCGCTGCCAACCCCAATTCAGCCGGTGCCGCCGACGGTCAGCCCTTCGATGCGCAGCGTCGGCTGGCCGACGCCGACTGGAACGCTTTGACCGTCCTTGCCGCAGGTGCCGATGCCGGGGTCGAGCGCCATGTCGTTGCCGATCATCGTCACGCGCGTCAGCGCGTCGGGGCCGTTGCCGATCAGCGTCGCTCCCTTGACCGGCGCGGTGACGCGGCCGTCCTCGATCAGATACGCCTCGGCCATGCTGAAGACGAACTTGCCGTTGGTGATGTCGACCTGGCCGCCGCCGAAATTGGTTGCATAGATACCACTTTTCACCGACGCGATGATCTCGCGCGGATCTTCGGTGCCGCCCAGCATGTAGGTGTTGGTCATGCGCGGCATCGGCAGGTGCGCGAACGATTCGCGCCGCGCGTTGCCCGTGAGCGGCGCCTTCATCAGCCGCGCGTTGAGCGTGTCCTGCATGTAGCCGCGCAGGATGCCGTCTTCGATCAGCACCGTGCGCTCGGTCGGATTGCCTTCGTCGTCGACATTCAGCGAACCGCGCCGGTCGGGAATCGTGCCGTCGTCGATCACGGTGACGCCCTTGGCGGCCACGCGCTTGCCGATGCGGCCGGCAAACGCGCTCGAGCCCTTGCGGTTGAAGTCGCCTTCGAGCCCGTGGCCCACCGCCTCGTGCAGCAGAATCCCGGGCCAGCCCGGACCGAGCACGACCGTCATCACACCCGCGGGCGCCGGCTGGGCGCGCAGATTGACCAGCGCCATGTCGACCGCGGTCTGCGCGTACTGCTGCAGGCGCTCGTCGGTGAAATAGGACAGGTCCACGCGGCCGCCGCCGCCCGCGAAGCCCTGTTCTCGGCGACCGTCGTCCTCGGCGATCACGGTCAGCGACAGGCGCACGAGCGGGCGCACGTCGGCGGCGAGCAGGCCGTCGCTGCGCGCGATCAGCACGACGTCGTATTCGGCGCCGAGCGTGGCCATCACCTGCTTGACGCGCGCATCGCGCGCCCGCGCGACGCGTTCGAGGCGCTCGAGCATCCGGATCTTGGCGGTCGCATCGAGCGAGGCGACCGGATCGGCGGCGGCGTACAGCACCGGGTGCGGGCGCGGGGCCAGACGCGCGGCGACCTTGACCGCGCCACCGCCGGCGCGCGCGATCGCGCGCGCCGAGCGCGCGGCTTCGGTCAGCGCATCGGGGGACAGATCGTCCGAGTAGGCAAACGCCGTGCGCTCGCCGACCACGGCGCGCACGCCCACACCCTGCTCGATGTCGAAGGTGCCGCTCTTGACGATGCCTTCCTCGAGCGAAAACGACTCGCTGCGCGTGTATTGGAAGTACAGATCGGCGTAATCGGCGCGGTGCTCGAAGATCAGCGCGAGTGCGCCTTGCAGCTTCGCCTCGTCCAGGTCGTACGGGTCGAGCAGCAACCGCTTGGCCGTGGCAAGTCGATCGAGCGCGGGGTCGGTGAGCTTCATGGGGCGGCAGTCCGGATCGAGGGATAAGGCAAAAGGGTCAGGCGTCGGAAGGCGGGTTTCCACTCGTCACTCCGAGGCGGTTCCCCGTCGTCGTCTCGAGACGGTTTTCGCTCGTGGTTTCGAGGTGCTTCCCCATCGTCATTGCGAGCCGCTCTCCCATTGTCATTCCGAGTCGCTCTCCCATCGTCATTCCGAGCCGCAGGCGAGGAATCTCACCGGCTCGCGATGCCGCGATCCCTCGCATTCGCTCGGGATGACCGCGAGGCACGACTCCGGATGGCCGCGTGGCGCGGCTCGGGATGACCTAATGGCGCGACTCGGGATGACCGCGAGGCGCGGCTCGGGATGACCGCGAGGCGCGGCTCGGGATGACCGCGTGGCGCGACT
>JBBIJJ010000254.1:0-4907 GCA_037446035.1 Burkholderiales bacterium
CCATTTCTTGTCCTCGTGACACGTGCCGACCGCTTGGCGCCCGCACGCCTCAGAAGGTGTGAATCTTTCTGCTGCGCGGCCCGCTGGCGTCGTTGCGCGCTGCTCGGGCCTCGCCTATCTACTTGATATGTCTCGACCCTGCGGCTGCGTGCGCCTAGCCAGCGGCCCGCTCGCGACGAAATCTTCACACCTTCTCAGCCCTCGTCATTCCGAGCCAAGGGCGAGGAATCTCCGCTGCGCGCAGTGCCGGGATCCCTCGGCTTCGCTCGGGATGACGGAACCGGCGACTCGCCAGTCCTGCGCGCACCATGTCTCACAGGCGCGATCCCTCGCCGCGCGAGGGATGACGCAACCGGCGACAGCCGGCGCGAAGCGAATTCGAAAGGTGGGGTGTCACGGGGTTGCGTAATCCTCCATGTTTGCCGATCGGGCGGCGAAGACGGGCGTACGCGCGGTGCGCGTCGCGCGGACCTTCGCACGCCGCTTGCCGCCGGTGAGCGTCGCACCCGTGTGCGGCACCGACGATCCCTCGGTGCCGCTTCGCCCTCTCCTGCGGTCGCCGCAAGCGAACGCGGCAGAAGGGGCCCGCGCACGGAGCGATGCGACGCGCGCGCAGCGGATGCGCGGCAGCGGTCGAACGTGCGCCGCTTGCGCGCCGCTCGCACCGATATGGCGGCGACGGCCGAGGATTGCGGCGGGCTCGTCGCAGTCGGTCGGCCCGTAGAATCCGCGCATGTACACCGAGGTCGATCACCAACTGATGAGCCGCGCGCTGGCGCTCGCGCAGCGTGCGCTGTATCACGCGACGCCGAATCCGCGCGTCGGCTGCGTGATCGCGCGCGATGGCCGCGTCCTCGGGGAAGGCTGGACGCAGCCGCCGGGATCGAACCACGCCGAGGTCGAAGCGCTGCTCGACGCGCGGCGCAACGGGCACGATGTGCACGGCGCGACCGCCTACGTCACGCTCGAGCCCTGTTCCCACTTCGGCCGCACGCCGCCGTGCGCGACCGCGCTGATCGAGGCGCGCATCGCGCGCGTGATCGCCGCCGTCGAGGATCCCAATCCGCAGGTCGCCGGCCAGGGCCTCGCGATGCTGCGCGCCAGCGGCATCGACGTGCGCTGCGGCCTGTTGCGCAGCGAGGCGATCGAAGCGAACATCGGCTTTTTCTCGCGCATGAACCGCGGCCGCCCGTGGGTGCGCGTGAAGATCGCCGCCAGCCTCGACGGCAAGACCGCGCTCGACAACGGCGTGTCGCGCTGGATTACGTCCGAAGCGGCGCGCGCCGACGGCCACGCGTGGCGCGCGCGCGCCTGCGCGCTGCTCACGGGAATCGGCACCCTGCGGGCCGACGATCCGCAACTGAACGTGCGTCTGGTGCAAACGCGCCGGCAGCCGCTGAAGGTGCTCGTCGACAGCCGGCTCGAGGTCGATCCCGGCGCGCGCATCTTCGACGGCGAGCCGGTGCTGGTCGCCTGCGCGTTCGCCGACGACGCCAAGGTCGCGCGCCTGCGCGAACGCAACGCCGAAGTCATCGAGCTGCCGAACGACCACGGCAAGGTCGACCTCGGCACCCTGATGAAGGAGCTCGCGCGCCGCGGCGTCAATGAGCTGCACGTCGAGGCGGGCTTCAAACTGAACGGCTCGCTGGTGCGCGAAGGCGTCGTCGACGAGCTGCTGGTGTACTTGGCGCCGCTGCTGATCGGCGAGGCGCAGGGCATGATCCACCTGCCCGCGCTGTCCGACCTCGCGCAGGCGCAGCGCCTGAGTTTTCGCGAAGTCGTGCCGGTCGGCGAAGACGTGCGCATCCTGGCCCGCTGGACCTGAGCCCGTCCGGGTTCGGCCAAGAGGGGCAGGGCGGATCGATCGAGGGGGGAATCGACATGTTCACCGGAATCGTGCAAGGCGTGGGCCGCATCGAGCGCGTCGAGCCGCTCGGCGCCGACGCCGGTGTGCGGCTGACCGTCGACGCGCAGCGCGTGTCGCTCGCGGGCGCGCGCGTCGGCGACAGCATCGCGTTAAACGGCGCGTGCATGACGATCACTTCGCTCGCCGGACAGCGTTTCGCGGTCGACGTGTCGCGCGAGAGCCTCGCCCGGACCGTCGGGCTTGACGCGCCCGGCGAAGTCAACCTCGAGACCGCGCTGGCGCTCGGCGACAAGCTGGGCGGCCATCTGGTAGCGGGGCACGTCGACGGCGTCGGCGAGGTGGTGCGCTTCGCGCCGGTCGGCGAGTCGTGGGAGCTCGTGCTGCGCGCGCCGCGCGAACTGGCGAAGTACTTCGCGCGCAAGGGCTCGGTCGCGGTGGACGGTGTGAGCCTTACGGTCAATCGCGTGAACGACACCGGGGCCGGCTGCGAGATGTCGATCAACCTGATCCCGCACACGATCGAGGTGACGACGCTCAAGCGCCTGGCGCCCGGTGCACGCGTGAACCTGGAAGTCGACCTGATCGCTCGCTACGTCGAGCGCATGCTTACCGCGCCCGCCGCGGCGGCGGCCTGATCCGCGCGCGTGATCCCGGCCTCGCCGCTGCTGGCGCTCGCGGTCGCCGCCGCACTGCTCGCGCCGGCCTTCGCCGACCGGCGCAGGCGCGCGTACGCGATCGCGTTCGTTGCCGCCCTCACGCTGTACTTCGGGCTGACGGCGCTGCCTGCGTCGATGCCGGGCGAGCGTCTGCTCGGCAACCGCTGGAACTGGGCCGGCGGTCTGCTCGCGACGGCGGGCATGCTGGCGCTTTCGAGGTTGCTGGTGCGACGCGCGGGTTTCGCGTGGCGCGAGTTCGGGCTGACCTGGTCGCAGCGGCCCGGCTCGCTGCGCGCGGCCACGCCGGTGGCCGTGACTGTCCTTGCGGCGAACTACGTGGCGATGACGCTATCGCGTTTCCGCCTGCCCGGCGTGCCGCTGGAGACCTGGCTGTACCAGGCCACCCTGCCGGGCCTGGTGGAGGAGATCGCGTTCCGCGGCGTGCTGCTCGCGCTGGCGGACCGCGCGTTTGCGGCGCGTTGGACGCTTGGCGGCGCGCCGCTCGGCTGGGGCGGCGTGGTCGTCACCGCGAGCTTCTTCGCCGCGCACAATCTTTCGCTTGGCACCGCCTTCGGCGTGCTGCCCGCCGCGCTGCTGTACCTGTGGTTGCGCGCGCGCACCGGCAGCCTCGTGTGGCCGGTCGTCGTCCACAATGCGTGGAACCTGAGCGTGTATGCGGCGCATCTTTGATCCGCGAACCATGTCCAGACTCTTCGATCCCATCAGCTTCCGTGGCCTGACGCTGCCCAACCGCATCATGGTCTCCCCGATGTGCCAGTACTCGGCGCGCGACGGCAGTGCGACGGCCTGGCACCACGCGCACCTCGGCTCGCTCGCGCTGTCCGGGGCGGGGCTCGTGTGCGTCGAGGCGACCGCGGTGACGCCGCAGGGGCGCATCACGCCGGGCTGCCTGGGCTTGTGGTCCGACGCCAACGAGGCGGCACTGGCAGCGGTCGTCGCGCTGGTTCGCGCGGTCGCACCCGTGAAGCTGGCGATCCAACTCGCGCACGCCGGCCGCAAGGGCTCGAGCCATGAGCCGTGGAACGGCGGCCGGCAGATCCCGCTCGGGCAGGGCGGCTGGATCGCCGAGGCGCCGTCGGCGCTCGCGCACGCCGACGGCGAGACGCCGCCGCGCGCTTTGACACGCGCGGACCTGGCGCGGTTGCGCGAGGCCTTTGCGGAGTCGGCGCGGCGCGCCGAGCGGCTCGGCTTCGACGCGATCGAAATCCACATGGCGCACGGCTATCTGCTGCACGAGTTCCTGTCGCCGGTGGCCAACCGGCGCGACGACGAGTACGGCGGATCGCTCGCCAACCGCATGCGCTTTCCGCTGGAAGTGTTCGATGCCGTGCGCGCGGCGTTTCCGGCGGCGAAGCCGGTCGGCGTGCGGGTTTCGGCGACCGACTGGCTCGACGGCGAAGAAAGCTGGACGCTTGCACAGACGATCGAGCTCGCGCAACAGTTGAAAGCGCGCGGTTGCGACTGGATCGACGTGTCCAGCGGCGGCATCTCGCCGCGGCAGAAGATCGCGCTCGGCCCCGGCTACCAGGTGCCGTTCGCCGAAGCGGTGCGGCGCGCGACCGGGCTGCCGACGATCGCGGTCGGTCTGATCACCGAACCCGCGCAGGCGGAAGCGATCGTCGCGGAAGGCCGCGCCGATATGGTCGCGCTTGCGCGCGGCTTCCTGTACGACCCGCGCTGGCCGTGGCACGCCGCCGCCGCGCTCGGCGGCACGGTACAGGCGCCACGCCAGTACTGGCGTGCGCTGCCGCGCGGCAGTGCGCCGATCTTCGGTGACATCGCGTTCGGGCAGCGGTAGCGAAAGGCTCGTTTTCACCGCCGAGGCTCAGAGGAGGGCTTTTTATGTGCGCTCCGTGCGTCGGTGATGAAATCACCGCCGTGCGCAGACGCACGAACTTACCGCCTATTGACCATCACTAACCCGGATATTTCAGTGCGCCGTGAAAAGGCGCTGTCTTCCAGTGGGTGCGAATGCCACCCGGCAACTGTCGCTCCAGCCGGAAGCAATCGGAGCAATCGTGGAGGCAACGAAGCGATTGAAGCCTTCGGTGTAGAGGGTCCTTCAAGGGATTTGGCGAGCGTGCCGGCCGTAACGCGAGTGAACGTTGAGCAGGCCTCGAAAAGGGTAATGCGCAAGCCGACCCGCCTGGAATTCGGGGAAGGCT
Organism: Burkholderiales bacterium; assembly: GCA_037446035.1. Classification (GTDB taxonomy): domain Bacteria; phylum Pseudomonadota; class Gammaproteobacteria; order Burkholderiales; family Burkholderiaceae_F; genus DSNY01. Next base: position 4,710 of record JBBIJJ010000254.1, read on the forward strand.
GACATCGACGGGGAAGCGAGCGAAGCATGCACCCGCCGGTTACGCCGGGGTAGTGACGACGGCAGGCACGAAAGAGGAAGGCAGTGGCAACACGGGAAGCCCTGTGAAGCGGCCGTGCGCACGGTCAACCGGCATTCCGCGAGGAATCGCGCCGGGCCTCGCGGGGTGGCGGAGGGGCGCGTAAGACCGACGAAGCCG
>JBBIJJ010000255.1:0-4895 GCA_037446035.1 Burkholderiales bacterium
ATCCCGAGCAAAGCGAGGGATCTCGGCGTCGCGAGGGGCTGAGATTCCTCGCCTTCGGCTCGGAATGACGAGGGTCACTGGCTCCGAATGCGCCGGTCGCCGGATCGGATGAATCGCCGGTGACCGACTGCCGGATTCCGGATCAGTCGCTCCCTGACTTCGATGGGTTCGCTGCTGTCGGCGGCCGATCGGTCGACATCGGCTCACCGCAGGCGCGACGCCGACGGTACTGCGGGTCCGTACAATCGGGCGTGCCCGGGCCAGGCGTGGCCCCAATCAGTGCCCCGCATGCGAAACGATCAGGTCGTCACGGTCCGGCGCGCCGACTACAAGCCGCCTCCCTACCTCGTCGACCGCGTCGAGCTCGAGTTCGACCTCGACCCGGAACTGACGCAGGTCGTCGCCTCGATGACTGTTCGGCGCAATCCGGCCGGCCCCGGCGGCCCGCTTGCGCTCGATGGCGAAGACGTCGAATTGCAGTCGATCGAACTCGACGGCCGCGCGCTCGGCGCCGACCGCTACACGCTGGCCGACGGCCGCATCACGCTGCAGCCGCCGCGCGATGCGTTCACGTTGCGCATCCGCAATCGCATCCGGCCGGCGACCAACACCGAACTGATGGGGCTGTTCGTGTCGCACGGCAGTCTGTTCACGCAATGCGAGGCCGAGGGTTTTCGGCGCATCACGTTCTTCCCGGACCGGCCCGACGTGATGGCGACCTACGCCGTGACGCTGCGCGCGGAGAAGTCACGCTATCCGGTGCTGCTCGCCAACGGCAATCTCGCCGGCAGCGGCGACCTGCCCGACGGCCGCCACTGGGCGCGCTGGGAGGATCCGTTCCCGAAGCCGAGCTATCTGTTCGCGCTGGTCGCCGGCCGGTTCGGCTGCCGCGAGGAACGCTTCCGCACGCGGTCGGGACGCGACGTGCTGCTGCAGGTCTGGGTCGATCCCGACCACCTCGACATGACCGCGCACGCGATGGAAAGCCTCAAGCGCGCGATCCGCTGGGACGAGCGGCGCTACGGGCTCGAGCTCGATCTGGACCGTTTCATGATCGTCGCCTCCAACGACTTCAACATGGGGGCGATGGAGAACAAGGGGCTGAACATCTTCAACGCGAAGTACGTGCTGGCGAATCCGCTGGTGGCCACCGACGCCGACTACGCGAACATCGAGTCGATCGTCGGCCACGAGTACTTCCACAACTGGAGCGGCAACCGCGTGACCTGTCGCGACTGGTTCCAGTTGAGCCTGAAGGAAGGGCTGACCGTCTTCCGCGACCAGGAGTTCTCCGCGGACATGATGGCCGAGCACGCCGAGGGGGCGGCGGCCGCTTTCGCGCGCGCCGTCAAGCGCATCGACGACGTGCGCACGTTGCGCGCCGCGCAGTTCCCGGAAGACGCCGGCCCGATGGCCCATCCGGTGCGTCCGGACAGCTACCAGGAGATCAGCAACTTCTACACCGCGACGGTGTACGAAAAAGGCGCGGAAGTCGTGCGCATGCTGCAAACGCTGCTCGGGCGCGAAGGCTTCCGGCGCGGTCTCGATCTGTACTTCGAGCGGCACGACGGGCAGGCGGTGACCTGCGACGATTTCCTCGCCGCCATGGGCGAGGCCAATCGGCGCGACCTGACGCGGTTCGCCCGCTGGTATGCGCAGGCCGGAACGCCGCGCATCGCGGCAGCGACGAGCTACGACCCGGCGCGCGGCATCTTCGAGCTGACGCTGACGCAAAGCTGTCCGCCCACCCCGGAGCAGCCGGAAAAGGAGCCCTTCCACATTCCGTTCGCGGTCGGACTGCTGGGCGCCGACGGGCGCGATCTGCCGCTGCGGCTCGAAGGCGACGCTGCTCCGGCGGCCACGACCCGCGTGCTGGAGCTCGCCGAACCGAGCCAGACCTTCCGCTTCGTCGGGGTCGACGAGCCGCCGGTGCCTTCGCTGCTGCGTGATTTTTCGGCGCCGGTGATCGTCGAGTATCGCTACTCGGACGCTGAGCTGGCCTTCCTCGCCGCGCACGACAGCGACGCGTTCAACCGCTGGGAAGCCGGGCAGCGGCTCGCGGTCGCGCGACTGATCGCGGCGACCGAGGCGTTCGAAACCGAGCAGTTGCCGCACTTGGACGAGACGTTCGTGGACGTGTTCCGGCACACGCTCACCGATGTTCGCCTCGCACCGGCGTTTCGCGAGCAGGCGCTGCAACTGCCGGCCGAGTCCTTTGTCGCCGAGCAGCGTGCGATGGTCGACCCGGAAGCGATCCGCGCCGCGCGCCAGTTCGTCCGCCGCGAGCTCGGCCGCCGGCTCGCCGCGGAACTGGCGCAGACGTACGAAGAAAACGAGGTGCCCGGACCGTACGCGCCGACGCCGGCCGCCGCCGGTGCGCGCGCGCTGCGCAACCTGGCGCTGACGTATCTGGTCGACAGCGGCGACGAAGCCGCGCTCGCGCGAGCGCGCGCGCAACTGGCCGACGCGACCAACATGACCGACAAGCAGGCCGCACTCGCCGCGATCGTCAACAGCGCCGCGCCGTTCAAGGTCGAGGTGCTGCTGCAGCTCGCGCGCGACTGGGCGCACGAGCCGCTGCTGATGAACAAGTGGTTCCAGGTGCAGGCCACCGCGATCGCCCAGCGCGGCGAGCCGCGCGTGCTCGAGCGCGTCCGGATGCTGCTGCGGCACCCGGCGTACTCGGCGGCGAACCCGAACAACGTCTACGCGCTGGTGCTCGGCTTCTGCGCGCACAATCCCGCGGAGTTCCATCGCAGCGACGGCGCGGGCTACGCGTTCTGGCGCGAGCAGGTGCTGGCGCTGGACGCGATCAACCCGACGGTGGCCGCGCGCGTGGCGCGCGCGCTCGACCGCTGGCGCAAGTTCACGCCCGACCGCCAGCGTCTGATGAAAGAGGCGCTGGCCGAAGTCGCGCGCGCGCCGCGCCTGTCGCGCGACGTGCACGAGATCGTGACGAAGGCACTGCAAAACTGACGCGCGGCAGCGCCGCCCGGCACGCATCGGCGGGCGCAGCGAATCCACATTGCCGGCGCCGATCGGGCGCCGCGGCGGGCCGCAGGCCGGGTGTGCCGGGTGGCGGGTGCGACCGGAGGTCCGGCGCGCAGCTCGCGCTCGCGGGCGTGACCCCGCGTCGCCCTGCCGTCGCATCGTGCGCGCATGTTCGTTAGCATTCGGTCTTCCGCATCCCGCGGGCGCTCGTCGCGTCGCCGGCGACGCTGGCGTCCGCGCCGGATGCGCAACCCCGAGTGCGGAGCCCGAGTCGCGAATTCGCCATGAAAAACGCCTTCTACGCCCAGTCCGGCGGCGTGACCGCCGTTATCAACGCGTCCGCCTGCGGCGTGATCGAGACCGCGCGCAGGCACCCGGAGCGGATCGGCACCGTCTACGCCGGGCGCAACGGCATCATCGGCGCGCTCACCGAAGACCTGATCGACACGAGCGCCGAGAGCGCGGTGGCGATCGCCGCGCTGCGCACCACCCCTGCCGGCGCGTTCGGCTCGTGCCGCTACAAGCTGAAGAGCCTGGAGGCGAACAAGCGCGAATACGAGCGGCTGATCGAGGTCTTCAGGGCGCACGACATCGGCTACTTCTTCTACAACGGCGGCGGCGATTCGGCCGACACCTGCTACAAGGTGTCGCAGTTGTCGGAAGCGATGGGCTATCCGATCCAGGCGATCCACGTCCCCAAGACGGTCGACAACGATCTGCCGATGACCGACAACTGCCCCGGATTCGGTTCAGTCGCCAAGTACATCGCCACCTCGACGCTCGAAGCGTCGTTCGATGTGCGCTCGATGAGCCGCACGTCGACCAAGGTGTTCGTGCTCGAAGTGATGGGCCGGCACGCCGGCTGGATCGCGGCCGCCGGCGCGCTGGTTGCCGACCAGGGCATCCCGGTCGTGACGCTGTTCCCGGAAATCGAATTCGATCGGGATGCGTTTCTTGCGGCGGTGAAGGCCAAGGTGCAGCAGTACGACTACTGCACGGTGGTCGTTTCGGAGGGCTGCCACGGCGCCGACGGCAAGTTCCTTGCCGAACAGGGAACGCGCGACGCGTTCGGGCACGCGCAGCTGGGCGGCGCGGCACCGGTCGTCGCCAACATGGTCAAGGAAGCGCTCGGCTACAAGTACCACTGGGCCGTGGCGGACTATCTCCAACGCGCGGCGCGCCATCTGGCGTCGCGCACCGACGTCGAACAGGCCTACGCCGTCGGCCAGGCCGCCGTCGAGTTCGCGCTCGCCGGCCACAATGCGGTGATGCCTGCGATCGTGCGCAAGTCATCGCGCCCGTACGTCTGGGAAATCGGCATGGCGCCGCTGTCGCAGGTCGCGAACGCGGAGAAGTTCATGCCGCGCGAGTTCGTCTCCGCCGACGGCTACGGCATCACCGACCAGTGCCGCGAATATCTTTACCCGCTGATCCAGGGCGAGGACTATCCCCCCTACGAAAACGGACTGCCGCAGTACGTGACGTTGAAAAACGCGCCGGTGAAGAAGAAGCTGCCCGAGTTCAGGCTGGCGTGATGGGCGAGCGGCGCGGCGGCCGAGCGCGACGGCTCGGCGCCACATACGGCGTGCCAACGCGTTGGCGACCGACCGCCGCAGCGCTTGCAACCGACATGACGGGTTGATGCCCGTCGCGTTCGCTTCCTGGATGCTGGTGGCGCTGCAGTTCGCGCTGATCGCGGCGATCGTCGTCACGACGCAGCCGGTTGGCCGGCCGCTGGCCGTTGGCGCGGCGGCGGCACTGCTCGCTGCGGGTGCCGCCGTCGGCATCGCGGCGCTGGCTGCGAACCGGCCGGGCAACTTCAATATCCGGCCCGAGGTCAAGGACCGCGCGCGTCTCGTGACCCACGGCATCTACGCGCGGGTGCGCCATCCGATGTACGACGC
>JBBIJJ010000256.1:0-4842 GCA_037446035.1 Burkholderiales bacterium
GCCTTCGGCTCGGAATGACGAGGGCCTTCGGCTCGGAGTGACGGGGGCCTTCGGCTCGGAGTGACGGGGGCCTTCGGCTCGGAGTGACGAGGGCCTTCGGCTCGGAATGACGAGGGCCTTCGGCTCGGAGTGACGAGGGCCTTCGGCTCGCAATGACCTGAGGCCTCGGATCGTACGGACAACCAGGGACCAACTGCCGGATTTAGGATGAAAGGACGGCGAGAGGCGTTGCGTGTGGCGGGGTTGGCCGCGACCGCGCCGCTGTGGCCGGCGGCCGCTGGCGGCAAGACGCGGCCGCGCCGCGTCGGCGTGGCGTTCGGCAGCGGCGGGCTGCACGGACTCGTTCACGTCGGCGCGATCCGCGCGTTCCAGCAGCTCGGGTTCCGCCCGCACGCGATCGCCGGCTGCAGCGTCGGCGCGATCGCCGGCGCACTTTGGGCCGCGGGACTGAACGCCGACGACATCCAAGCGGTCGCGCTCGACGCATCGTGGCGCGAGCCCGCGCGCTGGCGTCTGCCGCGTTACGGGCTGGCAGAACTCGCCGGACTGCGGCAACTGATCGAGCAGCGCACGAACGGCGCCCGCATCGAGACGCTTGCCATCGCCTTCGCTGCGGTGGCGACGAATCTGGCGACCGGCCGCGGCGAAATCCTCGCCCACGGCGCGCTCGCGCCCGCGGTGGCCGCGTCCTGCGCAGTGCCGATCCGTTACGAGCCGGTCGAGATCGACGGCCGCCGGCTCGTCGACGGCGCGCTGACCGCGCCGCTGCCGGTGGACGCCGCGCGTGCGCTTGGCGCGGACTTCGTCATCGCGATCGACGTCGCGTACCGGCCGTACGAGGAAGCGGTCAGCGGCATCACCGGCATGGCGTTGCAGATGTTCCACATCATGGTCAATCAACTGATCGCCGAACAGGTCCGCCGCGCCGATCACGCGATTCGCCTCGACGTGCACTCGCTCGCGATGGGTAGCGGCGAACGCGCGTTGATCGACTTCGGCGAACAGGTCGTGCACGAGGCTTGGCCTGCGCTGCGCGCAACGATCGGCGGGTAGACCGGGAGCGAGACCCATGAGAGCCACGGCATCCAACGGCGCCCGGCTGCGCTGGATCTACGCAGCGTTCGCGGTCGCGATCGTGCTGATCGGCGCGCTGATCTGGTGGGACGCCGCGCAGCGCGAAAGCGCGCGCGCCGGCGGCGCCCTCCCCGACATGAACGACCCGCGTCGCATCGCCGCCGGACAGCGCGTCTACGACACGCATTGCGCCTCCTGCCATGGTGCGAACCTCGAAGGCCAGCCGGACTGGAGGACACGCCGCGCCGACGGCAGGCTGCCGGCGCCGCCGCACGACGACAGCGGCCATACGTGGCACCACCCGTTCGCCGTGTTGTTCGCGATCACCAAGCACGGTCTGGTTCCGCCGTACGCGCCGGCGGGGTACGCGAGCGACATGCCTGCGTTCGCCGGCACGCTGACCGACGACGAAATCTGGAGCGTATTGGCGTTCATCCGCAGCCGCTGGTCCGACAAGGTGCGCGCTACGCACGACGAGTTGCAGCGACAGGTCGCTGCGCAACGCGCACGGTAAGCGAGCTGTTGCGCAGGCGGCTCGGACCGCCGTCGTTTGCGTTGGGTCACCGTCCGCCACTCGCACGGCGCACCTGTCAGCCTCGTCATCTGAGCGTCGGCTTCGTGTCGGGTTCATCTCCATAGAGTGCGAACCAGCGAGGCGCCGAACGAAACCCGTCGGCCGGCACCTCCGAAACCCCCCTGATCAACCCCGAAAGGAGCCTGTCATGTTGAACCGCAAACACACGATGGCCGCCGCGATCGCCGCCGCGCTGCTCGTCCCTGCCGTGGCTTCGGCCGCCGATCCATTCGTCGCGGTCCCCGGGGAAGCCGGCTTAGTGTTCCGATTCGAGCCGAGCCGGCTCACGCGCGAGGAAGTGCTGCGCGCGCTGACGTATCCCGACGTCGCAGCGGACGGCTGGCGTTTCGTCGGCGGGGAAGCCGGCTGGAGCGCCGAAGGCGCTCGCCTGAACTATGCGAACGGCCGCCTCGCGCATAACCCTCTGTGCCTGTTCGATCCGGCCAAGGCCCAGCCGGCGAAAGACTCCGGCCCGATCGACCGCGCGCTATATCGCGGCGCGTAATCGAACCGCAGCTTTGGGGCGCCGGGCGCGGCGTGGTCGCGCCCGGCGCTTTGCGCTTTTCGTTCAGGGGCGCCCAAATCGCGGAGCTCGGCGAACGACGCAGACATGACAAGGTCGTAATCTTCGCGTCATGTTTGCGGCTGCTTGACGCGCCTACGCTGAGGCGGTCGTGATCGAACGTTCGGCGAGGGTGTTGGCGATGAAACTGCTGCTGGCCGAAGACGAACGCCAGGCCGGCGAATACCTGGTCAAGGGCCTCGGCGAAAACGGTTGGATCGTCGACTGGGTGCGCAACGGCGTCGACGCCGTGCACCTGGCCGGTAACGCCGAGTACGACGTGATCGTGCTCGACGTCGGTCTGCCGAAAATGGACGGCTGGGAGGCGATCAAGCGCATCCGCCATGACAACCGCACGCCGGTGCTGTTCCTGACCGCGCGCGATCGTGTCGAAGACCGCGTGCGCGGCCTCGAGCTCGGCGCCGACGACTACCTGGTCAAGCCCTTTGCGTTTTCCGAGCTGCTCGCGCGTGTGCGCGCGCTCGCCCGCCGCGGCAAGCAGCAGGAGCCCGACGTGCTGCGCGTGGCCGATCTCGAAGTGCAGCTCCTGCGCCGGCGCGTCGAACGCGGCGGTCAGCGGATCGACCTGACCCCGAAGGAATACGCACTGCTGCTTCTGCTGCTGCGGCGCACCGGCGAGGTGCTGTCGCGCACGATGATCGCCGAGCAGGTGTGGGACATGAATTTCGACAGCGACACCAACGTGGTCGAAGTCGCCGTGCGCCGGCTGCGCGCCAAGATCGACGATCCGTTCGACAAGAAACTGATCCATACCGTTCGCGGCTTCGGCTACGTGCTGGAGGAGCGCGATTGATCGAAGGCACGGACGCGCCCGGCGTGCGCCGGTCGCTCGCAGCGCGGCTGGTGCTGCTGTTCGCCGCGGCGACCGCGGTGCTGCTCGTCGCGCTCGGCGCGGGGCTGGCGGCGCTGTTGCGCGCGCAGCTCGAGGCGCGCGACCACGAGGAGATCGACGGCAAGACCGAGCTGGTTCAGCACCTGCTGCACGAGCTGGCCACCGCCGAACGCATCGAGTCCGAACGGGCGCGTTTCGCCGAACTGCGCATCGGGCACTCGCATCTGCAGCTTGGCCTGCGCAGCGGCGCGCGCTGGCTCGTCGAGCCCGAGCCCGGTATAGCCGCGCGGATCGAAGCGGCCGGCGGCGACGACATCCCGCGCGCCCCGCAGGTTGGCCGCTACACGATCGGTCACGACGCCTGGTGGCTGCGCCGGCTCGACTACGTCGAACCCGGCGGGCGCGAGTACGTCGCCTACATCGCGCAGCACGTCAGCCCGGCGCAGCAGATGCTCGGCGTGCTCGGCGGCGCGATGGCGGCAGCCGGCGTGCTCGGCGTGCTGGCGAGCGCCGCACTCGGTTGGTGGGCGGCGCGCCGCGGCCTCGCTCCGCTGGCAACGATTGCTCGTGCCGCCGAAAACGTGACCGCGGACCGGCTCGGCCAGCCGCTGCGCGCCGACGATGCGCCGGCGGAAGTGCGCGGACTGGTCGTTGCGATCAACCGGATGCTGGAGCGTCTGCGCGAGTCGTTCCGGTCGCTCGACGACTTTTCGGCCGACCTCGCGCACGAGCTGCGCACCCCCCTGAACAACCTGATGCTGATGACGCAGGTGACGCTGTCGCGGCCGCGCAGCGCCGACGAATACCGCGAAGCGCTGCACTCGAACCTCGCCGAGCTGGAAAGGCTGCAGCGCATGGTCTCCGACATGCTGTTTCTCGCGCGCGCGGACAAGGGCATGATCGATACGAAGTTCGAGCCGGTCGACCTCGCGCAGGAGGCAGCCAGCGTCGCCGAGTTCTTCGAGGCGGCCGCGGACGAAAAGGGCCAGCGCATCGAGGTCGACGGTGGTGCGCAAGCAGTGTGCGACCGCTCGATGGCGCGCCGCGCGATCACGAACCTGTTGTCGAACGCGGTGCGCTATGCGCCGGCCGGCGCGCTGATCCGCGTGCGCGCAGGCACCGACGGACAGCGTGCGCAGCTCGTCGTCGAAAACCCCGCTGTCATGCTGTCACGGGAGCAGTTGCAGCGGATGTTCGTCCGCTTTGCGCACGGGGCCGACCGCGCCGAGGCGGCGGCCGACGGCGCCGGGCTGGGGTTGTCGATCGTCGAGTCGATCATGCGGCTGCATGGTGGCAGCGTGACCGCCGATACGGACGCTGAGCGGGTACGGATTGGGCTGTCGTTCGCTGCCGCCGACGCGCCGCGAAGCGTGCGGCTTGCGCCTGCGCAAGGATGACGTGGCTGTAATCCGCGTGTCAGCGACGCGTCAGATCCGACGACCGAAACTGCACAGCAAACGCGATCGTCTGTCGGACGACGCCGGCCGCAACCTGGATCGATGCGGCTCACGACAACGGGAGATGCGCTGACAGCGGACGAACCGACCGCGAGCAGGCGATGAAACCGACCGGAGGCAGGCGATGTCGATTCAACAGTGGCTGACACCGCACTGGGCGTGGTTGCTGTTGGGCTACCCGGCATGGCAGGCGGCGAACGCTTGCCCGCTGCTCTGGCTTTGCGGGGCGGTCACGGCCGCGTTGATGGCCGTCGTGGCTGCCACACTTGCGCTGGCGCGCGAGTTGGCGCTGGTATCGGCGTGGCAGCCGCCCGATTGATCG
>JBBIJJ010000257.1:0-4788 GCA_037446035.1 Burkholderiales bacterium
TTTCGCGTCCCCTGAGGGACGATTCTGCGCAAGTTGGGCTAAATCCGGCATCGGGTCGCTGGTCGTCCGTCCGCTCGACCGCCTCGGGTCATTCGGAGCCGTAGGTCCTCGTCATTCCGAGCCGAGCGTCGTCGTCATTCCGAGCCGAGCGTCGTCGTCATTCCGAGCCGAAGGCGAGGAATCTCGCCCGCTCGCCATGCCGAGATGCCTCGCTGCGCTCGGGATGACAAAGGGGGCGCTGCGGCCGATACCGTCGACGCTCGGGATGACGAGGTGGGCCCAGCGGCCGCCGCCCTGACGGCAACGTGCGCGCTGTTCGCGTCAACGCGTTCGCGCCAGCGCCCGCCACGCCAGCGCCAGCACGGCGACCGCCAGCACCGCGACGAACACCGCCCAGCGCTGCGCGGCTTCGGCCGCAAGCGCCGACAGACCGCCGATCGCAAGCGCCCATACGACGATCGCCAGATACGTCGCAGTCAGCACCACAGCGACGATGACCCTCGACCTCAGCCCGAGCAGGAATCCGATGATCGCGCCGACCACCGGGCCGGTCATCCAGAACGGCACGAAGACGAACGCGAACAGACCGGCGATCCCGAAGCGCTGCGCCCAGCCCCGGCGCGCGTCGGCGTCGACGCGGATGCGCTCCAGCCACGGCCGCAGCCGCGGCAGTTCCGGAAGGTGGCGCCAGCCGATGACCACGAGCGGGTAGACGATCAGCACCTGGACGGTCTCGACCAGCATGTTGACGAGCACGACCGGCACGGGGTCCAGTTCGACGGCGAAACCGTAGGACAGACCTGCGGCCCGCCCGATCAACAGGTTTAGCCCCGTCATTGCGGCCAGTCGCAGCGTGAGCTGCGGCGCGAGCAGCGAGCCGACGCCGAAAGCGACGAGTGCGGCGGCCGCCAGCGCGATGCCGATCGCGAGCCAGCGCGCCTCCGCGCTCAGGCGGGCGGCGTGCGAGCGCTGCGCGGCGAGCGCGTTGCGGAGGCTCACGGCGCGCGCAGATGCCACGCCTTCGGCCGCGTGAACGCCTCGATGCCGTAAGTCGACAGCGTGAGCCCCACGCCGGAGTGCTTCACGCCGCTCCACGGCAGCCGCGGGCTGACGCGGTCGCAGCAGTTCCAGTAGACGCTGCCGGCTTGGACCTGCGCGAGGATCGTCTTCGCGCGCGCCTCGTTCCTCGTGTAAACGCCTGCCGTCAGGCCATAGTCGCTGTCGTTCATCAGCCGCACCGCCTCGTCGTCACCCGCGACCTTCTGAATGCCGATGATCGGGCCGAAGCTCTCCTCGCGCATCAGCAGCATGTCGTGGTTGACGTTCACGAGCACCGTCGGCTCGAACCAGTGCCCTCCGGGCCGGTCGATCGGCTTGCCGCCGACGAGCACGCGTGCGCCCTTGGCCACCGCATCCGCCACCTGCATCTGCAGCACCTTGACCTGCTGCGCGCGCGCGAGCGGCCCGATGTAAGTGTCCTCGGCGGTCGGTTCGCCGACCTTGAAGTTCTTCACCTCGGCGACGAACGCGGCGACGAAGGCGTCGTGGATGTTCTCGTGCACGTAGATCCGTTCCACGGAACAGCAGCTCTGCCCGGTGTTGTACATCGCGCCGTCGGCGAGCGAAGCGGCTGCCGCGGCGACGTCGGCGTCGTCGCACACGTAGGTCGGATCCTTGCCGCCGAGTTCGAGCTGCAGCTTCACCATGCGGCCGGCCACCGCCTCGGCGATGCGTTTGCCGGTCGCGTACGAGCCGGTGAAGAACACGCCGTCGACCGGTTCCTTCAGCAGCTCGATGCCGACGCGGCCGCCGCCGACCAGCACCTGGAAGATCTCCTGCGGCACGCCGGCGGCGTGCAGCAGGCGGCCGATCTCCAGCCCCGTAAGCGTGGCGTACTCGCTCGGCTTATACAGCACGGCGTTGCCTGCGGCGAGCGCGGGCACGAAGACGTTGGCTCCGACGAAATACGGGTAGTTCCACGCCGAGATGTTGGCGATCACGCCGAGCGGCTCGTGCTCGACCACCTCCCGCATGCCGCCGTCGTCGAAAACCTGCCGCGGTGCGAGCGCGCCCGCCGTCTCGTTCAGAAAGAAGTCGAGCCGGCCCCGCAGTCCGGTGAGCTCGTTGCGCGATTGCCGGATCGGCTTGCCGACTTCGGACGTGAGGACCGCGGCGAGCCTGTCCATGTCGCGCACGACGCCCTCGCGAAAGCGCCGGATGCAGGCGAGCCGATGTTCGAGCGTGGTCGCGGCCCACGCGGGCTGCGCCGTGCGCGCGGCGCGGTACTTGGCGAGGACCGATTCGTGCGTGTCTTCGGGCAGTTCGGCGATCACGCTGCCGTTGGCGGGGTTGGTGACGGTGAGCATAGGGTGGGATCCGATGGCGACGGCGGTTCGAGGGTCGCTTGCATGAGCGGCTGCGGGCGCGCGGGTCACACGGCCGCCTTGCCGCGCGCGCGAATCGCCGCGACGAAGTCGCGCAACAGCGGGTCGCCGTCGAGCAGCGCGCGGTCGTCGCGGTCGTGGAATTCTGGGTGCCACTGCACGCCAGCGACGTACGACGGACCGTTCCAGCGGAATGCCTCGATGATGCCGTCGTCGGGGCAGCGCGCCTCGACCGTGAAGTCGGGCGCGAGCTCCTTGATGGCCTGGTGGTGCACGCTGTTGACAACGGCCCGCGGCGTGCCGCGATACAGGCGCGCGAGCCGGGTGCCGGCGACGAACTCGATCGCATGGAAATTCCGGTCGTACAGCGCGGCGTCGCGGTGCTTGAGCGCATCCGGCCTCTGTGTGGCGATGTCCTGGTACAGCGTGCCGCCGAAGGCGACGTTCAGCACCTGCAGTCCGCGGCAGATGCCGAGCACCGGCTTGCCGCGCGCCACGAACGCGCGCAGCAAGGCGATCTCGTACTTGTCGCGCACGCGGTCGCCGCTCCATTCGGGGCGCAGCGGCGCTTCGCCGTAGCTGCCCGGCCACATGTCGGAGCCGCCTTCGAGCACGAGCGCGTCGAGCACGTCGGCGTACTCGGCGAGCGACACGTCGCCGCGCTTGGTCGGACCTTCGGGCGAGGGGATCAGAAACGCGATCGCGCCGGCCGACTGCACCCAGTGCACGATCGACTGCTCGACGTACTGCAGCGTCTTGCCGGTGAAGATCGGTCGCTGCGCGTCCGGATGGAAGAAGCAGGCCGAAATGCCGACGTGCGGACGCCGCGCCATCACATCGCCTGCTCGAAGAAGCGCTCGAAGTCCGCGCGCGCGCAAGGCCGCGGGTTCGTCAGGTGGCAGGTGTCGCGCAGCGCGAGGTCGACCAGGCGCGGAATCGCCGCGCGAGTGACGCCGTGGACAGCGAGTCCGCCGTCAATGCCGATCTCGGCTTTCAGCTTCGCCAGCCACGGGACGAACGCCTCTGCCGAGCCGGCACCGGTCACGCGCGCCAGCTCGGCGAACCTGGCCGGTGCCGCTTCCAGGTTGAACCGCATCACCGGCTCGATCATCAAGGCGTTTGCCAGCCCGTGGTGTAGGTCGCACACGGCGCCGAGCGCGTGCGCGCACGAGTGCACGGCCCCCAGATCCTTCTGAAACGCGATCGCGCCCATCATCGAGGCCATCATCATGTCGCTTCTGGCCTGCAGGTTTCTCGGTTCGCGCACGGCGGCGGCCAGCGCGCGCGCGGCGATGCGCGTGCCTTCGAGCGCGATGCCGTCGCACAGCGGGTGATACGCGGGCGACAGATACGACTCGACGTTGTGCGTCAGCGCATCCATGCCGGTGGCGGCGGTCAGATGCGGCGGCAGGGCGAAGGTCAACTCCGGGTCGGCGAACACCACACGCGCCAGCAACCTGGGAGAAAAGATCACGCGCTTGACGTGCGTGTCGTCCTCGCTGACCACGCTCGAGCGGCCGACTTCGGAGCCGGTTCCGCTGGTCGTCGGCACGGCGACGAAGTACGGCAGTTCGCCCGCGATCGCGCGCGGGTTCGGATGGTCCCACGCGTACTCCAGCACGTGGCCGTCGTGTGTGGCGAGCAGGCCGACCAACTTGGCGACGTCCAGCGCCGCGCCGCCGCCGAAGCCGATCACGCTGTCGGCGCGATGCAGACGGTACGCATCCGCGCCGGCCATCGCCTGCGCGGCGGTCGGGTTGCTGGCCACGCCCGAGTACACGCCGACGTCCAGCCCGGTGGCCAGGTGCGACATGAACTCCTTGAGCAGCGGCAGCGTCGCGAGCGACCGATCGGTCACCAGTAGCGGACGCTTCAGCCCCCGCTCGCGCAGGTGCACGCCGACCAGCTTTCGGCTGCCGGCGCCGAAGTGAATCGTGGTGGGAAACGAGAAGTGAGCGATGGTCATGGGCGTTGAATCGTCATCGAGAAAGGGTATCAGCCTGAGTCAGGTCGCTGGCCGCGCGCGTTCCTTCCGGTGCGACGCCCCGCGCGATGCCGAGCCGAAACGCTCGTCATTGTGAGCCAGGACGCTCGCGATTCCGAGCCATTGAGGATTAAGCAACCTCGTGACCCCCCCGCCTTGCAAGTTCGCCTTGCGCTGGCTGTCGCCGGTTCCGTCATCCCGAGCGAAACCGAGGGATCTCGGCACTGCGAGCAGCGGAGATTCCTCGCCTTCGGCTCGGAATGACAAGAACCCTCGGCTTGGAATGACAAGGGCTGAGGCATGCGGGCGCCAAGCGGTTGGCAAGTGCGTCAAGGATAAGTAACGGTCAACAATGACACTCGTCATTCCGAGCCAAGGACACTCGTCATTCCGAGCCGAAGGCGAGGAATCTCTCCCGTT
>JBBIJJ010000258.1:0-4778 GCA_037446035.1 Burkholderiales bacterium
CGACGGCTCGTCATCCCGAGCGAAGCGAGGGACCTCGGCGTTACGAGCGGCCGAGATTCCTCGCCTTCGGCTCGGAATGACGAAGGTCCATCGCGTCAGGATGACGAGGGCGCATCGCCTTGGAACGACGCGGCTCATTGCCTCGGAACGGCGGAGCTCATCGCCTCGGAACGGCGGGAGCATCGGCTTGGAACAACGCCAGCCATCGGTTCGGACCAACGCCAGCCATCGGTTCGGACCAGCGATAGCGATCGGCTGGAGAAACAGCGCCGAGCGTCGGGTCGGAACGACGGCGCGGTCCGCTGCCGGACTCGGGCTCGAATGGGCTTTCGTGGAGGCCTGCTTCAGCAGACTTCTGAGCATCCAGGCGGCTTTCTTTCTCCGGCGGACGCTGCGCGGCTAATCGAGGATTACGCAACCTCGTGACACCCCCCACCTTGCGAGTTCGCTTCGCGCTGGCTGTCGCCGGTCCGTCATCCCGAGCGAAGCCGAGGGATCTCGGCACTGCGAGCAGCGGAGATTCCTCGCCCTTGGCTCGGAATGACGAGGGCCGAGGCATGCGCACGCCGAGCGGTTGGCACGTGTCCCGAGGATAAGTAATGGTCAATAAATTCGGCGCCGCCGAAGTTAGCCTTCGCCGAAAAACGGCGCGGACGGCATGCTGCGCATGCCTACTTGAGTAGGCTGCGCAGCATCCACGCCGTCTTTTCATGCACCTGCAGGCGCTGGGTGAGCAGGTCGACCGTGGCTTCGTCGGCGCCTTTTCCCGCCACAGCAAAGACGTCGCGCACCGTGCGAGCGACCGCCTCGTGGCCCTTGACCAGCAGCCGCACCATCTCCATTGCCTCGGGCACGCCATCGGTTTCTTCGATCGAAGCGAGCTTGGCGTACGCCTTGAAGCTTCCGGGGGCCGGGTAGCCGAGCGCGCGGATGCGCTCGGCGACCGGATCGAGCGCGTTCCACAGTTCGGTGTACTGCTCCATGAACATCAGGTGCAGCGTGTTGAACATCGGGCCTTCGACGTTCCAGTGAAAATTGTGCGTCTTCAGGTACAACGAGAACGTGTCGGCCAGCACGCGTGACAGGCCCTGCGCGATCTTTTCGCGGTCCTTTTCGGCGATGCCGATGTCGATCCGGGGCGCGTCCGCTGCGTTGTCGTCGAACTTGTCTTTGCTTTTTCCCATCGTCTTTCTCCCATGTCGAATGCGCGCATCGTAGTTGCTGCGGTCGCCGCTGGCCAATTGGCAATCCTCAAGACCTCGATAGGGCAGAGACCCTATGGCGCCGCCCTATGCCGCCGCGGCCGGCAGCTCGAGCTTGTCGACACCATGCAGATGGCACCTCAGGATCGCGCGCCGCAGCGCTTCGACCGCCTGCGGCCGCGTGAAGCTCTTGCGCCAGGCGAGCACGACGCGCCGCTGCGGCACCGGCGGTTTGAACGGCACGTACTCGATCAGCGAGTCGCGCGGCGGCTTCGCGGGTACCGAGGTTTTGGGCAGCACGGTGATGCCCAGGCCCGACGCGACCATGTGCCGGATCGTTTCCAGCGACGACCCCTCGAAGGTCTTCTGGATGCCCTCGGCGCCGGTCGAAAACCGCGACAGCTCGGGACAGACCTCGAGCACCTGGTCGCGAAAGCAGTGGCCGGTGCCGAGCAGCAGCATCGTCTCCTTCTTCAGCTCGTCCGCGGCGACGCTCTTGCGGCGGGTCCATGGGTGGTTCTTCGGCACCGCGATGACGAACGGCTCGTCGTACACCGGCTGAATCAGCACGCCCGCCTCAGGCAACGGCAACGCGAGGATCGCCACGTCGATCTCGCCGTTTTTCAGCAGCTCGAGCAGCTTGACCGTGAAGTTTTCGTTCAGCAGCAGCGGCATCTGCGGCGCATCGCGCAACAGTTGCGGGATCAGCAAGGGCAACAGGTAGGGGCCGATCGTGTAGATGACGCCCACGCGCAGCGCGCCGCGCAACGGATCCTTGCCGGCCTTGGCCAGCTCCTTGAGGCGAGCGGCCTCGTCCAGTACGCGCTGCGCCTGCTCGACGATGCGTTCTCCCGCCGGCGTCAGCGTCACCTCGTTGCTGCGGCGCTCGAAGATCAGCACGCCGAGCTCGTCTTCCAGCTTCTTGATCGCCACCGAAAGCGTCGGCTGGCTGACGAAGCAGGTCTCCGCCGCACGCCCGAAATGGCGCTCGCGCGCAACGGCGACGATGTATTTCAGTTCGGTCAGGGTCATGGCCGGGATTCAACCACAACGCCTCGTCCGGCGCGTTCGATGGGCCAAGTCCGAGCCGGCACGGTTCAGACCCCGTAGTGCGCTCGATACCAGGCGACGAAGCGCGGCAGGCCGACCTCGATCGGCGTGGTCGGCGCCCAGCCATAGTCGCGCCGCAAGTCCTCGATGTCGGCCCAGGTCGATTTCACGTCACCCGGCTGCATCGGCAGCATGCGCATCTGCGGCGCGCGGCCGATCGCGCGTGCGAGCACCTCGATGAAGTGCAACAGCGGCTCGGGGCGATGATTGCCGATGTTGTACACACGGTGCTGCACGCCGTCGGCGTCGCGCGCCGGCAGCCGGTCGAGCACGCGCAGCACCCCGTCCACGATGTCGTCGATGTAGGTGAAATCGCGCGCCATGTCGCCGTGGTTGTAGACGTCGATCGGCTCGCCGGCGAGGATCGCGCGCGTGAACTTGAAAGCCGCCATGTCCGGCCGGCCCCAGGGCCCGTAGACCGTGAAGAAGCGCAATCCGGTCAACGGCACGCCGAACTGCAATGCGTAGACGTAGGCCATCAGCTCGTTGGCGCGCTTGGTCGCCGCGTACAGGCTGATCGGACGGTCGACGCGGTCCTGCGTGGAAAACGGCTGCTTTGTATTGGCGCCGTAGACGCTGGAGGTCGACGCGTAGACCGCGTGGCGTACCGGATGCGCGCGCAGCGCCTCGAGCAGGTTCAGGAAGCCCGCCACGTTGGCCTCGACGTACGCGTGCGGATGCGTCAGCGAATAGCGCACGCCCGCCTGCGCCGCCAGATGCACGACCGCCTCGATCCGGTGCCGCGCAAACAGCGCCAACGCGGCCTCGCGATCGGCGAGGTCGAGCCGCTCGAAGACGAAGCCGGAGTCGCCGGCGAACTGATCCAGCCGCGCCCGTTTGAGCTTCGGATCGTAGTAGTCGTTCAGGCTGTCGATACCGAGCACCGCATCGCCGCGCGCGCGCAGCGCGCGTGCGACGTGAAACCCGATGAAGCCCGCCACACCGGTGACGAGTTTCACTTCAGGCTCCGCCGCGGCCGATGCCGTAGTACGCGAGACCTGCGGCGCGCACCGTCGCCGGGTCGTACAGGTTGCGGCCGTCGAACACCGCCTTCGACCTCAGCGTCTGCGCCAGCCACTCGAAATCCGGGCTGCGGAACTCGAGCCATTCGGTGACGACGGCGAGCGCGTCGGCGCCATCAGCGGCGGCCCGCGCCGAGGCAGCGAATTCGACCGCGCCGTTGCCGCGCAGGAGCGTCCGTGCGTTGTCCATCGCGACCGGGTCGTACGCACGCACTTGCGCGCCCGCCCGCGTCAGCCCCTCGATGATCGTCAGGCTCGCCGCCTCGCGCATGTCGTCGGTGTTGGCCTTGAAGGCCAGCCCCCAGAGCGCGATCGTCCGGCCCGCGAGTCGGCCATCGAAGAAGCGCAGCATCTTGTCGACCAGGATGCCGCGCTGGCGCAGGTTCGCGCGCGTGGCGGCGCGCAGGATCTCGGCCGGCTCGCCCGCTTCTTCAGCGGTATGGATCAGCGCCCGCAGGTCCTTCGGGAAGCACGAGCCACCGAAACCCACGCCCGCATACAGGAAGTGCGGGCCGATGCGCGGATCCGAACCGATGCCGTGCCGCACGTGCTCGATGTCCGCGCCGAGCCGGTCGGCCAGGTTCGCCATCTCGTTCATGAACGAGATGCGCACCGCGAGCATCGCGTTGGCCGCGTACTTGGTGAATTCGGCCGAGCGCACGTCCATGATCTGCAGCCGGTCGCGGTTGCGGTTAAATGGCGCATACAGCGCGCGCAGCACGTCGGCCGCGTGCGGATCGTCGACGCCGACGATGATGCGATCGGGACGCATGAAGTCGTCGACCGCGAAACCCTCTTTCAAGAACTCCGGATTGGACGCGGTCGACACCCTGAACTCGACGCCGCGTCGCGCGAACTCCTCGTTCAGCGTGGCGCGGACGCGGTCGTTGGTGCCGACCGGCACGGTCGACTTGACGACGACGACCGTATCGCGCGTGATGCGGCGGCCCAACTCGCGCGCGCAGTCGATCACGTGCGACAGGACGGCGGAGCCGTCTTCGGCGGACGGCGTGCCCACGGCAATGAAGATCAACGGCGCATGCGCGACCGCCTCGTCGTAGCTGGTCGAAAACGACAGCCGCTTCGCCGCCACGCCGCGCGCGACGACGGCGTCCAGCCCCGGCTCGTAAATCGGAATCTCGCCTGCGCGCAGCCGGGCGATTTTCTTCTCGTCGACGTCGATGCACAGCACGTCGTTGCCGACGTCCGCGAGGCAGGCGCCGGTGACGAGGCCGACGTAGCCGGTGCCAATGACGGTGATCTTCATGGCTCTATGAGCGTGACCTGAAGCGAAAGTGTCGTGGCATGTGCCGTTCGGCTATCCCCGCGGGCAATCCGCTCGCCCCGTGCGGTCGTCCCGAGCGCAGCGAGGGATCCCGACGATGCGAAGCACCGGAGAGTTCTCGCCAGCGGCTCGGACTGAAGGCCGGTCGGGCGTCGCGGC
>JBBIJJ010000259.1:0-4744 GCA_037446035.1 Burkholderiales bacterium
CCGACTACCCGGGCTTCGCGCGCGTGATCGTCAACGCGCACGTCAAGGAGATGAGCGACCTCGATGCCGCGGCGCTCGCGCGCGTGATGGCGGCGGTGTATGCGGTCGAGGACGCGCTGCGCGCGGTGCTGGCGCCGGACAAGGTCAATCTGGCGAGCCTGGGCAACGTCGTGCCGCATCTGCACTGGCACGTGATCCCGCGCTTCGCGGATGACGCCCACTTTCCGCAGCCGATCTGGGGTGTGCGTCAGCGCGATCCTGAGGCCGGCAAGCTCGCGGCGCGACGCGCGCTGCTGCCGAAGCTCGTCGAGGAGATCCGCATGCGCATCGGGCCAAGGTGAGGGGTGACGGCGCGCCGGCGAAGGGCTGCGCGGATGCGCCGAGGAAATCCCGCTGGCCTCCCCCTTCTTCAAAGGGGAGTCTCCGGCTGCGAGCGCCTTACGCGACCCGCCAACGGACGGAGTCACTGGCACGCCGCAAGCCTGCTTTGCGGGAATTCCTTTTGCACGGCAGCCAGTTCGCGTGCGAGCGCGGCGTCCACGCCCTTGATCTGCAGCCGCGTGCCCGGCGCGGTCGAGGGCTTGTCGGCCACGCGCGCGCTGGTCACGCCGCGGCGCTGCAGGTCCTCGAGGTGGCGGTTCGCCAGTTCCTGGTCCTTGAAGGAGCCGAGCGCGATGCCGAAACGCATCGGCGAGTTGTCGGCGATCACCATCAGCTCCTTGACGCCGAGCTTGCGCAGCTCGGCCGCGGCGCGCTCGACTTCGGCGCGCGTCTTGTACGGCGGCACGTACACCATGTACCAGCCGGGCAGCTCGACCGCTCGCGACGACAGCCGCTCGCCTAGGGCGAGCGGTGCCAGGCGCGCGAGCACGCGCGCGGCGTCGGCCTGCGTGAAGTCGCCGAACTCCACGCACGCCGATCCGCCGGCGAAGTCGGCGCCCGCGACGGTCGCCGCCGGCGTCTGCCGCGCCTTTTCGCGCAGCGCCTGCACCTCGCGGTCGGTCAGTACGCGGATGCGCTCGGGCGCGAGCTGCCGCCCAATGCGTCCGGGCTCGCGCCCGCTGTCGGGCAGTCGCCCGAACACGCCCTGCTGCCACGCGAACACCGCGAGGTTGGCCAGCAGCAGCAACAGGAAGGCGAGCTTCATGCCGCCGCGCGCGGCGGCGCGGCCGCTTCGGCATGCGCGCGCAGCGCCACGCCGCGCAGCACCAGGTTGTCCTCGATCGACACCGCAGTGACGATGCGCTCGGCGAGCAGATGGCGGCCGAGCGCGGCGAACAGCGAGCGCGCGCGCCCGCCCGCCAGCAGCAGCCGCGGCACCGGGCGTCCTTCGTCGGCCAGCTCGGCCGAAAACCCGCGCGCGACGCGCTCGATCAGCCCGAGCTGCGCGTTGATCGTGCCGGTGGCGATCGCGTCGTCCGTGTTGTCGGGATGCGCGACGATGCGGCCGTCGGCCACCGGCAGCCGCGCGGTGCCGCGCGCGAGGCTCGCGACCATCAGCTCGAATCCCGGCGCGATCACGCCGCCGAGGAACAGTGCGGCCTTGCCCGTCTCGGCGCGCACGCAGTCGACGGTCGTCGCGGTGCCGCTGGTGGCGACCACCAGCGACTCGTTCGGATACTTGGCGCACGCGGCGATCATCGCGTGCCAGCGATCGGCGCCGAGCTGCAGCGGATCGCGATAGCCGTTGATCAGCGCCAGCCCATAGCCCGGCCCGCGTCCGGCGAAGTGCGGCTGCGCGCGCAGCCATTGCACGTCGATCGCGGCCACCTCGTCGACGGCCTTTTCGATCGCCTGCATCGTCTCGTCGTCGGCCACGCTGCACGCGAACGCCGCCGTCGGGCGCGGCAGCCGCCACGCCGAAGCGAGCCGCTCGGCAAGCGGCTGCAGGTTGAGCCGGTATTCGACGCCAGTGCCGATGAAGCGATTGCCCTCGGCGTCGCTGTGCGCCCACTTGACCGCCGTGTTGCCGGCGTCGATCACCAGCCAGCTCATCTGCAGCCTCGCGCGCGCCCGACCTGTCCCTTACCCTTCCAGGGCAGGGGTGCAGATGGGAGCCACACCGACCCGCTCACGCGACACCTCGCATGCGTCAACCCGCCCGCGGCCGCAGCGACAGTTCTCCGACGCCGAAAGCGCGCGCGCCGGCGGCGGTCGCGAGCAGGAGGTGCCCATCCGCGTCCACGCCCTGCGCCTGGCCCTGCGCGATGACCGCGCCGTGCTCGACGAGCTCGATGCTCCGCCCCGCGTAGGCGAACAGGCGGTTGAAGCGCGGCTGAAACGGCGCGAAGCCGTGCGCGACGAACGCCGGCACCGCAACGAGCAGCGCGCGGGCGAGCCGCGCGATCCACGCTTCGCGCGACTGCGCCAGATGTTCGCGCGCAAGGCACTCGTCGAGCGTGGCGACCGCGCGCCCGATCGCCGCGACCGTCGCCTCGTCGAACCACAAGTTGACGCCGACGCCGACGATCAGCGTGCGCGCGCCTTGCGTGTCCACCGCGAGCTCGGTGAGGATGCCGGCGAGTTTGCGCCCGGCCAGCAGCACGTCGTTGGGCCACTTCAACTGCACCGGCACGCCAGCTTCGCGCAGCACTTCGGCCACCGCCACGCCGGACACCAGCGTCACCGCCGCCGAACGCGCGCGCGCATGCGCGAGCGGCAGCGCGACCGAAAACAACAGCGCCGAGCCGGGCGCGGTCAGCCACTTCCGACCGAACCGACCGCGGCCCGCCGTCTGCGCCAGCGCGGCGCGCAGGATCGGGCGTGCCGGCGCCGCCACGCGCGCGCCCGCGAGCAGGTCGACGTTCGTCGACCCGGTACTGACGACGGTCTCGACCAGCACGTCGGGCAAGGCCGCCTCGAGTGTGGGCGCGTGCAGCGGTGCAGCGAAGGCCGCCGGCGGGATCGCTGGCGGCGGCACGCCGGCGAGTACGGCGGGCGGCAGGGATGCAGACATCGGTTCGAGGCAGGTGCGGCACGAGCCAGCGGGCGCGAGCAATTTACCATCGACGCGTGATCGAATCGCTGCGGCCTTGCCACCGCCGGCCATGCCCCCGACAATCGGCTGCGCGCCGTGCATCGCGCCGCGCGCGCGCGGCCATGGCTGCGGCCACCCCGACGCGTGAACGTCGCGAGCCCGCACCCTGATCCCCGGCCCCCTTCGACCGGCAGCGGGGAACCTGCAGCGCCGCGTTGCGACCTTCACGCTGATCCGCGATGTCTTTCGGCAGGTATCCAGGCTCCGGCCCCCCGTTTTCGATCGTCGACGACGCGTCCTGGCCGCGGCGCGCTTCGCCGCTGGCGCGCGTCGCGTGGCTCGCGTACGCGGTGCTGATCGTCTACGCGAGTCTGGCGCCGTGGTCGGGCTGGCGCGATCTGGGGGTCAGCCCCTGGGCCTTCCTGACCGCGCCGCTGCCGCGCCACATCACCGGCTTCGACGTCGCGGTCAACGTCGCAGGCTACGCGCCGTTCGGCGCGATCGGCGTGCTCGCGCTGCACCCGCGCTTGCGCGGCGTGCGCGCCGTGCTCGTCGCCGTCGTCGCCGGCGTGCTGCTGTCGGCCGGCATCGAGGCGCTGCAGTCGTATCTGCCGCGGCGCATCGCCTCGAACGTCGACTTCGCGGCCAACAGCGCGGGGGCGGCGCTCGGCGCGCTCGCCGCCGCGCCGCTGACCGAAGCGCTGATCGACCGCGGCCGGCTCGCTCAATTGCGCGCGCGCTGGTTCGCGCGCGACGCGGCCACGGCGCTGCTGCTGCTCGCGCTCTGGCCGCTCGCGCAGATCCATGCCGGGCCGATGCTGTTCGGTCTCGGCGAAGTGCAGTCCTTGGTGCGAACCGTCGCGCACCATTTCGGCTGGTCTGCGCCGCAGTTCGGTCGCACCGGCTTCGGCCCCGCCGAGTTCGTGCTGGCCGAAGCCGTCGTCACCGCATCGGCCGCGCTCGCCGCCGGGTTGACGCTCGTGGCAGTGACAGCCCCGCGCGCGCCGCGCACGGCGCTCGCCATGGCCCTCATGCTCGTGGCGCTGGCGACGAAGGCGCTCGCCTACGCGGTGCAGTTCGGCCCCGAGCATGCGTTCGCGTGGATCACGCCCGGGGCGGTCGGTGGGCTTGCGCTCGGCGCACTCGCGCTTGCAGTCGCCTCGGCGGGACCGCCGCGCGCCGCGCTGCGGCTGGCCTTGTTGGCGGTGCTCGTGCTGGTCGTCGCGGTCAACGCCATTCCCGACAACCCGTACCACGCGAACTGGCTGCAGGGCTGGCGGCCGGGACGGCTGGTGCACTTCAGCGCCGCTGCCGACTGGATCGCCGCTTTGTGGCCGTATGCGCTGCTGCTGTGGCTGCTCGGCCGATCTTTCGGACGCGGCGGCCGCGCCTCGTTCTGACCTGCGCGACCGCCCGGATGCGGCTCGTTAAACTGCCGCTTTCGTTTGCGAGCCGCCCATGGGGTACTACGAGCGTCACGTCTTTTTTTGTCTGAACCAGCGCGACGACGGGCGCACGTGCTGTGCCCGCCATGACGCCGACCGGCTGCAGGCCTACGCCAAGGACCGCGTCAAGCGGCTCGCGCTCGACGGCAAGGGCAAGGTGCGCGTCAACAAGGCGGGCTGTCTGGACCGCTGCGACGAGGGACCCTGCGTGGTCGTCTACCCCGAAGGCGTCTGGTACACCTACGTCGACGAGCACGACATCGACGAGATCGTCGACTCGCATCTCGTGCGCGGCGAGGTCGTCGAGCGGCTGAAGATCTAG
>JBBIJJ010000260.1:0-4732 GCA_037446035.1 Burkholderiales bacterium
GCAGGCGCAAAAGGCGCGGAAGACCGTGCGCACGGACTGATACGCCCGGCTTGTCCAGAAACGCGACAGACACGGATGACGCGCACGTTGGTATCCGCTTTTCTCGGTGTTCCCCGTGTCTCCGTCGTGAAGTCCTCGGCTTTCGAAGGCCGTGATCCGAACACCGAGACACGGAGAGCGCAGAGAAAAGCGGAGGTCTTCGCTTTGCGTTGTCCGCGCTGACGCCATCCGAACCGCACGAACGATCGGACCAAACAGATGATTCCCGAGATCGGACACTTCGCGTTGATCCTCGCGCTGCTGCTGGCACTCGTGCAGGGAACGTTGCCGCTCGTCGGCGCGCACAGAGGCGTGCGCGAATGGATGGCGGTCGCGCGGCCGGCGGCGCGCGGCCAGTTCGTGTTCGTGCTGACGGCGTGGCTGTGTCTCGTGTGGTCGTTCGTGAACAACGACTTCACGGTGCTCAACGTCGCGACCAACTCGAACACGCTGCTGCCGTTGCCGTACAAGATCGCCGCGTCCTGGGGTTCGCACGAGGGCTCGCTTCTGCTCTGGGTGCTGATGCTCACGGGCTGGGGCTTCGCGGTCAGCGTGTTCAGCCGGCATCTGACCGAAGAGATGGCCGCGCGCGTGCTCGGCGTGATGGGGCTGGTCGGTGTGGGCTTCCTGCTGTTCATGCTGCTGACCTCGAACCCGTTCGATCGGCTGTTCCCGGCCGCGCAGGAAGGCCGCGATCTGAACCCGCTGCTGCAGGACCCCGGCATGGTGTTCCATCCGCCGCTGCTGTACATGGGCTACGTCGGCTTTTCGGTCGCGTTCGCGTTCGCGATCGCCGCGCTGCTCGGCGGTAAGCTCGACGCCGCGTGGGCGCGCTGGTCGCGCCCGTGGACGACGGTCGCGTGGTGCTTCCTGACGCTCGGTATCGCGCTCGGCTCCTGGTGGGCGTATTACGAGCTGGGCTGGGGCGGCTGGTGGTTCTGGGATCCGGTGGAAAACGCCTCGTTCATGCCGTGGCTGGTCGGCACCGCGCTGATCCATTCGCTCGCGGTGACCGAAAAGCGCGGCACCTTCAAGGCCTGGACCGTGCTGCTGGCGATTTTTGCGTTCTCGCTGTCGCTGCTCGGCACGTTCCTGGTGCGCTCGGGTGTGCTGACCAGCGTGCACGCCTTCGCGACCGATCCGCAGCGCGGCGTTTTCATCCTGCTGTTCCTCGTGCTGGTGATCGGCTCGTCGCTGGCGCTGTTCGCGCTGCGCGCGTCGAAGGTGGGACTCGGCGGCCGCTTCGACGCCGTGTCGCGCGAGTCGCTGCTGCTCGCCAACAACGTGCTGCTGGCGGTCGCCTGCGGCGCCGTGCTGCTGGGCACGCTGTATCCGCTGTTCCTCGACGCGCTCGGGCTGGGCAAGATCTCGGTCGGCCCGCCGTATTTCGACACCGTGTTCGTGCCGATCATGGCGCCGCTCGTGTTCCTGATGGGCGTTGGGCCGATCGCGCGCTGGAAGCAGGCGCCGCTGCCGGATCTGTGGGTGCGGCTGCGCTGGGCCCTGATGGTGTCGCTCGTGCTCGGGCTCATGCTGCCTTTCCTCGGCAATATCGAGGACGGGCTGCCGTGGTCGCCGCTGTCGGCGTTCGGCTACTGGCTCGCCGCCTGGGTCGCGCTGGCGACGGTCGAAGTGATCCGCTACCAGATCCGCAATCAGCAGGGTTCGGTGCTCGCGCGGCTGGCGCGACAGCCGCGCGGCTGGTGGGGCATGGTGCTCGCGCACCTGGGCGTGGCGGTGTTCATCGTCGGCGTGACCTCGGTGCGCAGCTTCCAGGTCGAGCGCGACGTGAAAATGGCGCCCGGCGACACCGTCGCGGTGCACGGCTACACGTTCCGCTTCGACGGCGTGGGCGAGCGCGCGGGGCCGAACTACAGCGCTGCGCGCGGCACGGTCACGTTGTTGAAGAACGGCAAGCCGGTCGACGTGCTCTTCCCCGAGAAACGGATCTACTTCGCGCAGTCGCAGATGCCGATGACCGAGGCGTCGATCCGCACCGGCATCACCGGCGACGTCTACGTCTCGCTCGGCGAGCCGGTCGGCAACGACGGCAGCTGGACCGTGCGCGTGTACTACAAACCGTTCGTGACCTGGATCTGGGGCGGCTGCGTGCTGATGGCCATCGGCGGCTTCGTCGCGATGTCCGACCGCCGCTACCGCGCGCTGGCGCGCCGGGACGAACTCGCCGCGGGGTTGAAGCCCGCGGCCGCCTGATGAGGTCCGACGATCGACTCGACCACCGAGACACGGAGATCACCGAGAACGACCGAACAGACATGCCATCAGCCCGCACGGCCCGCGTCGAGTGTCGTCCAAGCCCGGGTGGGTTCTCGGTGCTCTCGGTGTCTCGATCGTGAAACCCGTCCATGAAGCGAATCCTCCTGTTCCTGATACCGCTGATCGGTTTCGTCGTGCTGGCGGCGTTCCTGCTGCGCGGGCTGTGGCTGAATCCGCGCGAGGTGCCTTCGCCGCTGATCGGCAAGCCGGCGCCGGTGTTCGAGCGGCCCAAGCTGCATGCGCCCGAAGCCGCGTTCGCGAGCAAGGACATGGCCGGTCAGGTGTGGATCTTCAACGTCTGGGCGTCGTGGTGCACGCCGTGCCGGCAGGAGCATCCGCTGTGGAACGAGGTCGCGGCGAAGAAGCTCGTGCCGATCGTCGGCATGAACTACAAGGATCAGCCCGACGCCGCCAAGCGCTGGCTCGCCGAACTCGGTGACCCGTACGCGGTGACGGTGGTCGATCGTGATGGCAGACTGGGCATCGACTTCGGCGTCTACGGCGTGCCCGAGACCTTCGTGATCGACAAGCAGGGCGTGATCCGATACAAGCACATCGGCCCGATCACGGCAGAAGCGCTGGAAAAGAAGATCCTGCCGCTGGTGCGCGAACTGCAGCAGAAATCATGAAACGACTCGTCGCTCTGCTCGCGTTGTCGTTCGCGCTCGCCACCGGTGCGGCGCTCGCCACCGGTGCGGCGCTCGCCAAGACCGCGGTGCCGACCGAAAACGATCCGGTTGCGGCCAAACGCGAGCACGATCTCGCAGCCAAGCTGCGCTGCCTCGTCTGCCAGAACCAGTCGATCGCGGAGTCGAACGCCGAGCTGGCGCAGGACTTGCGCCGCCAGGTCCGCGAGCAGATCGCCGCGGGCCGCTCGGACGCCGAGATCATCGAGTTCATGACCTCGCGCTACGGCGACTTCGTGCTGTACCGGCCGCCGTTGAAGGCGACGACCGCGCTGTTGTGGGGCGGGCCGGCCGTGCTGCTGGCGATTGGCATCATCGTGCTGGTGCGCATCATCCGTGGCCGACGCAGCGCAGCCATCGAAACGCCGCTGACGCCCGAGGAGCGCGCGCGCGCCGAGCAGTTGCTCGGCGCCGCGGCCGGCGGCCAAGGCGCCGGCCACGGACGAATCAAGCAATGAGGGCCGTGTCGGCGCGCGCCAGTGGCGATGGCGTGAGCGGACGCACAACGCATCGAATCGAGATCAAGTGACCACCTTTGTCTTCGTCGCAGCGATCCTGGTCGCGGTCGGACTGGCCTGGCTGCTGCCGCCGCTGCTGCGGCGGCAGTCCGGAGCACTCGCGGTCGAACGCGCCGCCGCCAACCTTGGCATCCTCAAGGACCAGCTTGCCGAACTGGAAGCCGAGCGCGCGCGCGGCGCGGTGTCGGCCGAGCAGTACGCGGAAACCAAAGCGGAACTCGAACGGCGCGTGCTCGACGAAGTCGCCGCGGAAACCGCGGCCGCGCCGGCCGCGGCGTCGCGCAGCGGCCGCACGACCGCGCTCGTGATCGCGCTCGTCGTGCCGATCGCCGCCGGCGTGATCTACTGGCAGCGTGGCGATCTGGCAGCGTTCGACCCGGCGCTGCAGCAGGCGATGAGCGCCGGTTCGCCGCACAACATGTCGCCGCAGGAAGTCGAGCGCATCGTCGAGCAGCTCGCCGAGCGGCTGAAGCGGGAGCCCGACAACGCCGACGGCTGGCTCACGCTGGCGCGCACCTACTACGTGCTGCGGCGTTTCCCGGAGGCGGTGCAGGCGTACGAGCAGCTCGTCAAGATCGTGCCCGACGACGCCGGCGTGCTCGCCGACTACGCCGATGCGCTGGCGATGGCGCGCGGCCGCAAGATCGCGGGCGAACCGCTGGCGTTGGTGAACAAGGCGCTCGCGCTCGATCCGAACCATTGGAAGGCGCTGGCGATGGCGGGCACCGAGGCGTTCGACCGCAAGGACTACAAGACCGCGGTCGAGTACTGGGAGCGCTTGCGCAACTCGGTTCCCGCGGACTCGGAGATCGCCAAGTCGATCGCCGCCAGCATCGCCGAGGCGCGCGAGCTCGGCGGACTGAAGCCGGCGCCCGTGGCGGCCGCACCGCAGACGCGACCCGCCGCGCCGGCCGCGCAGTCGTCGGGCGCCGCGCCCGCCGCCAGCAGCGTGGCCGGCTCGGTCGACCTCGCCCCAACGTTGAAGGCGAAGACGCAGCCCGACGACGTCGTCTACATCTTCGCGCGGCCGGCGCAGGGCCCGCGCATGCCGCTGGCGATCGTCAAGGTGCAGATCAAGGATCTGCCGGCCAGCTTCGTGCTCGACGACGCGATGGCGATGTCGCCGAACTTCAAGCTGTCGAACTTCACGGAAGTCGTGGTCGGCGCGCGCGTATCCAAGTCGGGCGCGGCCATGCCGACGAGCGGCGACCT
>JBBIJJ010000261.1:0-4681 GCA_037446035.1 Burkholderiales bacterium
CTAGCGTCCGTCAGCGCGGCACGCCGAGCGCGTGCTCGAAGTAGGTCTGGAACAGCAGCGCGATCGTCGTCATCAGTACCGTCGCGCCGACCATCAGCGAGACGATCGCGACCAGCACCGCATCCCAGCCGCTGCGGTTGCGGCGGTCGGAGTCGGCGTTGAAGCGCGCGTCGAAACGCTCGTCGGGCATCAGCGCGATCACCAGCGCCTCGATGAAGCCCGCGATGACCGGGATCATCAGCACGAAAAAGGCCGGGGACTGATACCAGTTGCGCACGCCGGCGAGCAGCGGAAGCATCACGAGGCTCACCGCCAGTGGCAGCCACCAGAGTCTTTGACCCAGGTAAATGCGGTGCGCGCCGAACGCGCCGGCAACCGCGGCAAGCAGCGCGGCAAGTGCTTTGTGACGGAAGCTCACGTTCGAAGGCGGCCAGAGGTGCGCCCCTATGATACGGACCCGATCGAACGTGGAGGAACGACGATGCCGCTGCGGCGAATGGTCTGCTGCGCACTCCTGCTCGCCTGCACGGACGCGGCCGCGCAGGTGCCGACCGGCACGGCGCTGCAGTCGGCGCAACAGCTGCGCGCGGCCGGTCGGCTCGACGAGGCGATCGCGGCGCTGCGCGCAGTGCTCGCCCGCGACCCGGGCAACGGCGAAGCGCGCCTGGCGCTGGCGTTGGCGCTCGAGCAGGCGGGCCATCTCGTCGCCGCGCGCTATCACCTGGAGCTCGCCCTCGGCGCCCAGCTACCGGTGGCACAAAAGGAGCGGGCGCTGCTCGATCTGCGGCGCATCCGCGAGGCGTCGACGACGGCGAGCTTCGCGATCAATACGCTGCCGCCGGTGCGCAGCCGCACGGTGGTCGACGCCGCCGGCAACGCCTCGACCGTCGTCGGCGACGGCAGTTACGGACTCGGCGTCCTCGCCAACGGGCGTCTAGCGCTCGGTGCCGATCTGCGCACTTTCGTGCGTGGGACGGTCGACTGGCGCGACTACGGCGATCGGCTCGACGACTTCCTGTTCGGGCAGGCGAGCGCAGGGCGCGTCTTGCGCGCCGGGCGTACGACTTATTCGGCCGAAGTCGGCGCGCTTGCCTCGCAGTACCAGCGGCGCCATTGGTACACGGGCGGGCTGCTGCAGGCAGGCGCGACCGTGTACGTCGATCACGAGATGACATGGACCACGACGGCGCTGGCGCGGCGGATCGATTTCACCGATCTGCAGGGCGCGACCGCGAACCAGGGGTTTCTTTTCGCCGATCTACGCTGGGTGAGGCCTGGTTCGATCGCCTATGGCATCGGTGCCACGGTCGGTGCCAGCCGCGCGCGCGACGACTGGCGCGGCTTTCGCTACGGCGAACTGCGCGCGAACTGGCTGCGGGAGTTCCGCGGCGGTGTCATCGTCGAGGCGCGTACCGCTGTCGGCCGCGCGAGGTACGACGCGATCGAACCCGGTTTCGCGAGTGCCCGGCGCGACGTTTCCGGCCTCGTCGCGCTCGATCTGGCCTTGCGCGAGTGGTCGGTGTTCGGTCTGGCGCCACGCCTTTCGGTCGCTTACACGCGGCTCGGTTCGAACGCGAGTGTCTACGACAGCCGGCGCGCGACCGCGGGCGTCGGACTGACCAGCAGCTACTGAGGGCGCGCGGCTTGCCCGGGCCGGGCCCGGCGGCTACAATCCGCGCCTTTTCGCGCAAGCGCAAGTTCCGGATTCGCAAAGGAAAAATTCATGGTCGTGATTCGACTGGCCCGCGGCGGCGCCAAGAAGCGCCCGTTTTTCAACATCGTCGCGACCGACTCGCGCAATCCGCGCGACGGCCGCTTCATCGAGCGCGTCGGCTTCTACAACCCGGTCGCGGCGGATAACGAGCCGAAGTTCCGCGTCGCGGCCGATCGGTTGCAATACTGGCAAGGCGTTGGCGCGCAGCTCAGCCCCACGGTGGCTCGCCTGGTCAAGGAGTTTGGCAAGACGGCCGCCGCTGCGCAGGCTCAGGGCGCAGCCTGAGGGCGGACGCGAGCGGTCGCGTCCGGCGCCGCGAGCGGTCGTGCGCGACGGGCAGCCATCCAACTTGGTCGAGCTTGGCGCCGTGCGCGGCGCCTATGGCGTCAAGGGATGGGTGCGGATCGCGCCCTTTAATGCCGACGCCGACGTGCTGCGTGCCACGCGCAACTGGTGGCTGTTGCGCGAGGGTGTGCCGCAGCGGCTAGCGGTCACGGCGGTGCGTCGCCATGGGACGCTGCTGCTGGCCAAATGGGAAGGCTGCGACTCGCCGGAGGCCGCCGATGCCCTCAAGGGCGCCATGATCGCGGTGGCGCGAGAGGATTTCCCGGCGCTCGCGCCGGGGCAGTATTACTGGATCGACCTGATCGACGCGCGCGTCGTCAATCGGCGCGGCGTCGAACTGGGCGAAGTGCGGGGCCTGCGGAGCAACGGCGCGCAGGACCTGCTGGAAGTCGGCGGTGCCGGTTCGACCGTGCTGGTGCCGCTGGTCGATGCCTACGTTGATCGCATCGACCCGGCGCAGCACCGGATCGAGGTCGATTGGGAAGCGGATTGGTGAGGTCAGCAGCGATGCGGTTCGACGTGATCACGCTGTTTGCGCCGATGCTCGAGGCGCTGACGGCGCACGGCATCACGCGCCGCGCGTTCGAGGCGGGGCTGTGGCAGCTGGCGACGTGGAATCCGCGCGACTTCACGCAGGACAGTCATCGCACGGTCGATGACCGGCCGTTCGGCGGCGGTCCCGGCATGGTGATGCTCGCCGAGCCGCTCGCGCTCGCGGTCGACGCCGCGCGCGCGGCGCAGCGCGCGGCCGGCGTTGCTGACACCCGGGTGATCGCGTTGTCCGCGAGCGCAGCGCCGCTGACGGATGCGCGCGTGCGCGCGCTGGCGGCGGGCGACGCCGGTGTGGTGCTCGTCTGCGGTCGCTACGAAGGCATCGATCAGCGATTCATCGACGCCTGCGTCGACGAGGAGGTGTCGATCGGCGACTTCGTGCTGTCCGGCGGTGAAATCGCGGCGATGGCGCTGATCGACGCGGTCGTCAGACAACTGCCCGGCGCGCTGAAGGAGGCGTCGGCGGCCGACGAGTCGTTCGCGCATGGTCTGCTGGACGCGCCGCACTACTCGCGCCCCGAGGTCTGGCGCGGCCGCGCGGTGCCGGCGGTGCTGCTGTCCGGGCATCATGCGCGCATCGCGCAGTGGCGTCGCGCGCAACAGCTTGCGCGCACCGCGCGGCTGCGGCCGGAGCTGCTCGAGCGCGCGCGGCGGCTCGGACTGCTCAGCGCGCAGGATGAACAGGTATTGCGCAGCGATGCGCAGGGTGCCGTCGGTGTCGCACCGGCGGTGAACGCGAAGGCCCCATCCTCTGAGACGGCGAACAAGGCGGACGCGTCCGCACACAACAGCCGTGTCACGATGGTCTAGGAGATCAAAATGGATCTGATCCAGCAGCTCGAGAAGGAAGAGATCGAACGCCTCACCGCCAACAAGTCGATTCCGGACTTCGGACCGGGCGACACCGTCGTGGTCAACGTCAACGTCGTCGAAGGCACGCGCAAGCGCGTGCAGGCGTACGAGGGCGTGGTCATCGGCAGGCGCAACCGCGGATTGAACAGCTCCTTTATCGTGCGCAAGATTTCCAGCGGGGAGGGTGTCGAACGCACCTTCCAGTTGTATTCGCCGACGATCGCCTCGATCGAGGTCAAGCGCCGCGGCGACGTGCGGCGCGCCAAGCTGTACTACCTGCGCGACCGCTCGGGCAAGTCCGCGCGCATTCGCGAAAAACTCGCGACCAGGGGCGTCGAGTAGAAGGGCATCGCGCGCCGTCCGCGCCACGGACGGCGCTGCACTGACGATGTCGGACCTCGCAGCCGATCCGCTGCCGCGCACGCCACGCCGCGCGCTGTTCGACCCGGAGACGATCCCGCTCGATGCGGCGTTCGACGACCCTGCCGTGCGCGGCGCCGCGGTCGAACGCGAACGCCTGACGGCGCAGGCGCTGCGTGCGCGCTTCGCGCGGCCGCCGGCGTGGCAGCCGGAAATCACGACCGACGGCCGGCTGTACAACCTCGAGGCGCCGCCGCGGCCGGCGGCGGTGCTCGTCCCGCTGGTGGTACGCACCGAAGGCGTGTCGGTGCTCTTGACCCAGCGCACGGCGCACCTGCACGACCACGCGGGGCAGATCAGTTTTCCCGGCGGGCGCGTCGAAGAAGAGGATCCGACGCCGGCGGCGACTGCGCTGCGCGAGTCGTTCGAGGAAATCGGACTGACGCCCGATGCCGTCGACGTCGTCGGCACGCTGCCGCCGTACGTGACGGCGACGAGCTACCTCGTCACGCCGGTGGTCGGGCTGATCGAGCGCGAGTTCTCGCTCACGCTCGACGAGTTCGAAGTCGCCGAAGCGTTCGAGGTCCCGCTAGCGTTTCTGATGGACCCGGCCAATCACGAACGTCGCCGTATCGACCTGGGCGCGCTGGTGCGCACCTTCTACGCGATGCCTTACACGGCCGCGCGCCGCTACTTCATCTGGGGGGCGACCGCGGCGATGTTGCGCAATTTCTATCACTTCCTGCGTGCCTGAAGCGGGCACCGCTTCACCCAATCGAGCATGACGAGTCCTCGTGACGGGTGCCCACCGCCCGCCTTCCGCGTCGATCTCCCGTCGTCATCCCGGGCCAGCCGCCC
>JBBIJJ010000262.1:0-4661 GCA_037446035.1 Burkholderiales bacterium
ACGGACCGCATCTTGCGCCCGGGTGCCGAGCCGGACATCGGCTTCGACGATCTGTGCGGCCTGCTGGCACGCTTCGGGTTCGAGAGGCGGGTTTGCGGCAGCCATCATCTGTTTTCGCGGCCGGGCGTCGTCGAGCGGATCAACCTGCAGCGGGACGACGTCAGGGCCAAGCCGTATCAGGTTCGACAAGTCCGGGCCGTGATCCTGAAGTACCGGCTGGGAAAACTTTAGATCGATCGCTACGAAGTCATTATCTACTGGAGCAACGACGATCAGGCGTTCATTGCGGAGGTTCCGGAGCTTCCGGGCTGCGTTGCGCATGGCGCCACCCACGAAGACGCTCTCGCGCACGTGAAGGAGGCGATGGCGCTTTGGATCGAAACCGCGCAGCGCGACGGCCAGCCGATTCCGCAGCCCAAAGGAGCGCGATTGGTTTACGCGTAGGCCCGGAGCACGCGCTTGGATGACCAGAGGTGAGAAGGTGTGAAGATTTCGTCGCGAGCGGTCCGCTGGCTAGGCGCACGCAGCCGCAGGGCCGAGACATATCAAGTAGATAGGCGAGGCCCGAGCAGCGCGCAACGACGCCAGCGGGCCGCGCAGCAGAAAGATTCACACCTTCTGAGAACGCAGATCATGCTCGTTTCGGCACAGGCCGCGCCCAACTTGCTGGCGGCGGCCGAGCCGGAGCTGAAGCCCGCGCGCGCTGCGCTGGTCGTATCCGCCGCCATGCAGCCGCGCGCCGATCCGCTCGCCAAGGTGCTCAGAGAGCTGGGCATCGAGGTTGAGCAGCATCGACTCGCAAACGAACACGATCCGAAGGCGATCGAAGACAGCTTGCTCGACTGGTTTCAGACGCTGCCGGCCGAGGTCACGTACCTGAATGTGACTGGCGGCACCAAGTTGATGGCGCTCGCCGCGCTGTCCGTGGCCGAGGCGGCCGGGTGGCGAAGCTTCTACGTCGACGTCGACACCGATCGCGTGGTCTGGCTGGGACGCAGCGCCCCGCCCGCGCACAAACTGAAAGAGCGCGTCGGCCTGCGTCACTACCTGGGCGCGTACGGCATCGAAATCGAAGGCGAGATCCTGCGCGGCGACGCCAGCAAGCCGCAGCAGGCGTTCATCGAGGAGTTGTTCTCCGATAACGCCGCCCTGCAGGCGCTGCCCGCCTTGTATCGCGCGCTGGACCGCGCCGAGGCGCAAGGCGCACTGGAGGTCGAGTTGCTGAAGCAGGAAAGAGACTTCCAGCCGCTGCGCAGCCTGCTCGAATTCGCCGCCGGCCAGGGCCTGGTGTCGCTGCAGGGGCAGCGGCTGCGGGTCAGCGACGAGGCGGCGCGCGACTTCCTGAAGGGCGGGTGGCTCGAGCGGCACGTGTTCGCAACGGTGACGCGGCTGCAGCGTACGCTGGACATGCGCGATCGCGCGTTCAATCTCAAGGTGCGTCAGTGGGGTGTCGGCAACGAGATGGACGTCGCGTTCCTCTTCAGGAACCGCTTGCACGTCATCGAGTGCAAGACCGGAAACATGGGCGTCGACGATGGCAAGCGCGCCAACGAGGCGCTGTTCAAGCTGGCCGAGAACGGCCGCCGCCTGGGCGGACTGGCCACGCGGGCGATGTTCGTCAGCCTGCGTACACTGGGCGACGCCGAAATGCGACTGGCGCGGCTGCTGCAGATCGAAGTCGTGCATGGCCGCCGCGACCTGCGGCGGCTGGGGGAGAGGTTGCACAACTGGTGCCGCCCGCGCTGACGGGCGCCACGGTGGCCGGTCCGCCCGCAAGCTTGCCGATCGCGCCGACGCGCGCCGGTGCATCGATACTGCGCGGCATCGCCACTTCATTCCGCGCCAGCCGATGCAGACCGCCCGTGACCTGTACCTCGCCGCCTACGATGTGACCGACCCGCGCCGCCTGCGCGCGGCGCTCGATCTGGTGCGCGGCTACGCCACCGGCGGCCAGTATTCGGTGCACGAATGCTGGCTCACCCCCGCCGAGCGCGCGCAGTTGATCGCCGATGCCGCCAGCATCCTCGACCCCGAAGCAGACCGCATGCTGCTGCTGCGGCTCGATCCGCGCGGCGCCGCCATCGCCCTTGGCGTGGCCACTGTGCCGGCCGATCCGTCCTGTTTTTACGTCGCCTGAGCGATGAGCACGCTGGTGCTGGACAAACCGGAGCTGGAGCTGCGCTGCGACGGCGCCGCTCTGGCTTTGTACGAGCACGGCGAGCGCCGCGGCACGGTGCCGCTGGCGTTGCTGGAGCGCGTGGTGCTGCTGGGAAGTCGCATCAAACTCGACACCGGTGTGCTGGCCCGGCTCGGCGAGGCCGGGGTCGCGCTTGCCGTGCTTGGCCGCCGCGGCGGTCAGCGCCTGTCGCTTGCGCTGGGGCCGCGCCACAACGATGCGGCGGTGCGCATGGCGCAATGCGCTGCCGCGCTCGACGAGGCCACCGTCCTGGCGTTGGCGCGCGACCTCGTGCGTGCCAAGCTGCGCGCGCAGCGGCGCACGCTGGCCGCCGCGTTGGCTGCCCGCGCCGACTGCCGCAAGCCGCTGACCGACGCGCTCGGCACGCTGGCCAACGTGACGGCCACAGCCGAGGCGGCCGCCACCGTGGACGCACTGCGCGGTGCCGAGGGTGCGGCTGCGGCCGCCTACTTTCGGGGATTGGCAAGCGTCTTCCCGCCGGCGCTTGGGTTCACGGCCCGCAATCGCCGCCCGCCGCGCGATCCGGTCAACGCACTGCTGTCGCTCGGCTACACGTTGCTGCACGTCGACGCCGTGCGCGCCTGCCATGTCGCCGGCCTCGATCCCATGGTTGGCTTCTATCACCGGCCGGCTTTCGGCCGCGAGTCGCTGGCGTGTGACCTGGTCGAGCCGCTGCGCCCGCGGCTCGACGCATGGGTGTGGGAACTGGTGCGGCAGCGCGCCCTGCGCTCTGAGCATTTCGCCACTTCCGCCTCGGGTTGTCAGTTACAAAAGGCGGGCCGAGCGCGCTTTTACGCCGAGTACGAAAGCGCCGCCCGTACGTGGCGGCGCTGGCTGCGCGGGCGCTGCGCAGCGCTCGCTCGCCGTTTGCGCGCGCAGGGTGAGGCGTGGCTCGACGCGGAGGATGCGTTCGACGCGGGCGAGGCAGCGTAATGGGCGCGACCGCAACCACGTATTGGCCACACCCAGCCGAGTTCAGCGTCATCACGCCGAGACGCAAGCCCGCGCGCGCGACGACATTTCAGCCACCGGTCGGCGCCGGCCCGAGAAAGCCGCTGCATCTGGACGGGCGCGCGGCCCCGCTCGAGGTCAGCACGGCCGGCCCCGCGCTCGCGGTGGCGCGCGGCGCACGCCGTATGCAGTTTCCCATCGCAAGGCTGTCGCGCATCCTGGTAAGGGGACGCGTGCACTGGGAAGGCGACGCCTTGGCGCTGTGCCTGCGCCAGCGCGTGCCGGTGGTGTTCCTCGATTCGCGCGCGCAACCGATCGGAGCAGCGCTGGCGCTGCAGGCGCAGCCCGGAGCGCTGGACGAGCTGTTGACCGAGTTCGTCGACCGCCCGCATTGGCGTGCGCGATACGAAAACTGGCTGCGCAGTCGGCGGCTGCGCGTGTTGCTCGATTGGCGCAGGCGGCGGGCTGTAGCCGGGATGCCGCTGACACGCGCAGAGTGGGTTGAAACCGTGCGCGCGCAGGTGTACGTCCCTGACGTCACGCCGCACCGCTCCGCCGCGGGCGCGAGCTATGCGCTCGCGCTGGTGACCCTGGCGCGTTCGGGCGCGCGCACGCAATACCGTTCCTTCGACGGCGGTGTGCTGGCCCTAGGTGCAGACCTGGGCCGCCTGCTGGACCTGCGAATCGCGCTTCAGATGGGTACGCTGGCGCGGAGTCTCGACGGATGCGAATCGGTCAAGGCGCGCGGCTTCGAGGGCGGCGCTGCGGAACACGAAGCGTTCCTCATCGAGCAGCTCGAGCGTCTGCGCCGCCGCGTTGGCGAATGGGTCGAGCCGTGGCCCTGAATCAACCACGCTGCTGGCTCATCGCCTACGATATCCGCGAACGGCGGCGCCTGGCGCGCGTGCATCGCTTTCTGACGCGTCAGGCTGTCCCTGTGCAGTATTCTGTTTTCGCGGTGCGCGGCAGCCTTGCGGATTTGCGCCGGCTGGCCGAACAGCTGCAAGCGCGAATCGATGAACGTATCGATGATGTTCGCATCTACCCGATCCCCGCGAACCCCCTCGTGCACACGATTGGCGGCGCGCTGCTTCCGGACGACGTGTTGTTGTTGGGTGCCGGAGTTGAACTGCGCGGATCGCTTGCCGATGCAGCCCGGGCTGCACCGACGGGCGATCAGGCTCGTGCGCCAGCGTAGGGTGCCGCAGTGCTCGGCGGCTTGTTAAGTTACCATGCAAGTGCTTGGCGCAGCGGGAAAATTCCGCCACGTAAGCGTGAATCGCAGCCCTGATAAAGAAGGGATTACGACGCGCACAATGTGCGCGACTTCATGCGCAAGCAATGGCGTGAATCGCAGCCCTGATAAAGAAGGGATTACGACGCCAATTCGGGGCCGAGCACTACGCGCGCATCGATCGCGTGAATCGCAGCCCTGATAAAGAAGGGATTACGACGGAAACGCCGCGCACGCGGCGTTCGGCAAGTAGAGTGGCGTGAATCGCAGCCCTGACCT
>JBBIJJ010000263.1:0-4646 GCA_037446035.1 Burkholderiales bacterium
GGTCGGCCCAAAATCCGGCAAAGGTTGCGCGCACGGGCGAACCCGCGGGCGGCGCCGCAGCCGCAGCGTGCTTGACGCGATGCCGCGGCCGACCGGCCGCTGCGCGAATCGTCGACGAGATGTCGTTGCGAACGCTCCACAGCGGCGGATCGGGTCCGCAGCGCGTGGTCGCCGGGCCGCGCTGCATCCCGCACGCCGGTGATGTCCGAGAAGCCGCCGCGGCGCAACCGATGTCAGGCGAAGCGGCTGCCACCAGCGGCGCGCAACGATGCCGCCGGGCCGCGTCGTGCAACAAACCCGCTGCGGAGAGCGACCATGCACCTGTTTCGACATGCCCAACCGCGTGCGCTGATCTGGGCTGCCGCGCTGAGCGCCGCGCTGGGCGCGGGCGTGGCGACCGCCGTCGCGCAGAACCCGCCGCGCGCCGAGCAGCGCCTGGTGCAGCCGCGCGGACCGCTGCTGCCGCACGAGCAGTCGCTGGTCGCTCTGTTCGAGAACGCCGCCCCGTCGGTGGCCTACATCACGACCGAAGTGCTGCAGCCGCGCGGCTTTTTCACCGCTGAGGTGGCGCAGGGCGCCGGCAGCGGCTTCGTGTGGGACGCCGCCGGGCACGTCGTGACGAACAACCACGTCGTCGCGGGCGCACGCCGTGTGTTCGTTCAGCTCGACGCCGGCGACCCGATCGAGGCGCAGCCGGTCGGCTTCGCACCCGAATACGACCTCGCTGTCGTCAAGCTCGCGCGCGTGCCGAAGCACATCCGGCCGATCCCGCTCGGCACCTCGCGCGACCTGAAGATCGGGCAGTCGGTCTATGCGATCGGCAACCCGTTCGGGCTGCAACGCACGCTCACGCACGGCATCGTCAGTGCGCTCGACCGCGAACTGCCGACCATCGAAGGCTATCGCGAGGTGGCGGGCGTCATCCAGACCGACGCCGCGATCAATCCGGGCAACTCCGGCGGTCCGCTGCTCGACAGCGCAGGCCGGCTGGTCGGCGTCAACACGGCGATCCGCTCGGCCAGCGGCAGTTCGGCCGGGGTGGGCTTTGCAATTCCGGTCGACCTGGTCAATCGCATCGTGCCGGCGCTGATCACGCGCGGGCGTGCGCCGCTGCCCGGCATCGGGATCGAACCGGTGCGCCCGGATCTGGTCGCGCGCGCCGGCATCTCGGGCGTGGTGATCGCCACGGTCGGACGCGGTACACCGGCCGCCGAAGCGGGACTGCAGCCGCTGAACTCGCGCACCGGCGACCTCGGCGACGTGATCGTCGCGGTCAACGGCCGGCGCGTCGAGACCGCCTCGCAGTTCGCGGCGGAACTGGACCGCGTCGGCATCGACAAGACTGCCGAGTTGACCGTCGTTCGTGGCGGCAAACAGCGCCAGGTCCGCGTGCGCGTGATCGACCTGCGCGGCTGATCGTGGCCCGCCGGGTTCCGGCGGACCGCTGAGCGACGATTCGGCGACGCAGCCACGCCCCGCGGATGCCGCAGTGCGTCGCTTGACCCGTGTCAACGGCGCGCAGCCTTAGCGGTCGATACTGATGCGGCCGCTCCGGCGCCGGGTTGCGCGAAGGCGCGCGGCGCCGTGATCGACGGCGCGAAAGGAGCGACCATGAAAATTACCCTCTCCGTCATCAAGGCGGACATCGGATCCATCGGCGGGCACATCGCCCCGTCGCAGCCGCTGCTCGCCGCCGTGCGCGCGCACGTAGAAGCCAATGCGCAGACCCTGCTCATCGATCACCGCATCTCGTTCACCGGCGACGACGTCGCCATCTTGATGACCCATCGGCGCGGCGTCGGCGACGAAGCCGTGCACAAGCTCGCGTGGGACGCCTTCGTCGCCGGCACCGAGGTCGCGAAACGACAGGGTCTGTACGGCGCCGGTCAGGACCTTCTCAAAGACGCGTTTTCCGGCAACGTCAGGGGCATGGGCCCGGCGGTCGCCGAGATGCAGATCGAAGAGCGACCGAACGAACCGTTCCTGTTCTTCGCCGCCGACAAGACCGATCCGGGTGCGTTCAACCTGCCGCTGTATCTGGCGTTCGCCGATCCGATGAACACTCCCGGGCTGATCCTCTCGCCCAAGATGGCCAAGGGTTTCCGCTTCGTGATCATGGACGTGAACTGCACGGAAGGCGACCGCGTGATCGAGCTGGTCGCGCCCGAGCAGCTCTATGACATCGCCGCGCTGCTGCGTGACCCCGAGCGTTACGTCGTCGAATCGGTGTGGTCGCGCGCCACCGGCGAGCAGGCGGTCGCGGTCGCGACGTCGCGGCTGCACAACATCGCCGGCAAGTACACGGGCAAGGACGATCCGGTGATGCTGGTGCGCACGCAGATGAACTTTCCGGCCACAGGCGAAGTGCTTTCGCCGTACGCGACCGCGCATTTCGTCGCCGGCGGCATGCGCGGCTCGCACAATATGCCGTTGATGCCGGTCGGGCTGAACACCGGCACCAGCTACTTCGACGGCCCCCCGCTGGTCAGTTGTGCGGCGTACGCGATGCACGAAGGCCGGCTTACCGACCCGCTCGACGCCTTTGCGCATCCGTTCTGGGACGCCGTGCGCGCGCGTGCTGCGGACAAGGCGATGGAGATGCGGCGGCAGGGTTTCTTCGGCGCGGCGATGCTGCCGATGAGCGAGCTGGAGTACACGGGCATCGTCGAGAAGCTCGCCGAGCTGGCGCCGCGATTCCGCATGCGCGATGCGGCAGCCACCCGCGCGCCCGCGGCATAAAGGGCGTCGCGCCTGCGTATGCTCGTGCTCCACGGGCGCCCCGCACGCGCCTTGACGGAGATACCGATGGCAGCGATCACGACCCCGAGCGGGTTGCAGTACGAAGACCTCACGGTCGGCACGGGCGCGGTGGCGCGCGGCGGCAGCGACGTGCTGGTGCATTACACGGGCTGGCTCGTCGACGGCCGCAAGTTCGATTCGAGCAGGGATCGCGGCGAACCCTTTGGCTTTGCGCTTGGGCAAGGCAACGTGATCGCCGGCTGGGACGAGGGCGTGGCCGGCATGCGCGTCGGCGGCGTGCGCAAGCTGACGATTCCGCCCGCGCTCGGCTACGGCGCCTGGGGTGCCGGCGGCGTGATCCCGCCGAACGCCACGCTGCTGTTCGAAGTCGAGCTGCTCGCGGTGGACTGAGAGGGCGCGAAGATTTCGTCGCGAGCGGGCCGCGCAGTACAGAATTCACGCGTTCCGGGGCGCGGCGCCCGCCGGCCGCCGGCGCGGCGCTCACGCCGTCTTCGCGCGCGCGGCGAGCCGCCAGTTCCGCCACAGCCCTTCCGCGGAGTAGATGGCGAGCGCGATCCAGATCGCGGCGTAGCCGAGCGCCTTGCCGGGTTCGAACGGCTCGCGATACAGCCACACGCCGAGCGCCAGCTGCAGCGTCGGCGCGATGTACTGCAGCACGCCCAGCGTCGAAAACGGGATGCGCCGCGCGCCCGCGGCGAAGGCCAACAGCGGCAGCGCGGTGACCGGACCGGCTGCGGCAAGCAGCCAGCGCGTCGGCGCGGAGCCGTCGACGAACGCGCTCCGATCGATTGCGCCGAGCCAGGCGAGATAAGCGAGCGCGAGCGGAGCGAGCAGCGCCGTTTCGAGCGCGAGCCCTTCGGCG
Organism: Burkholderiales bacterium; assembly: GCA_037446035.1. Lineage (GTDB taxonomy): Bacteria > Pseudomonadota > Gammaproteobacteria > Burkholderiales > Burkholderiaceae_F > DSNY01. The sequence goes on from JBBIJJ010000263.1 coordinate 3,623, forward strand.
GCGCCGAGCGAGGCGGTCTTGCGCAACAGACCGTAGGCGGCGAAGGAAAACGCGAGCGTGAGTCCGATCCACGGCAATGCGCCGGCATGCCAGGTCAGCCAGGCCACGCCCGCCGCGGCGAGCGCGACCGCGATCCACTGCGCCGCGCGCAGCCGCTCGTGCAGCACAAGGGCGCCGAGCGCGACGTTGACCAGCGGGTTGATGAAGTACCCCAGGCTCGCGTCGACGACGCGGCCCGCGTTGACGGCCCAGATGTAGACGCCCCAGTTGATCGACACGAGCGCAGCGGTCGCAGCGAAGCGACCGACGAGCGCGGGCCGCTCCAGCACTTCGCGCAGCCAGTCGAAGCGGCGCCGCAGCGCGAGCACCGCCGCGACGAAGGCGAGCGACCACACCATCCGGTGCGCGAGGATCTCGGTCGCGGCGACGTGCTGCAGCGCCTTGAAGTAGACCGGGAACACCCCCCAGAGCACGTAGGCGAGGACGGCGTAGACGATGCCGGCTTTCATCGGGCGGGGTTTCGGGGCGCGGGGCGCGCATTGTGTCAGACGCGCCCCGCGCGCGGGGAATTAAGATTCAGCCGCGATCCATTTTCAAAGGGACCGGACCGGGATGCGACTGACCGACTACACCGATTACGCGCTGCGCACGTTGATGTACCTCGGCGCGCACGCCGGCGCGACGGCGACGATCCAGGAGATCGCCGACGCCTACGGCATTTCTAAGAACCATCTGATGAAGGTCGTGCACGAATTCGGCCAGGCCGGCTATATCGAAACCAGCCGTGGCCGCGGCGGTGGCATCCGGCTCGGCCGCCCGGCCAGGGAGATCTCGATCGGCGACGTCGTGCGGCTCGCCGAAGGCGAGTTCACGCTGGTCGAATGCTTCGGCGCGAGCGGCAACCGCTGCGCGATCACGCCCGCGTGCAAACTCAAGAGTGTGTTCAAGCGCGCGCTCGACGCGTTCATGGCCGAGCTCGACCGCCACACGCTCGCCGATCTGATCGAGAACCGCGCGGCGCTGG
>JBBIJJ010000264.1:0-4637 GCA_037446035.1 Burkholderiales bacterium
CGGCCCGCTGGCGTCGTTGCGCGCTGCTCGGGCCTCGCCTATCTACTTGATATGTCTCGGCCCTGCGGCTGCGTGCGCCTAGCCAGCGGCCCGCTCGCGACGAAATCTTCACACCTTCTCAGTCGGCCCCGATGCCCGATGCTTACTGCCGGCCGCAGCCACGGCAACCGGTGGTCGACGCCGACACCCCGCGCCGACCGGCCTGGCCTGTAAGGAACCGACCGGCCCGGCGACGTATACCGCAGCGGTCCGGTGAGCCGGCGGTTCCGTATCGCCTCCCCCGCTGCCTTCGTTCGTTCCGATCATGCTCGCAAAAGAGGAGGAGTCGTTCATGCAAACTGCATCGTTCCGGTTACGCAAGAGTGCATCCGCCATGATGTCCGCCGGGCTGCTGTCCGTCGGGCTGTGCGGCGCACCAGGCCTCGCGCTGGCCGCCTGCGCGCCTTGTGCACCCAAGACGCGCAAGGCCGCCCAGGCCAATCCGTGCGCGGCGAAAAACCCGTGTGCCGCGAAGAATCCGTGTGCCGCGAAGAATCCGTGCGCAGCGAAGAATCCGTGCGCGGCGAAAAATCCGTGCGCGGCGAAAAACCCCTGCGGTGCGGCCAATCCGTGCGCAGCCAAGGCCGTCAAGCGGCCGGCGAATTACAAGCCGTACCGCGGCAAACCCGCCGAGCTCGTCGCCACCGGCAAGGCGTTGTTCGCCGACACCAAGCTCAGCACCAACGGGCTTTCGTGCAACACCTGCCACCAGAACTACGGCGCCTATCTGTCGACGTTTGCCAAGCCCTATCCGCACGCCGTGGCGATGGCGAGCGAGATGGGGCTGAAACAGGTGCATGCCGACGAGATGGTCCAGCTTTGCATGGTGCGGCCGATGGCGGCCAAGCCGCTCGCATGGGACTCGAAGGAGCTGGCGGCGTTGACGGCCTACGTGGTCAGTATCCAGAAGGGGTTCAAGCCGACGGCGGCCGGCGCCAACCCGTGCGCGGCCAAGAATCCCTGCGCGGCGAAAAATCCGTGTGCGGCCAAGAATCCATGCGCAGCCAAGGCGCCGTGTGGTCCGAAGAACCCGTGCGCCGCAAAGAATCCCTGCGCACCGGCCAGGCGCTGAGGTTCGCCCCGAGCGTCGACGGCACCGGCCGCAGCGCCGAGGTTGTCATCCCGAGCGAAGCCGAGGGATCTCCGCGCAGCGAGCGGGTGAGATTCCTCGCCTTCGGCTCGGAATGACGAGGGTCTGTTGACATATGGATCGCGTTTGCGGTGGGCCGGATCGGTGCGCAGGACTAGGCGCGGGCAGCGAGACCCTTGGCCCGCGCCAAGGACCCGAGCCGCAACAACGCCATGCGCCCTGAGCCGGCCCGCCCCGCAGGGTGATCCCTCCAGAAGCCACGGCACGCGTGCATGCGAAGGTTTGGTGGGCGCACGTCGCGCGCCCCTGGCTCTTGGATAGCGGGCCTTCTGGAGGGGTAGTCATATGTCAACAGACCCGGGGCACTTCGGCTCGGAATGACGAAGCACTTCGGCTCGGAATGACGAGGCACCTCGGCTCGAAATGACGAAGCACGTCGGCGCGGAACGACGAGGCTTTTCGGCTCGGAATGACGAGGCACTTCGGCGCGGAATGACGAGGCGCCTCGGCTCGAAATGACAAGGCACCTCGGCGCGGAATGACCCGAGGCGGCAGAACGAACGGACGACAAACGACCACCTTCCGGATCTCGGTTGAACGCCGACTCGACCCCGCCCGCGTCCAATGCAGTGCCCGTACCGCCGGCGCCACCGGCGGCGCGGGCACTGTCGTCGCGTCAACGCCGGGCGATGCTCGACGCGGGCGCCGACATCCTCGAGTGCTACCGCGTGCTGCGCAAAGGCGGCTTGAACGTCGTCGGCGAAGTCTTGCGCGGCCAGGGCGAGTTCGTCGAGTTCGATCACTACCCGGCCGACGATGTCTTCGACGAAGACACCGGCAGCCAGTACTACTACCACGCGCACCGCGCCGGCGAGCACGGTCACTTCCACACGTTCCTGCGGGCGCGCGGCATGCCGGAGGGTGTGGCGCCGCTCGACTACCCGCAGGCGACCGAGCCGTGGCCGGCAGGCGCCGATGCACACTCGCACCTGATCGCGATCTCGATGGACGCCTATGGATTTCCGATCGGCCTGTTCGCGACCAATCGGTGGGTGACCGGCGAAACCTGGTACCGGTGCGAGGACGTGGTACGCATGCTCGATCGCTTTGCGATCGACCACGCGTACCCGTCATGGCCGGTCAACCGCTGGATCACCGCCATGTTGGTGCTGTTCCGGCCGCACATCGAGCTGCTGCTGCGCCACCGCGACGAAGCGATCGGGCATTGGCAGGCACGCGATCCGGACCGGGACGTATTCGAGGACCGCGCGCTGGAGACCACTGGCTACCTGCCGATTTCGGTCGACGACTGGCTGCGCGAGCTCGCGGCGGCCGACGCCGGCTGACGACGGCCCGCGTCACCGAGCCGTCGCGGCGTCAGCCGTCCGGGCCGTGCTTGCCGGGCGTCCAGCCGCGCGCGGGAAGGTGCTTCGACGCGACGGCCTCGGCGGCAGGCTCGAGCGCAGTGGCCATCGAGTCGTTCCAGCGATTGAGGAACCCGAACAGCGCGATCACGCCGAGGATCTCGACGATCTCGCCGTCGTCCCAGTACCGGCGCAGATCGGCCGCGATCGGCGGCGTCACGGCGTTCGGCACAGCCGCCGCGGCCAGCGCGAACTCGAAGGCGGCCCGCTCGGCGTCGGTAAAGAGCGGACTGACGCGAAAGTCCCAGAGCTGTTGCAGGCGTTCCTCGCCCGCACCGTAGCGCGTCGCGGCGAGTGCGGCGTGCGCCTGGCAGTAGCGGCAGCCGGCCGCGCTCGATGCGAGCAGCGCGATCAGCCGCTTCTGTTCGGAAGTGACGCGCGCCGAATTGGCCATCACGGCCCGATTCAGCGCGATGAACGCCTGCGCGATCTGCGGCCGGCGCTGCATCGTCAGCACGGAATTCGGAACGAAGCCGAGCGTCTCGTGAAAGAGCCGCGACAGCTCGACGACGCCGGCGTCGTGTCCGAGGGGCAAGGGGTCGACCAGGGCCATGGCGATGTGCATTGGCAAGCGGAGGCTGCGATGATGCCAGCGGGCGGGCGCGCGTGCCGCGGAAGACTCCGATCGGCCGCGCGGATGAAGCCCGCACGCCGTTTGCGGGCAGCCCGTGTAAGAACCGCCGAACCGTTCCGACAAGGCTGGCTGTGGCCGCGTTGCGCGCGGCCCCCAATCGTTCGACGCTTCTGTTTCGACGCCATTGCAAGGAGACGCCATGCGAGTCATACCGAGACAACCCGCCCCGGCGCTCGATGTAGCCACCGTCGGGCACGGCCGCTGGACGCTGGCCGACCGCCATCCCGTCAACTTCAGCCTGATCGTGTTCTATCGTGGGCTGCACTGCCCGATCTGCAGACCCTACTTGTCGGAGCTGAATCGGCTCGGCGCGGAGTTCGACCGGCGCGGCGTGGAGGTCATCGCCGTCAGTACCGACGACGCCGTGCGCGCCGCGCAGGCGGTACGCGACTGGAAGCTCGACGCGCTGACCGTCGGCTACGGACTGTCGATCGACACGGCCCGCACCTGGGGCCTGTACGTGTCGACCGGCCGCGGCAAGACTTCCGCGGGCGTCGAAGAACCGCCGAAGTTCGCCGAGCCCGGTATCTTTCTGATCCGACCGGACCGGACCGTGTACTTCGCAGCCGTGCAGACGATGCCGTTTGCGCGACCGCACTTTTCGGAGATCCTGTCGGCGATCGACTTCATCCTGAAGAACGACTATCCCGCCCGCGGCGAAGTCTGAACGATTCGTTATCGAACCCGGAGAACCTCCCGATGCACGCCACGCTGCCGCTGCTGAAGGCCACCGATTTCCCGCCGATCCGCCGCCGCGCCGTCGAAACGCTGCAAGTCAACCTCGGCTACACCTGCAACCAGTCCTGCGTGCACTGCCACGTCAACGCAGGGCCCAACCGCACCGAGCAGATGAGCCGCGCGACGATCGACCTCGTGCTGGACGTGCTGGCCGCCAAGGACATCCGCACGCTCGACGTCACCGGCGGCGCGCCGGAACTCAATCCGCACTTCCGCGACCTCGTGCGCGAGGCCAGAGCGCGCGGCGTGCACGTGATCGACCGCTGCAACCTGACGATCCTGTTCGAGCCCGGGCAGGAGGACCTCGCCCAATTCCTCGCCACGAACGGGGTCGAGATCGTCGCGTCGTTGCCCTGCTACCTGCAGGACAACGTCGACCGCCAGCGCGGCAAAGGCGTATTCGACAAGAGCGTGCACGCCTTGCGCAAGCTCAATGCGCTCGGCTACGGGCGCGACGAGTTGCTGCCGCTGTCGCTGGTCTACAACCCGCAGGGCCCGTCGCTGCCGCCGGACCAGGCCAGGCTCGAAGCCGACTACCGCAAGCAGCTCGGCGATCACTTCGGCATCGTGTTCACGCGGCTGTTTGCGCTGGCGAACATGCCGATCGCGCGCTTCGGCTCCACGCTGATCAGCAAGGGGCAGTTCCGCGACTACATGGCGCTGCTGCGCTCGGCGCACCGCGCCGAGAACCTCGAGCACGTGATGTGCCGCA
>JBBIJJ010000265.1:0-4622 GCA_037446035.1 Burkholderiales bacterium
CGGCTCGGAATGACGACGACGGGGTCGGCGCGCTGCGTGCGGCTTCCCGCAGCGGCCTGCAGGCTGCTGCGGCGATAATCCGCCCCTTCGCAACGATTGCGCCGCGTCCCGCCCGTCATTGCGCCTGGCGGGCCGCGTCGCGCAAGGAACTCCATGGCATTGAAATGCGGCATCGTCGGCCTGCCGAACGTGGGCAAGTCGACGCTCTTCAACGCGCTCACCAAGGCGGGTATCGCCGCCGAGAACTACCCGTTCTGCACGATCGAGCCGAACGTCGGCATCGTCGAGGTGCCCGACCCGCGGCTGGCGGCGCTGGCGGCCGTCGCGAAGCCCGAGCGCGTGATCCCGGCCACCGTCGAGTTCGTCGACATCGCCGGGCTGGTCGCCGGCGCAAGCCAAGGCGAAGGGCTCGGCAACCAGTTCCTCGCCAACATCCGCGAGTGCGACGCGATCGCGCACATCGTGCGCTGCTTCGAAGACGAGAACGTCGTGCACGTCGCCGGCAAGGTCGATCCGGTGTCGGATATCGAGGTGATCGACACCGAACTCGCGCTCGCCGACCTGCAGACGGTCGACAGGCAGCTCGCCAAGTACGGCAAGGTCGCCAAGAGCGGCGGCGACAAGGAAGCGCAGCGGCTGGTCGCGGCGCTGGAGAAGGTCGCGCCGGCGTTGAACGAAGCGCGGCCGGCGCGCAGCGTCGATCTGTACGAAGAGGAAAAGGCGGTGCTGCGGCCGCTGTTCCTGCTGACGATGAAGCCGACCATGTACGTGGCCAACGTCGAAGAGCACGGCTTCGAGAACAACCCGCTGCTGGAAAAGGTGCGCGCGTATGCCGCGAAGGAAGGCGCGCCGGTCGTGGCCGTCTGCGCGAAGGTCGAGGCGGAGATCGCCGACCTGTCCGACGAGGACAAGCAGGTGTTCCTCGCCGACATGGGCATGACCGAGCCGGGGCTGAATCGCGTGATCCGCGCCGCCTACGCGCTGCTGGGGCTGCAGACGTTCTTCACCGCCGGCCCGAAGGAAGTGCGCGCGTGGACCGTGGTCAGGGGCGCGACCGCGCCGCAGGCCGCCGGCGTGATCCACACCGACTTCGAGCGCGGTTTCATCCGCGCCGAGACGATCGCCTTCGACGACTACGTGAAGTACAAGGGCGAAGCCGGCGCAAAGGAAGCGGGACGCATGCGGCTCGAAGGCAAGGACTACGTCGTGCAAGATGGCGACGTGATGCACTTCCGGTTCAACGTCTGACCGCAGCTCCACGCGCGTTGCGCGCGGCGCGGTCTGCGCCGGATCGAGGCGGACGCTGCCGCGCCGCTCATCCGGCGCGAGGCGGGCAGGCTGCGCCACCCGCTGCGGGGATCGGGTAAGGTGGCCGCCTGCCCCACCCTGCTTCCGCCCCGTCGATCCGCGCATGAACGAAACCGCCGCTCGCCAGGTGCTGCTGCTGCGCGCGTTCGAGACGAGCCCCGATTCCGGCTGGAGCGACGACGATCGCGCCTGGGCCAGCCGCGCCGCGGCCGAAGTCGAAGGCGCGGGCGCGCCGCTCGAGCGCATCGTCGCGCGACGCGCCGAGCTTGCGGTCGAGCGCCTATCGCAGCGCGACCGCAACGTCGCGCGCGCGCTGCGCGCGCTGACGTGGCGGCCGTGGGTCGGCCACGCGATCGCCGCACTCGCGTTCGTCGTCGGCTTGGCGATCGACGCCATCGGCCCCGGCAAGCGCATCAACCTGCTGGCGCCGCCGCTGGCGGCGTTGCTGGCGTGGAACCTGGCGCTCTATGCGCTGATCGCCGTGCGCGGAGCGCTCGGCCTGGTGAGTGAACGCGCGCGCGCACTCGGCCCGCTGGCCCGCGCCGCGGCGCGGCTGCTGCATCGTCACGCGCCGACGGCGCTCGCGCCGCCGCTGGCCGCCTTCGTCGCCGAGTACAGCCGCGCCGCGGCCCCCTTGGCGGCCGCGCGCGTGGGGCGGGTGCTGCATACGGCGGCGATCGCGCTGGCGCTCGGTCTTCTGGCCGGCATGTACCTGCGCGGGCTGGCGCTCGAGTACCGCGCCGGCTGGGAGAGCACCTTTCTCGACGCCGCCGCCGTGCACGCCGTGCTTTCGACGGCGCTGGGCCCGGCGGCGGCGCTGACCGGCATCGCGTTGCCCGATGCGGCGGGCTTCGAGGCGCTGCGCTTTTCCGCCGGCGGCGCGAACGCCGCGCCGTGGCTCAATCTGTTCGCGGTGACGGTGGCGCTGGTCGTGCTCGCGCCGCGCCTGCTGCTGGCGGCCGGCGACCGCTGGCTCGAAGCGCGCTTGACGCGGCGCTTTCCGCTGCGGCTGGACGATCCGTATTTCCGCGCGCTGGCGCGCGCGCTGCGCGACGAGCCGGTCAGCGTGCGCGTGGCGCCGTACGCGGTCGAGCTCTCGCCGCAGGCGACGCTGAACTTGAATGCGATCTGCGCGCGCGCGTTCGGGGCGCGCACCACGCTCACCATCGCGCAGAGCACCGCGTTCGGCGCCGAGGACGACATCGACCCCGCGGCGCTCGTCGGCGACGCCACGCTCGTCGTGCCGCTGTTCGCGGCAACCGCCACACCCGAAGCGGAAAACCACGGTGCGTTTGTCGCGCGGCTGGCCGGCGCGGCCGCAAGCGATGCGCGGCTGCTGGCGCTGATCGACGAATCCGGTTTCCGCCGCCAGTTCGGCGACAGCGCGCGGCTCGAAGAGCGGCGCGCGCTGTGGCGAAACACGCTCGCAACGCACCGCGTGCCTGCGCTGTTCGTCGACCTGCAGCGGCCCGATCTCGCCGCAGCCGAGGCCGCATCGCGCGCCGCGCTCGACGGGTCGCACATGGGGATGCAGGGGCACGGAGCAACGCTTTCCTCGCCGCGCTCCGTGTCTGCGTGGTGACGACGAATGGACGCTTCGCACACGATCGCGCTGGCGCTGGTGTCGCACACCAACGTCGGCAAGACCACGCTGGCGCGCACGCTCGCCGGCCGCGACATCGGCGAGGTGCGCGACGCGCCGCACGTGACCGAGCGTGCCGAGCGCTACACGCTGATCGAGACCGCTCAGGGCGACGCGCTCGCGCTGTGGGACACGCCGGGCTTCGGCGACAGCGTGCGGCTGGCGAAGCGGCTCGCGCAGGCCGGCAACCCGCTCGGCTGGTTTCTGACCGAGATCTGGGACCGCTTTCGCGACCGACCGTTCTGGTCCACGCAGCAGGCGGTGCGCGCGGTGCTGGCGCACGCCGACGCGGTGCTGTATCTGGTCAACGCCGCGGAAACGCCCGAGCAGGCCGGCTACCTGGCCCCGGAGCTGCGCGTGCTGGAACTGATCGGCAAACCGGTGATCGTGCTGCTCAATCAGCTCGGCGCGCCGCGGCCGCGCGCGCAGGAGCAGGCCGAGGTCGAGCGCTGGCGACGCCATTTCTCGACCACGTCGCTGGTGCGCGCGGTGCTGCCGCTCGACGCTTTCGCGCGCTGCTGGGTGCAGGAGATCGCGCTGTTGCAACGGGTCGAGGCCGCGTTGCCCGAATCGAAGCGCGCGGCCTTCGCGCGGCTGCGCGCCGCATGGCTGGCGCGCCGGCAAGCGCGCTTCGAGCAGTCGATGCAGGTGCTGGCCGAGCGCATCGCGCGCGCTGCGCTCGATCGCGAACCGGTGCCGGATGCGGGCCTGAAGGACCGGCTGCGCGAAGTGGGCGCAGCGCTGGGCGTCGCGCGCGAACCGGCGGAGACGCCGCAGCAGGCGGCGATGCGCCGGCTCGGCGAGCGGCTCGCCGCCGACATCCGCGCCAGCACCGATCGGCTGATCGCGCTGCACGATCTCGCGGGACAGGCAACCGACGAAGTGCTGGCGCGGCTGGCGCGGCACTACGAAGTCAAGCAACGCGTCAGCGAAGGAAAGGCCGCCGTAATTGGCGGGATGGTCAGCGGGGCGCTGACCGGGCTGAAAGCGGATCTTGCCGCCGGCGGCCTTTCGTTCGGCGCCGGATTGCTCGCCGGCGGGTTGCTCGGCGCGCTGGGCGCGGCGGGCCTGGCGCGCGGCTACAACCTGGTGCGCGATCTGGATACGTCGGTGGTCGCCTGGAGCGACGCGGCGCTCGACGACCTGGCGATCAACGCGCTGCTCGGCTATCTGGCGGTGGCGCACTACGGTCGCGGGCGGGGCGATTGGCAGCAGTCAGAGTCGCCGCCGTTCTGGCGCGACGTTGTGGTCGCGGCGTTCGAGGCGCAGCGCGCCGACTTCGCCGCCGTGTGGTCCAGGCGCCAGGCAAGCGATGCGGCCACGCTCGCCGCCGCGCTGCGCCCGCCGCTGGCCGCGTGCGCGCGTGAGGTGCTGGGCAAGCTCTACCCGCAGGCCGTCATCTCGGGCGCGTAGCGACTGCGAGGACGCCGTTGCGAGTGCGCGGCCGCCGCCACCGGTGTCATCCCACGCGAATGCGAGTGACTTCGGACTTTCGGGCGGCCGAGTCTTTCACGCGGAGAACACGGAGGACAGGGCCTGCGGTTTCGACTTTCTCTCCGTGCGCTCCGTGTTCTCCGTGTTTGACAAGGGTCGAGGAAAGTCGGCGCCGGCGGATCAGGCGGGCTGCGAACACGAGAGCCCGGCTTGCGCACGGCTGAGATTCCTCGCCTTC
>JBBIJJ010000266.1:0-4614 GCA_037446035.1 Burkholderiales bacterium
CGCATCCGGCTGTTGCGGCAGCCGACCAACGGCGGCCCCGCCGCAGCCCGCAACCGGGCGCTCGCCGAGGCGCGCGGCCGCTGGATCGCCTTTCTCGACAGCGACGACCTGTGGCTGCCCGGCAAGCTCGAGTGCCAGCTCGCCTTCCATCGCGCCAGCGGCGCGAAGATCTCGTATACGGAGTTTCGCCGCGTCGATGGCGATGGCTCCCATGTCGGCCGGCGCATCAGCGTGCCCGACTGGCTCGACTACCGGCGGCTGCTATGCAACACGGGCATCGCGACCTCGACCGTCATCGTCGACCGCGCCAAGACCGGGCCGTTCGCGATGAAGAAGACCTACTACGACGACTACGCCTGCTGGCTGGAGCTGCTGCGCGGCGGCGGGCGCGCGGTCGGGCTGCACGAGGACCTGATGCGCTATCGGGTCGTCGGCGGCTCGGTCTCGCGCAACAAGCTCAGGTCGGCGCGCCACGTCTGGCGCACGTACCGCGAAGTCGAGCGCTTGGGGCTGGTGCGGTCCGCCTGGTCGTTCGTCAACTACGCTGGCCGCGGCGTGTTGAAGTACTGGCGCTTCTGACGCCGTGTATGGCGCCGCCGCCCGCGTGTTCGTGACGGGCGCCGACGGTTTCATCGGTCGGCGCGTCTGCGAACGTCTCGAGCGCCAGGGCTTCTCCGTCACGCGCGCGGTGCGCCGAACCGCCGGCGCCGCAGCGCAAGGGGGCTACGTGGCGACGGGCGATCTCGCCGAGTGCCGCTGCCTGGAGGGCATGCTCGTCGGGCACGACGCCGTCGTTCATCTGGCCGGTCGGGCGCACGTCTTGCGCGAAACCGCGGTCGATCCCGGCGCCGCCTTTCAGCGCGCCAACGTCGATGCCACGGCCCGGCTCGCGCAAGCCGCCGTCGCCGCGGGCGTGCGGCGCTTCGTATTCATCAGCTCGATCGGCGTGCTCGGTAACCGCTCCGACCGGCCGTTCACCGAGGACGATGAACCCGCTCCGGCGGAACCCTATGCCGAATCCAAGCTACGGGCCGAGCAGGTCCTGGCCGCTATCGCGCACAACACCGCGATGCAGACCGTGGTACTGCGGCCCACGCTCGTATACGGGCCACACTGCCCGGGCAACATGGCGCGACTGGCGCGGCTCGTGGGGCGCGGCTGGCCGCTTCCGTTTGCGAGTTTCACGCACAAGCGCAGCCTGATCGGAGTCGACAACCTCGCGTCGCTGATCGAATGCGCGGTCGCGCACCCGGCAGCAGCGGGGCAGACTTTTCTCGCCGCCGATGGCGAGGACATCTCGCTGCCCGAGATCATCCGGCACCTGGCGGCCGGGCTTGGAGTTGCCGCGCGCCTGTTTCCGGTTCCCGCCGCCGCGCTTTCGCTGGCGGCGCGTGCACTCGGCGCCGGCGGCGTATACGCCAAGCTGACGGCCTCGCTGCGCGTCGATGCGAGCAAGGCGCGCCTGCGCCTCGGATGGTCGCCCGAGGTCGCGGTCGCCGACGGCCTGCGCGCAACCGGCCGCTCGTTTGCGCACAGGAACGCCGCATGACCTCGAGCTTCGAGCACTGGCTCATCGGGCCCGTTTCTGTCGCGGCGTGGCTCGGCACCGCGCTGTTGCGCCGGTACGGGATGAAGAAGCTGCTCGACATCCCGAACGAACGCAGTTCCCACGCCCGCCCAGTGCCGCGCGGCGGCGGCGTGGCCATCGTGCTGTCCTTCCTGGCCGGTGCGTTGCTGTTGTGGTGGCAGGGGTCGATGCCACCCGCGCTGCTGGCCGCCTTGATCGCGGGCGGCGGCCTGGTGGCGGCCGTGGGTTTCTGGGACGATCACGTCGATCTGCCAGCGCGGGTGCGGTTTGCGCTGCACGTGGGTGCGGCAATTCTGGCGGTCGCGCTGCTGGAGCCGGTGCGGCAGGTTCCGCTGGGCACGGCCACGTGGATCGTTCCCGCGTGGCTTGCCTGGCCGCTGTCGGTCGTTGCCGTCGTCTGGCTGCTGAACCTGTACAACTTCATGGACGGCATCGACGGCATCGCCGCCGGCGAGGCCGTCAGCGTCGCGCTGGCAGCGCTGCTGGTCGCCGCCCTGATCGGCGCCGAAATTCCAGGGCTTGCGCTTCTGGCAGCGGCCGCGGCCGGCTTTCTGGTGCTCAACTGGCCGCCGGCGCGCATCTTCATGGGCGATGCCGGCAGTGGCTTTCTCGGCTACGCGTTCGCGGCGTTCCTGCTGTTTAGCGCGACGAACGACGCCCGCTTCGTGTGGGTCTGGATCATCCTTCTGGGCGTTTTCTGGGTCGACGCGACCGTCACGCTCGTGCGCCGGCTGGTGGCCGGCGAACGCTGGTATGCCGCGCACCGCTCGCACGCGTATCAGCACGCCGCCGCGCGCCTCGGGCATCTGCCGGTCACGTTGGCCGTGGTCGCCATCGATGTGCTCGTGCTGCTGCCGCTCGCGGCCGTCGCTGCGCTGCGACCGGAGCGTGCGTATATTGCCGGCGCGGCAACGCTCGTATTGCTGGGTGCGCTGGCCGTCGCGCTCGGCGCCGGACGCCGCGCCATGCCCACCGGACGATCTTGATGCCCGACACACCGACACCACTTGCCGCCCGGCTCAACTGGCGCGCCGCCCTGGCGTGGCTGCACGACGTCGTCGCCGCCGCCGCCGCGCTGCTGCTGGCCTACGCCATTCGTCTGAACTTCGAAGGCCCGTGGTGGGTGTTCGAGTCCGCCTGGTTGCTGTTGCCGTGGCTGCTACCTGTGCAGGCCGCCGCTTTTTGGGCCAGCGGCCTTTATCGCGGGCTGTGGCGCTATGCCAGTTTGCGCGACATCCGCCAGATCGCGCTCGCCGCCGGGCTGGCCACGCTGGCGATTCCACTGGTGACGCTGGTCGCACGGCTGGATGTGGTCGTGCCGCGCTCGGTGCTGGTGATCTTCCCTGTGTTGCTTGTTTTCTTCATGGCCGGCAGCCGACTTGCCTACCGCATGTGGCGCGAGCACAAGCTCACCGTCGTCACGCGCGAACAGGGAGACCCGGTGATCGTGCTCGGCGCCGGCCATGCCGGCGCCAAGCTGTTGCGGGAGTTAAGCAGCAGCGCGCTGTACAAACCGGTGGCGCTGCTGGACGACGATCCGCGCAAGCTGGGCCGCATCATCGAAGGCGTGCGCGTGGTCGGCCGCACCGATCGATATGCAGAGATCGCGCGGCAGTTCAACACCCACACCGCGATCATCGCGATGCCCGGCGTGTCGCACGACGTGCGCCGGCGCATCGTCAAGATCTGCGCCGACGCCGGCGCCCGCATCCTGACCGTGCCGTCGTTCGAAGAGATCCTGCGCGGCTCGCGCGCAGGCGTGCGGCAGATCGAGATCGACGATTTGCTCGGCCGCAACCCCGTGCAGCTCGACATGGAGGCGGTGCGCCGCTCCTACTCGGGCAAGGTCATCCTCGTCACCGGCGCGGGCGGCTCGATTGGCGCCGAGCTGTGCCGGCAACTGCTGCGCTTCGAACCGGCGACGCTGATGCTGTTCGAGCTGAGCGAATTCGCGCTGTATCGGCTCACCGAAGAATTCGCCGCGCCCGGCCGCACCACGCGCATTGTGCCGCTGGTCGGCGACGTCAAGGACGCCGCGCGCGTCGCGCAGGTGCTGGCGGCGTACCGCCCCGCCGTGATCTTTCACGCCGCCGCGTACAAGCACGTGCCGCTGATGGAAGATCTGAACGCGTGGGAGGCGGTGCGCAACAACGCCTGCGGCACCTATGTTGTCGGTGAGGCTGCGGTGCGCGCGGGCGTAGAGCGCTTCGTGCTGGTCTCTACCGACAAGGCGGTCAATCCGACCAACGTGATGGGTGCCTCCAAGCGGCTGGCCGAAATGGTGTGTCAGTCGCTGAACCAGCGCGGCGCCACCCGCTTCACGATGGTGCGGTTCGGCAACGTGCTCGGTTCCAGCGGCAGCGTGATCCCGAAGTTCCAGCAGCAGATCGCCGCCGGCGGCCCGGTGACCGTGACGCACCCGGACGTGATCCGCTATTTCATGTCGATCCCCGAGGCCGCGCAGCTCGTGCTGCAGGCCGGCGCGATGGGACAAGGCGGCGAGATCTTCGTGCTCGACATGGGCGCGCCGGTGAAAATCGTCGATCTGGCGCGCGACATGATTCGCCTGGCGGGCTATACGGAGCAGCAGATCGAGATCAAGTTCACCGGCCTGCGACCGGGCGAAAAGCTGTTCGAAGAGCTGCTCGCCGACGATGAGGCCACGCGACCGACCGCGCATCCGAAGGTGCGCGTCGCCAGTGCCGCGCATCTGGCCGCGCGGCTGGACGCCGCCGCGCTGACCTGGCTCACCTCGAATGACTGGCTCGATGACCAAGCGGTTCGGCAAGCACTGGTGCGCTGGGTTCCGGAATACGCCCCCGCGCAGTCCGCAACGCCGGCGGCGCCCGCCGCTTTCCTTGTCATCCCGAGCGCAGCGAGGGATCTCGGCGTCGCGAGCGGCTGAGATCCCGCGCTCAGGAGACGGGCCAGGAGTCGGAACGACACTGCTCCGCGGTGACAGGCGCCAGCGTGTCATCCCGAGCGAAGCGAGGGATCTCGGCGTCGCGGGCGGCGACAGTCCCGGC
>JBBIJJ010000267.1:0-4606 GCA_037446035.1 Burkholderiales bacterium
GGCAGCGACCGAAGGCGGCGGCGGCATCAGCGATTCGCCCCAACTGCCCGGATCGCCGAACAGGCGGTTGCCGCGCAGGGTCAGCACGTCCAGCGCGTCGACGAAGGCGCTCGTTTCGCTCATGCGGCCCTCCGTCGCTCCCGCTGCGCCTGTGTGCGCGGCCGCGTGTGACGCTGCTCTCGGGCAAGAAACTCGGCGGCCATCATGAAGTCGGCCAGCCACGGCAGAGGATCGACGTTCTGCAGCCGGTTCGACGCCTTGAACGCCTCTTGCACCAGCGCCGGTGCGATCTTGTCAGTCAGCTTTTCGGCCTCGTCGGAGGCGCACTGGCGCTTCATCTGATAGACGAGCATCGCGGTAACCATTTCCGGCCGGTCGCCCGGGACGTCATCGAGCCACTCGCTGACGTGAAACGCGGCACGGCGCGAAACGTCTTCGCGCGCCAGCAGATCGCGCAGCGCGACGAACAGTCGAAGCGGTTCGCTCCACTTGGCGGTCACACACAACGCGCCGCCGCCGCGCTTGAGCACCACGAGACTCCAGGCGTCTTTGCCGGTAAGCTGCTTGGCGCGCTTCTCCGCCTCGCGCAGTTTGCGCATCACCGCGCCGAGCGGGGCCTGGTGATGCGCGATCACGAGCCCCGCCGAGGCGGTGGCCTTGTCACCCATCAGCCGCAGAACCCGGCCGCCGAAGCGCGCCCAGCCGTTTTCCAGTCGCGCAAGGCGACCGCCTTCGGCGATCTCCGTGCCGGTGTCGGCTGGCTCACTGCCCGAATAAGCCGCGCGCAGGCCGGCGGCGGCAGGCAGCAGATCCGACGCCGCAACCATCGCCAGAACGTCGTCGCCGCCGGCGTAGAGCACGCGGCCCAGGTAGCGGCGCTCGACGATCTCAGGCACCAGATGCAGTGCGAACTGGTTCAGCGCGTCAGAAATGGCCATGTGCCAGGCCGGGTTTGGTGCGCGCAGCTCTTTCGCGTATTGAGCAAATTTCGGATCGCCGCTAAAGCGGCCCTCCAACCGCTGGCGGATGCTCGGATGAAAGCTCGACATGACCGGTTGCGTCTTGCCGCTGCCCGCGGAAAGCCAAGCGCCCATGTCGTCGCCGTCCATCAAGAGCAGGCCGTAGTAGGTATCGGGCCGCGTCCCGACCACGTCTGCCAGCCGCTTGCGGGCGCGCTCGGCAGCGCCTTCGTCGCCGCTGTCGATTTGCAGCTCCAGCCAGCCGGGCACCTGACGCCAGGAGTCCGACGCCTTCGATTCACGCAGCCTTTCGTCGAGCCGTCGCGGCAGCGCGACGCGTTGTCCCTTCGTCATTTCGTCGGCCGGACGCTTGCCCTCGTCGATTGCACGCTCGATCGCCGAGGCCAAGGCCATCGTGTGCGTGGAAACCACGAACCGGTCGACGCCGCCGCCTTCGATGAAATCGCGCACCTCCTCCACGAACAGCGTCGGCCACAGCCGTTTGAGCATCGGCAGCGCCGACAGGTGCTCTCCCTCCTTGACCCAGGCAGGTCGTCGTGCGGCGACTTTCGCCCACAGCGTGTCGGTGCGCGTGCGGTACGAGGTGAGGAGCTGCGCCTGGTCCGTCGTGATCCACTCGCCCTCGCCGGTCAGCGCGCAACGCCAGCCCTTCTCCTGCGCTTGGTCGAACGTGCGGGCAGACTTCACCGCCGCCAGCGCGCGCTCCAGTAGCTCGTGCAACGCCGTGTACAGCGTGCCCGGGTTGGGTTTGTAAAACCAGCCTTCGTCGAGCTTCAAGCCGCCCGAAAGCAACTGCCACGCGGCGCTGCCCAGCCAACCCGGCTTTCCTTCGCCCGCGAAGAAGGGACGCATCGCCTCCGCGAGCCGCTCGTCGCTCGCCAGCACGCGGCCGTCATCATCGGGCTTGCCGCTGCCAAGCGCCCACGGCACGGCGGCCCAGTGAACTTCCGGAAAGCCCTCGAGCTGGCGCGCGATCTGTTCATAGCCGTACCAGTCCGGTCGGTCTTCGATAGTTGCCTCGCGCAGCAGGCGACGGAAGGCCTCTTTGGCTTTGCCGGCCGCGTAAGCGCGTACGGCCTGCGTAACGGACTGCGCCAGCCGCTCAGCCTGGGCGGCCGGCACCAGCGCGGTGAAGCGGTTGGGCAGCGCGGCCGCGAACAGAGGATTGGCGTCGGTGGCGCGCCTGCGCCATTCGCAGTCGTCGAACAGTGTGAGCGGCAGCCCCTGATCGCGCACCAGCCAGAGGTCCACCTGCGGCACGCCGCGCAGCCGAGGAAAGAGGATGGACTCGGGCCCGCAGGCTTCGCTGACCACGCGCGTCGCCTCCCACGCCAGCCGCGACAGCAGGTGCGAGCCCGCCCATAGGTCCGAGGTCGAGCGCGCGGCGGCGATGAGGTCCTGCACCGGGCCGATCGATACCGCCAGCAGTGCCGGGCCGCCTTCGGGGTCGGCCGCGAAAGCGCCCGCGAAGGCCGCGGCGAGATCGAGATGGTCGTGGATCGTGTGGTCTGGTACGCGGCTGTCGGCGGGCAGCAGCTTCCAAACCTCCGCAAGGTCGCCGCGCAGTTCCGGGCCGAAGCGCCACAGCGCCAGCGCGCTGCGACGCAAGTCGATCGCCCCTTGCCCGTCGCGTTGGAGAAGCGTCCGCAGATGACCCGTGCCCTGGTCCTGAGCCCGCTCCGCCGGCACGTCGTCAGCGAAGGGCGGAAGGCGATGGGAATTCCCGGTCAGCGGATGGATCAGCACCGGGTCCTGAGCGAAGACGACCTGCTGCCAAGCGGGATAGCGGCGATCGCCTTCCGCCTTCGGGAAGGCGGCGCGGTCGGCGGCGGCGGCCCAGTGGTCCGCCCGTTCGACCGCACGTTCGATGTCGGCCGGCACGCCGTGCGGAAAGACTTCCTCCATCAGAGCGCGTACCGTGCCCCCTTCGTGACCTGCGCGCGTTCGCAGCAGGACCAGCGCCTTCTCCGGGGGATCGTGCAGGCGGGCGGCCAGCCGGGTCTTCCAGACGGTGTCGTTCATTTGCGGTTTCCTTTGCGGCAGTGCAGATGCGGGCCTGCCCGACCCATCCGGAGCCGTATTTGAGAACCGACATCATGTTTGATGATCCCCTGGTCGCCGAAGCGGTGCGCGCGGGCGCGCCGGCGCGGCGTCACGCCGCGCAGTTCGCACGACTGCCTGATCGCCGCGATCGCCGTGGCCGAGCGCGTGCCGCTGCTGCACGACGACGAGGATTTTGTTCGGCTGGCCCGCGTCGAGCCGCGTCCGAACCTGCTGGGCTGAGACTGCCGCACGCGCGCGCTCATTGCTTGGCTCGCGTCAGGTTTTCGGTGGCGTCGAGCGTTTCGTGGACCTTCTTCCACACGTCCTCGACGGCCCGTCTGTCGGGATTGAACGCGGGAGGCGGCAGATGGGGAACATGGAAGATCACGCCGACGACCTTGCCGTCGGACATGGGGCGCGCCTTGAATCGCAGTTGGTTGGGTAGGCGGGCATTGTTACCCCAGGGCTTCACGGAATGCCTGGTCACCGGATAGCTAAGCCAGTGACGGGGCTCCGGCGTGGGTGCAGACTGACCCGACGTAAACTTGAACTGCGTGCGCAAAGCAATCTTGATTTCGGCCAGGCGTTCCATCAGCGCTTTCCAGTCGTTAAACGGCCGCGTCTGCCAAACCAAAGGGCCGCCCTCGTCGCCGCCGATCGCGTGCGGCCAGTCAAGGCGTAGCGCATCGCGCCACGGACGTTGAAACCGCTTGCACTCCTGCAGCATTGGCGGCGTGCCATCGAGCGGGGTGAGGACGAAGGAGCCCCACCCGTTGCGGCTGCGGCCGCCAAGTGTTCCGTAAAGGTTCGCGAGCGCGAGCACCGCCGCAAACGTATCCGCCGCATCGTCTGGAACGGCGATCGAAAGTCGCGCAGACTCACCGGCCTGGATTGCGGCATTCGCCTTCAGCGCGGTGCCCTGTCTGCCCTGTTCGATCGCCAGCGGGCCGTAGCCGAGGTACAGCTGCGAACCGACCATGCCGCCGGCGACCGTGACTTCGGGATGCCGGACCTTGGGATCCACCTCCGGCCAGGCAGTCAACGTGCCGCGAGTCCATTTGTCGAGCCGGATGCGGATGCGGCTTTTGGTCGAGCCGCCGTTGTCCGCCGCAGCGCCGAAGAGCCGCGCCTCCTGCGCGCGTAGCGTTGCCACGTCGAAGCTGACCGCCGGCGCCTGCACGACGCGCCACCACTGCCGCAGCAGCGCCTTGATCGGAGGCGTGCGCCACTGCCCCGCCTGCTCGGCGTTGCCGAGAAAGGCCGGGGCCGTAAACCGCAGTATGTAGTGCAAGACCTGCATCGCGTGACCTCGGTGCGTTGTTGCGCAGCCTCCATTGCCCATTATGCGAACGAGTCGAGCTCACCGGATGAGCCCGCAAGCTTGCGGTCGTCGTCCGTTGCGTCCGCGCAGCGGTACACGTCCCCGTCGGCCCGCGCCAGCAGCGCCTCCCGCGCGGCCGCTGGCAAAAACGCGTGCACGAACCCCTGCCGCAGCAGCGCCAGCGCCTCCCACAGCGTGAGGCCGCCGCCCATCCGCGCCGCGGTAACGAACTCGTCGGCCAGGGTGGTCCGCGAGATCCCGG
>JBBIJJ010000268.1:0-4598 GCA_037446035.1 Burkholderiales bacterium
ATGCACGAACGCCGAACGATCCCGGGGCCGATCGGACGCATCGAGGTCGCGCTCGACTGGCCGGAAAGCCACGCCGCGCCCGCGGGCGTTGCGTTCGTCGGCCACCCGCACCCGCTGTACGGCGGCACGCTGGACAACAAGGTCGCGGTGACCCTCGCGCGCGCGTTCGTCGCGGTCGGCTGGCTGGCGGTGCGGCCGAATTTTCGCGGCGTCGGCGCGACCGAGGGCGCACACGACGAAGGCCGCGGCGAAACCGACGACTTTCTGCACGTGATCGCCACATTGCCGCAGTGGCTGGCCGACGCGCCGGCCGCGGCGGCGGCGCCGCGCGCGCTCGCAGGCTTTTCGTTCGGCAGCTTCGTCGCCGCGCGCAGCGCACGCACGCTGGCCGCGCAGCATCATCCGGTCAAGCACCTGGTGCTCGTGGGCACGGCCGCCGGCAAGTGGCCGATGCCGCCGGTGCGCGCCGGCACGCTCGTCATCCACGGCGAACGCGACGAAACGATCCCGCTCGCCGACGTGCTCGACTGGGCGCGCCCGCAGGAGCTGCCGGTGGTCGTGCTGCCCGGCGCCGATCACTTCTTTCACAAGCGTCTGGGCACGCTCAAACAACTGGTGATCGATCACGTGCTTGCGGCAGCCGCGATTGACGCGCGCGACCAAAGCCGATAAAAGCGGTGCCTCTTGGCCGCAGCCGACACAATCGGTGCGCGGAGCGTTTCGCGAAACTGGCACCCCCGGGTCGAACGTCTTGCGCGGATGGACGAAAAGCTTGTCTACACCAAGACCGCCAAAGGGGTTGCCGAAGTCGCCGCGCGCGGCGGCACCCTGTCGCTCGCGGCGCGGCGCGTCCTGATCATGGTCGACGGCAAGCGCAGCGTCGCCCAGCTGGCGCCGCTGGCGCGGCCGGGCGAAATCGACGGTCTGATCGCGACACTGGAGACGCAGGGCTACATCCAGCGCATGCAGGATGCCGGCGCGCCGGCGCCGCGCCCGGCTGTGCGTTCGCCCGACGTTCCGACCGTCGCCGGCGTCGAGGTGCACTCGCTCGGCGCCGAGCCGGGCGAGGAACGCGCGCTGCTGACGCTCGAGGAGGCGAAGCGGCGCGCGGTGCGCGCTTTGACCGACCGCCTGGGCCCCGACGCCGAAATGATCTCGCTGCGCATCGAGCAGACGCGCACGGCCGACGAGCTGCGCGAGCGGATCAAGGAAGCCGAGCGCATCGTCGCCGCACTGCTCGGCGAAGCCGCGGTCGCCGAATTCGTGCGGGCACTGCGCGCGCGCTGACGCGCTGCCGCGCCCGGCCGCGGACGGCGGCGCGGGTACGATTCGAACTTCGATCAACGACGGGCGCCGGCGGCGCCGCGCACGCATGGACTGGCAAGACGCGACCTGCTATCTGAACGGCGAGTGGCAACCGCTCGCCTCCGCCAGAATCTCCGTGCTCGACCGCGGCTTCATCTTCGGCGACGGCGTGTACGAAGTGATCCCGGTCGACACCGTCGAGCCGGGACTGCGCGCGCCGTTTCGCGCGCGCGAACACTTCGCACGGCTCGAGCGCAGCCTCGCGGCGGTGCGCATCGACAACCCGCTGGCGATGGCCGAATGGCTCGGCCTGCTGGCGGCGTTGATCGAGCGGCACCCGTGGCCGCGGCAGACCGTGTACCTGCAGGTCACACGCGGCGCGGCCAAGCGCGACCATGCGTTTCCGCCGGGCGTGGCGCCGACCGTGTTCGCGGTCAGTTCGCCGTGGCCGCCGATTCCGCCGGAAAACCTCGAGCGCGGCGTGGCCTGCGTCACGCACGCCGACGAGCGCTGGCTGCATTGCGACGTGAAAAGCATCTCGCTGCTCGGCAACGTGCTGATGAAGCAGTTCGCGGTCGATCACGGCGCGTTCGAGACGATCCTGTTCCGCGACGGACTGCTCACAGAAGCGTCGAGCGCGAACGTGTTCGTCGTGGCCCGCGGCACGCTCGTCGTGCCGGCCAAGTCGAACCTGATCCTTCCCGGCATCACCTACGACGCGGTGCTCGACATCGCGCGCGCGCGCGGCATCGCGACCGACGTTCGCCCGGTCGACGCGTCCGAAGTGCGCGCGGCCGACGAGCTATGGCTGTCGTCGTCCGGGCGCGAGGTGCTGCCGGTCACGCGCCTCGACGGCGAGCCGATCGGCGACGGCGCTCCGGGCCCGCTGTTTCGCAGGATGCACGGCTGGTTCCAGCAGGCCAAGCGGGAGGACGCGCTGCGCTGGAAGTCGCTGCTGCCCGGCCTCAGACTGGCTGCATGAACCAACCGATCCGGCCCCCGGGCGAATCGCCGCTGCAGTTTCCGACCGACTTTCCCATCAAGGTCATGGGACGGCGCGTCGACGAGTTCGCGCAGGCGATCGTCGCGGTGGTCACCGAGCATGCGCCCGAGTTCGATCCCGCGACGCTCCAGATGCGCGCCTCCAGGGAAGGCAACTACCTGTCGCTCACGGTCACCGTGCGCGCCACCTCGCGCGAGCAGCTCGACAAGCTGTATCGCGCGCTGACCAGCCATCCGCTGGTCAAGATCGTGCTGTGACGCCGGCAAGATGAGTGTCGCGCTCGCGCCACCGCTGGTCGTGCGCGCACTCGGCCGCGCCGAGTACGTGCCGACCTGGCAGGCGATGCGCGAGTTCACCGCGCAGCGCGACGCGGACACGCCCGACGAGCTGTGGATCGTCGAGCATCCGCCGGTGTTCACGCTCGGGCAGGCGGGCAGGCGCGAACACCTGCTGGCGCCGACCGCCATCCCTGTCGTCGCGACCGACCGCGGCGGGCAGATCACCTACCACGGACCGGGGCAGGTCGTGGTTTACACGTTGATCGACCTGCGACGGCTCCGCATCTTCGTCAAGGAACTCGTGTATCGCATCGAGCAGAGCGTGATCCAGACGCTCGATGCGTATGGCGTCGAAGGTCGGCGCGTGAAAGGGGCGCCGGGAATCTACGTGCCCTTTGGCGGCAGCCCCTTACCTCGGCCCCTTCGACAAGCTCAGGGCGGCCCGACGTCCGGTCTGCGCGAAGGGGAAGAAAAAAAGGTGTCTGACCCCGATTTTTCTGGGGTCGCCAAGATCGCGGCGCTGGGGATCAAGGTAACGAACGGGCGCAGCTATCACGGCGTGGCGTTCAACGTCGCGATGGATCTTGCGCCGTTCGCGCTGATCGACCCGTGCGGCTATCCGTCTCTGGCGACGGTCGACTTGGCTACACTGCGAGTGCAGACGACCTGGCACGAATCCGCCGACCGACTCGCGGCGCGGCTTGCCGATCACCTCCGTCCATGAGCTCCGACGTCATCCGCACACCCACGCCTGGCGCCGACCCCTACGCGAAGAAGAAGGGCGAAGCGAAGACCGCGCCGGTCTTCAAGAAATTCCCGATCAAGGTCGCGACCGATACGGCGCCGCTGCGCAAGCCCGACTGGCTGCGCGTGCGCGCCGGCTCGCCGACGACGCGCTTCTACGAGATCAAGAACATCCTGCGCGCGCACCGGCTGCACACGGTGTGCGAAGAAGCGACCTGCCCGAACATTGGTGAATGCTTCGGCAAGGGCACGGCGACCTTCATGATCATGGGCGACAAGTGCACCCGCCGCTGCCCGTTCTGCGACGTCGGCCACGGCCGTCCCGATCCGCTCGACGCGGACGAGCCGCGCAACCTCGCGCAGACGATCGCGGCGCTGAAACTGTCCTACGTCGTCATCACCTCGGTCGACCGCGACGACCTGAAGGACGGCGGCGCGCAGCACTTCGTCGACTGCATCAGCGCCGTGCGCGCGCTGGCGCCGGCGACGAAGATCGAGGTGCTGGTACCCGACTTCCGCGGGCGCATGCAGCGCGCGCTCGACATCCTGGAAGCCGCGCCGCCCGACGTGATGAACCACAACCTCGAGACGGTGCCGCGGCTGTACCGCGAGGCACGGCCCGGCGGCGACTACGCGCATTCGCTGGCCCTGCTGCGCGAATTCAGGCGCCGCATGAACGCGCGCGGGCTCGCCGTGCCGACCAAGAGCGGGCTGATGGTAGGGCTCGGCGAAACCGACGACGAGATCCTGCAGGTGATGCACGACCTGCGCGCGCACGAGGTCGACATGCTGACGGTGGGCCAGTACCTCGCGCCGACCAACCATCACCTGCCGGTGCGGCGCTACGTGCATCCGGACACGTTCAAGATGTTCGAACGCGAGGCGCAGGCGATGGGGTTTTCGCATGCGGCCTGCGGCGCGCTCGTGCGCAGCTCCTACCACGCCGACCAGCAGGCGCACGCGGCGGGCTACGCGTAGGCGTCAGACGCTCCGCGGCGGCGGTTCCGATGATCGAATTCCCCAACGCGCTTGCCGGCACGATCACGATCGTCGCGCTGGTCGCGCTCGGCATCTTCGTCTACCCGTGGCTGCTCGCGCGCAGAGGCGGGCCGGTCGCGGTCGTCGCCGCCACCGCCGTGCTGGCGCTGCTGTTCCACCAGTTCGATCGAGGCAGCGGCGCTTCGACCGCGTTGTCCGCTGGATTCGCACTGCTGTGGGCGCTCGCGCCCGCGATCACCGCCGTGATCGTGCGGCGCTTCACGCGCTAA
>JBBIJJ010000269.1:0-4579 GCA_037446035.1 Burkholderiales bacterium
CTGCGCGGTCATCTTGCGCTCAACTGCTTGCGCGTGCCTGCGGGCACGCGACTGCGGCCGTCTCGCGCAACCTGCCGCGCGCATCCGCTCGCGCAACTCCCGCGTCCCTCATGACATATCCGGGCTAGAAGCGATGCTGCAACGTGACCGTCTGGCCGGCGCGGATCTCGATGCGCGTCGTATACGGCGGGGCCGCACCGTTGCGCACCTCGATCGTGTGCAGTCCCGGCGCGAGCGCGAGCTTCGTCAGCGGCGGCGACACCCCCTGCGAGGTTCCGTTGACGACGACCTCGCCCCAGGGCGCGATCGCGAGCGCGACGGTGCCGTTGGCCGGCGCGGGCGCGACGTTCGCCTTCGTCTCGCGGGGGCGACGCGCTTCGAGTGCGACGCGCGGTCGCGGCTCCTCGGTGCGCGCCGCCACCGCTTTCGTCTCCTTGTTCGCGGCGTCGTCGGCAGCCGGCGGCGGCGCCGGCGCGACCACGATCGGTCGTGGCGGCGGCGATGCCGCGACGACCTGCTCGGTCGGCACCGCGCGATCGCCGGCGCTCAGCACGAACCACAGAATGCCGAGCAGCAGCATGCCCGCGCCGGCGGCGAGCGCGTCGCGCGACCATTCCCAGCGGTCGAGCAACGACCTGAGGCGGCCGCCATGCGCGCCCACCGCCGTGCCGCGGCCGCGCGTGGTCGGCGCCGGCCGCTGGCCGGCGAACACCGCCAGCGCGTTGCGCAGCTCGCCCGCGGTCTGATAGCGATCGTCGGGCTCCTTGGCGAGCGCGCGCTCGACGATGTCGATCAGCGCGCGCGGCAGTTCGGGCCGCAGCTCGGCGAGCGGTGTCGGCTTGCAGGTCACGACCAGCGCGAGCGTTTCCTCGATCGTCTTGCCTTCGAAGGCGCGCCGGTGCGCGAGCAGCTCGTACAGGATCGTGCCGATCGAGAACACGTCGCTGCGCGCGTCGATCTTCTTGCCGAGCGCCTGTTCGGGGGACATGTAGTTCGGCGTGCCGATCAACTGCCGTTTGTGCTCGGCGTCGCCGGCGGTGACCATCGCGATGGCCACGCCGAAGTCGAGCACCTTCGGCTTGGTGTCGCGCAGCAGAAAGATGTTGCTCGGCTTGATGTCGCGGTGAACCAGCCCGCGCTTGTGCGCGTAGTGCGCGGCATCGGCCACGCGCGCCAGCAGTTGCGCGGCTTGGCGCGGCGACATCTTGTCGCCCGCTGCGATGAACTCGTGCAGGTCGCGACCGTGCAACCGCTCCATCGCGATGTAGGCCAGCTCGTCGGTGCGGCCGGCGTCGAACACCGTGACGATGTGCGGGTGATTCAGACCGCCCGCGGCCTTCGCCTCGTTCAGGAAGTTGGCCTCGATCTGCTGGCGGAAGAACGCGTCGTCGGTCAGCGGGATCGCCTTGATCGCCACCTCGCGGCCGAGCACCGGATCATGCGCCGCGTACACGACGCCGTTGGAGCCGCGTCCGATCTCGCCGCGGATCGAAAAGCGCCCGATCAACCGCGGCACGCTCGTGAGCGTGGCCGACGGCTCGGTCGGCAGGGTGGCCAGTTCGGTCGGCGTCATGCGCGTGCGATTATCGCACCGGCCCCCTAGCAAACTCCGCGAATTACCGTCGGAATTCCGGTCTGTCCGGCCGTTGGCGGCCTGCCGCGAGCCGACGAAAACGATCGCCGCGCGCGTCGACGAGCCGGCCTGCACGGCCACCCGCAGCGGTGCAAGCGCTCGGCCGACGAGCGTCGGTGCCGCGACGCCGCCCGCATTTCGGGTTCGGCATGGCCGCGCCGGACGCGTCGCTAGAATCCGCGCGTGTCCAGCACCGCGCCGACGTCTCACGCTGCGCCCGCCGCCGGCGCGTTCACGACGGGTCTGCTGCTGGCGCTCGCCGGCGCCGTGCTGTTTTCGGCGAAGGCGATCCTGGTCAAACTGTCCTACCGCTACGGCGTCGATGCGGTCACGCTGATCGCGTTGCGAATGGCGTTGTCGGCGCCTTTTTTCGCCGGCGCGTTGTGGTTCGCTTCGCGCGGTGCGCCGCGGCTTGCCGCCGGCGAGCACGCCCGGCTCGTCGCGATCGGGCTGCTCGGCTATTACGCGGCGAGCTTTCTCGACTTCCTCGGCCTGCAGTACGTCAGCGCGGCGCTTGAACGCCTGATCCTGTACCTGACGCCGACGATCGTGTTGCTGATCTCGGCGATCTGGTTTCACAAGGCGATCACGCGGCTGGATGCGCTCGCGCTGGCGCTGTCTTATGGCGGCATCGTGCTGGCGTGCTGGCACGACGTGTCGTTCGCCGGCGGCGACGTGGCGCTCGGCGCGCTGCTCGTGTTCGCCTCGGCCGTCTGCTACGCGCTGTATCTCGTGCTGTCCGGCGAGCTCGTCCGCCGCGTCGGCGCCATCCGCCTCGTCGCGTACGCGATGTGCGTCGCGTCGGCGGCGTGCATGGTGCAGTTCGTCCTCGTCAACCCGCTGGCGAGCCTGGCGCAGCCGGTGCCGGTGTACTGGCTGTCGGCTGCCAACGCGGTGTTTTCGACGGTGATCCCGGTGTTCGCGACGATGCTGGCGGTCGCGCGCATCGGCGCCGGCAACGCCGCGCTCGCAGGCACCGTCGGGCCGGTGGCGACGATTCTGCTCGGTTACCTGTTTCTCGGCGAAGCGATCTCGGCCTGGCAAGTGGCCGGCACCGCGCTCGTGCTCGCCGGGGTGTTCGTGTTGTCACGCAAGGGCGCGCCGCGCTCGCGGGCGGCGTCCGCCGACTGATCCTCCTCGAAGGGAAACGACGATGAAAGCCAAAGCGATACGCATCCGGCAGCACGGTGGTCCCGAGGTCCTCGAACTCGTCGAGGTCGACGTTCCCGATCCCGCTCCCGACGAAGTCCGTATCCGCAATCATGTGATCGGGCTGAACTTCATCGACATCTACTACCGCACGGGGCTGTATCAGTCGCCGCTGCCGCACGGCATCGGTTTCGAGGCCGCGGGCATCGTCGACGCCGTGGGCAGCAACGTCGGTTTCCTGAAAGAGGGCGACCGCGTCGGCTACTGCCAGGGACGGCTCGGCGCCTATGCCGAGGCGCACGTGATGCCGGCGTCGATGGTCGTGAAGCTGCCGAAGAGGATCTCGTTCGAGGACGCCGCGGCGGCCATGCTCAAGGGGCTGACGGTCCAGTATCTGTTCCGCCAGACGTACCGCCTGCAGGGCCACGAGACGATCCTGTTCCACGCGGCCGCTGGCGGCGTCGGCCTGATCGCCTGCCAGTGGGCGCGGGCGCTGGGTGTGAAGCTGATCGGCACCGTGTCCTCGCCCGACAAAGCCGCGCTCGCGAAAAAGCACGGCGCGTGGGCGACGATCGACTACACGAAGGAGAACTTCGTCGAGCGCGTCAAGGCGCTGACGAAAGGCGAAAAGGTCCCGGTCGTCTACGACGGCGTGGGCAAGGACACGTGGGAGGGCTCGCTCGACTGCCTGCAGCCGCGCAGCCTGATGGTGAGTTTCGGCAACGCCTCCGGCGCGGTGACGGGTGTCAACCTGGGTATCCTGGCGCAGAAAGGCTCGCAGTTCGTCACGCGGCCCACGCTGATGCATCACATCACGCCGCGCGCCAAGCTGGAGGCGGCGGCCGAGGAGCTGTTCGATCTGATGATGCGCGGCAAGATCAAGGTCGAGATCGATCAGCGCTACGCACTGGCCGACGCCGCGCAGGCGCACCGCGATCTGGCGGGCCGCAAGACGACGGGCTCGAGCGTGCTGGTGCCGTAGGGCCGGCGCCCCGGAATCCGCGCCGATCCACGCACCGGGCCGCGCGCCCGCGGCGGACGGCTCGCGGCGTCTCAGCTTGCCGGGCAGCCTTGCGTGCTGCCCGGCACCTTGCCGACCAGCAGCAGAAAGTTCTCGAACGGCCCCATGTTGCCCATGGCTTCCATCTTCGGGCCGACGAACTCCAGCCGCCCGAACATCATCGCGCGCATCGGGCCATAGTCGCCGCGGCCCATCTCGACCCAGCGCGCGGTGTCCGCACTCATCACGTAGTCGGCGCTGCGCTCGAGCTGCGCGGTCTCGACCTTGCCGCCGTACACGCACAGCGCCTTTTCGTCCTTCAGCGCGATGCGCAGTTCCGCGGTCGGCGCCGCGCCGCAGTCCTTGCGGAACACGTGCATCACCTTGAAACCGCGCCCCTTGTCGTTCTTCACCCAGCCGCTCTCGACGAGCTGGTCGGTCAGCACGGAGTCCTTGTTCCATGCCTCGCAGGCGGCTCGTGCCCACTCGGGTGACATCAACATCGGCTGTGCGGCGAGCGGACTGGCGGCGCACGCGGCGAGCGCGCTGACGGCGAGGGCGAGGCGAAGCTTCATCGTGCTTCCTTTGGGTGGTTGAGACAGACGGCGCGGCCGCCGCGGTCGGACAGCGCTAAACGCTATCCGCACGCCGAAAAGCCAACAACGGGCTGCGTGATCGAGCTCACATACGGCGTGCGGGCCCGGCACGGTTTTGAATCGTGAACCTCGAGGAACGCGCCGACCGACCGACCCGTCGGGCCAGCACCGGCGCCGACTCAAGCCTGCAACACTTGTCAG
>JBBIJJ010000270.1:0-4551 GCA_037446035.1 Burkholderiales bacterium
CGGTCATGCCAGCGCTTGCAGCACGCGGTCGGCGATGAGCAAGCCGACCCGTTCGTTGGATTCCAGCGAGAGCCCGGCAATGTGCGGGGTCAGGATCAGGTTCGGGCAATCCCGGAAGTGCGGCGCGGCCGCGAGCGGCTCGCTGTCGAACACGTCGATCGCGGCGCCGGCCAGATGGCCGCGGCGCAGCGCGTCGGCCAGCGCCGCTTCGTCGACGATGCCGCCGCGCGCGGTATTGATCAAAACGGCGCCGCGCTTCATCGACGCGATGCGGCGCGCGTCGAACAGCCCGCGCGTGGAATCCAGCAACGGCACGTGCAGACTGACCGCGTCGCTGGTGGTGATCACCTCCTCCAGACCGGCGCAACGCACACCGATGGCTGCGAACGCCGGATGATCCGCGTCGAGCATCGCGTCGAATGCAGCGACCTCCATGCCGATGGCGCGCGCCAGCGCGCCGGTGCGCTGGCCGATCGAGCCGAAGCCGATCAGTCCCAGCGATTTGCCATTCGCCTCGCGCCCGAGCGACAGCGCCGCGCGCGGCCAACGGCCGGCGGCGACGTCGGCCGTGGCGAAGTACGCCCCGCGCAGAAGCATCAACGCGGCCGTCACCACATACTCGGCCACCGACTGCGCATTGGCACCCGTGGCCGGGAGCACGCGGATGCCGCGCGCCGCGCAGGCGGCGGTATCGATGTTGTCCAGCCCGACGCCGAGCCGGCCGATGACGCGGCAGCGCGTCAGCGCTGCCAGCAGCGCGCCGCGCACCTGGGTGCGGTTGCGCACGATCAGCGCATCGGCGCCGGCCGCTTCTCGGCGCAGCCGGTCTGCATAGTCGACCAGCGCGGCGTCGTAGACCACGTCGTGGCCGGCAGCGCGCAGCCGTGCCAGCGCGCGCTCGTCGATGAATTCGCTGACGACGATGCGCGCCATGCGGGCCTTACGCCGACTCGTACAGCCGGGTCAGCACGAACTCGCGGTGGCCGAGCGCCTCGGCGGCGGTCAGCCGCCCATTGGCCGTGCGCAGCATGCACTCGAGCAGCCGATCGCCCGCCTGATCGAGCGTGATCTCGCGCTGCAGGAGCCCCGTGACGTCGACGTCGATGTGCTCGCTCATCGTGCGCACGGTGCGCGGGTTGGCGCAGATCTTGATGACCGGCAGGATCGGATTGCCGATCACGTTGCCCTGGCCGGTCGGGAAGAAGTGCACCACGTAGCCGGCCGCCGCGCACAGCGTGACCATCTCGGCGGCGGCCGACGAGGAGTCCATGAACCACAGCCCGGGGTGCGTCGGCGTCTCGGCCTTGTCGAGCACGCCGTCGACGGTGCACTTCTTGCCGATCTTCTGGATGTTGCCGAGCGCCTTTTCCTCGATCGTCGTCAGGCCGCCGGCGATGTTGCCCTTGGTCGGCTGCGATTCGCTGAGATCCGAGGTCTTGTGCCGGTTGATCACCTCCTGGTAGCGGTTGAACATGAACATGAATCGCTCGCGCACCGCGTCGTTGGCGCAGCGCGCGGCGACGATGTGCTCGCCGCCGGTCAGTTCCGTGGTCTCGCCGAAACAGAGGTAGTTGCCGAGCGCGTGCAGCTTGTCGAAGGCGTTGCCCACGGCCGGATTGGCGCCGCAGCCGCTCGTGGTGTCGCTCTCGCCGCACTTGGTCGAGACCCACAACTCCGAAATCGGGCAGCGTTCGCGCTGCTTCTCGCTCGCCCACTGCACGAACTCGCGCGCCGCCTTGCTCGCCCGCATGATCGTGTCGTGGTCGCCGTGGCCCTCGATGCCGAAGCCAGCGACCGGCTTGCCGCTTGCCTTGATGCCGTCGACCACCTTCTGCGTCCAGCCGTCTTCGATGCCGATGACGACCACCGCTGCCACGTTCGGATTGCAGCCGGTGCCGATCAGCGTGCGGAAGTGCAGTTCGAGGTCGGCTCCGAACTGGAGCCGACCGTACGAATGGGGGATGGCCATGCAGCCCTTGATGTTGTGGGCCACGGCTTCCGCGGCGGCGTTGGACAGGTCGTCGACCGGCAGGACGATCACGTGGTTGCGCACGCCGACCCGGCCGTTTTCGCGCCGGTAGCCGAGGAAGGTGGTATCGCGAGTGACGATGCTCATGTTCAGTCCTCGGCCCTACCAGCGTTTGGTCTTGATGTTGTGCACGTGCGCGTGCTCGCCGGCCTTGATCGGCACGACCACGCGGCCCATGTCGAGCCCGTACTTGATCACGGTGTCGCCGGGATTCATGTCGCGCAGCGCGATCTTGTGCCCGATCGGAATGTCCTGCCGCGCCTGCAGCGTCATGCGCTTATCTTCGTCCATGATCCAGCCATTGAGGCTCATGCCGGCCTTCACGCCTTCGACCACGACGACACCGACGGTGTCGCGCGGATCGTGCAACAGAAAATGAATCATCCTTTGGCCCCCGTGTGATCCGGCGCTAGTGTCGGCAGCGGTCGAGACGCTGTCAAACATGTCATCTAGATGACTTGAAGGATCGCCGTGTCGCCCACTACGATGCAGCGGTGTCGATCGATGCCGTGTTTCGCCCTGCGGTGCGGGACGCCGCCGACCTGCCGTTGTACCGGGCCGTCAAGCGCGCCTTGCTGCAGGCGATCGAGTCCGGTGCGGTGGCGCCGGGCGCGGCGCTGCCGGCCGAGTCGGCGCTGGCGCAGGCCTTTGGCGTGTCGATCGGCACGTTGCGCCGCGCCGTCGACGATCTGGTGGCCGAACACATCCTGGTCCGGCGCCAGGGCCGCGGCACCTTCGTCGCCACGCACAACGCCGACCGCTTCCTGTTCCAGTTCTTCCATGTCGAACGCAGCGACGGGCTGCGCGAGGTACCGCGCGTCGAGCTGCTGACGTTCGAACGCGGCCGGCTCGACGACGAATCGGCCGAAGCGCTGGGCGCGCGCGCTGGCGAGCCCGCCGTGCTGATCGAGAACCGGCTATCGCTGCAGGGTCAGGCGGTCGTGTACGACCGCATCGCGGTACCGGCCAAGTTGCTGCGCGGACTCACGCAAGTGAAGTTCGAGCGGCGTCCGAGCACGATCTATCACCTGTACCAGACCGAGTTCGGGATCACGATCGTGCGCGCGCGCGAGCGGGCGCGCGCGGTGGCTGCCGACCGCGCCGCCGCGCGGGTTCTGGGCGTCGCGCCAGGCACGCCGCTGCTGCAGGTTCGCCGCACGGCGCTGACGTTCGGCGACAAGCCGGTCGAGTATCGCGTCTCGACGGTCAACACCGCGCGGCACGAGTACGTGCACCTGCTGCAACGGCCGGCCTGAGGCGGGTCCCTCGCGCGGTCGTCGCCGCGATGCTCGGCAAACTCGAGTGCCGCAAACCTGCTTCGTTCGGCGCGCGGCGCGAGGTATGCCGATCGAGCTTTGCCGTGGGCGACGCGCGCGGTGCGCGGCGACCGACGCTGCGGCGGTGTTCGTCGCGGTTGCGGCGTCAGAACCGGGGCGGTCTAGAATGCCGCCGAATTCGATCGAGGCCAGCCAATGAAACAGATCACCGCCATCATCAAGCCGTTCAAGCTCGACGAAGTGCGCGAGGCGCTCGCGGAAGTGGGCGTCAGCGGGCTCACGGTTACCGACGTCAAGGGCTTCGGCCGCCAGAAGGGCCACACCGAGCTCTATCGCGGCGCCGAGTACGTGGTCGACTTCCTGCCGAAGGTCAAGGTCGAAGCGGTCGTCGCCGACGCGCTCGTCGAACGCGCGATCGAGGCGATCACGCGCGCCGCACGCACCGGCAAGATCGGCGACGGCAAGATCTTCGTGCGCCCGGTCGAGCAGGTGATCCGCATCCGCACTGGCGAGACCGGCGAAAGCGCGGTGTAGGTACGGCGGACCGCCGGGCGTGCGTCGACCCGGCGGCGGCGTCATCCCGAGCGCAGCGACGGAACTCGGCGCGACGATGCGCCAGGATTCCGCTCGCAACGCCGAGATCCGTCGCGCTGTTCGGCATGACTTAACGGGCACCCGCGACGGCGAAATGATCACGCAACGCGGCGGTGTCACGAAATTGGCCAATCCTGATTAGTGATGATTGCCTAACCTCGTGACACCACTAGCTTGCGAATGTTTTCGGCTCCGAACTCACCGGTTCCGTCATCCCGAGCGCACGCGAGGGATCTCGGGTGCTCAGACGGCTTCTGAGTCTTTCACCCTAGAAACGGCAGTTGAAGTCCGTGAAGTATCGAGAAACGCGTTCGCGCCAAAGCCTTGTAGTGACCACGACCATCACCCATTTGGAACTGCTCCGCAGTCCTCGGAATTGGCTTGAAACCCGCATGGATGCTGGCTTTCTGCCGTTTCGACGTGAGGCGAACTGCCGGATTTAGGTTCACACGGAGGACACGTCGGACGGGGCTTGCGGTTTCGAGTCTCTCACCGTGTTCTCCGTGTTTGACAAGGGGGCGGAAAGTCGGCACTGGCGGAGCAGGCGGGCTGCAAGCAAGGGGGATCGTGTTTGCGGACGGCCGAGATTCCTCGCCTGTGGCTCGGAATGACGAGGCAGGAAGCGGCGCGGAATGACGAGGCAGGAAGCGG
>JBBIJJ010000271.1:0-4519 GCA_037446035.1 Burkholderiales bacterium
TGGCTCGGAATGACGAGGGCTCGGGGCTGCGGGCGCCAGACCGTTGGCACGTGTCACAAGGATTTGTAAAACTCAACTGGCCCAATCCCCGCGCGCCTTGCGTGCGCTTCACAGGGGTGGCGCCCGCGCCCCCTTGGGCAACGGGGTGAAATGGCTTCCAAGATCAGGCGATGCGCCTGCATCGATCGCCGAACCTCTGATCCTAGAAACGGCAGTTGAAGTCCGTGAAGTATCGAGAAACGCGTTCGCGCCAAAGCCTTGTAGTGACCACGACCATCACCCATTTGGAACTGCTCCGCAGTCCTCGGAATTGGCTTGAAACCCGCATGGATGCTGGCTTTCTGCCGTTTCGACGTGAGGCGAACTGCCGGATTTAGGCTGATCCGGCAGTCGGCCACCCGCCGCGTCGAGAAATGGCGGCCGGGACCTGCCTTCACCGGCGGGTGTGAGCCCGCTGCGCATGGCACAACACGACGGGCGCGTCGCGCAGCGTGGCTGCCCTTGCGCACGGGGCGAGGTTGCTTCGCGCGGTTGGCCGATCAGGCGCCTGGCCAGCCGGTGCGCCCGCCGCACTCTGCCGTCCTGTGGACTGCCGGGTGCGGGGCGAATCCCCGACCGGGGCGGCCCTTAGACTCCGCCTGCGGCCCCCACCTGATCGGCCTGCGCGGAGCGCTCATGCCTTCGGAATTGCTGCTGCTGCTCGTCCTGATCCTGCTCAACGGCGCGTTCGCCATGTCCGAGATCGCACTGGTGACCGCCCGCAAGGCCCGGCTCCAACTGCTGGTGGACCAGGGCGACCGCGGCGCGGCGGCGGCGCTGGCGCTGAACGAGGAACCGACGCGCTTTCTTTCGACGATCCAGGTGGGCATCACCTCGATCGGCATCCTGAGCGGCATCGTCGGCCAGGCTGCCTTCGCCGCGCCATTGACCGACTGGCTCGTGCGGATGGGCGCCGACCCGAAGCTCTCACAGATCGGGGCGACCGGACTGGTGGTGGTGGTCGTCACGTACTTTTCGATCGTGCTCGGCGAACTGGTGCCCAAAAGGCTTGGTCAGATCGCGGCCGAGACAATCGCGCGCCGTGTCGCGCGCCCGATCGGGTGGCTGGCGCTCGTCGCCAAGCCGTTCGTTCGGCTGCTGTCGGCCTCGACCGACCTGCTGCTGCGGCTGCTCGGCGTCAAGGGGCGCGGTGCCGCGGCGGTGACCGAGGAGGAGATCCACGCGCTGATCCAGGAGGGGTCGGAGTCCGGCGTGATCGACGAGCAGGAACGCACGATGGTGCGCAACGTCTTCCGCCTCGACGACCGCCAGATCGCCTCGTTGATGACCCCGCGCTCGGACATCGTGTATCTGGATCTCGAAGAGCCCTTCGAGGAGAACCTGCAGAAGGTGCTGGAGACCGATCACTCGCGCTTCCCGGTCTGCCGCGGCGGGCTCAGCGAGGTGCTCGGCGTCATCACCGCACGCCGGCTTCTGATCCAGACGATCCGCGACGGGCGCCCGGATTTCGGCCAGTCGCTCGAGCCGCCGGTGTATGTCCCGGAGTCGCTGACCGGCATGGAACTGCTCGAAAACTTCCGCTCGTCGACCGCGCACATGGCGCTGGTGGTCGACGAATACGGCGAGATCCAGGGCATGGTCACGCTGCAGGACCTGTTCGAGGCGATCGCCGGCGAGTTCAAGACGCCGCGCATCGAGGATGCGTGGGCGATCCCGCGGCAGGACGGGTCGTGGCTGCTCGACGGGCTG
The DNA here is from genome assembly GCA_037446035.1 of Burkholderiales bacterium. GTDB lineage: Bacteria > Pseudomonadota > Gammaproteobacteria > Burkholderiales > Burkholderiaceae_F > DSNY01. The sequence continues at coordinate 1,750 of JBBIJJ010000271.1, forward strand.
ATCCCCGTGCCCGAACTCAAGGACCGCCTGGGCTTCACGCAGGTGCCGGAAGAAGAGTTGGGCCGCTACAACACGCTGTCGGGCATGGTGATGCTGCTGCTCGGGCGCGTGCCGCACACGGGCGACGCCGTCGAATGGTCCGGGTGGCGATTCGAGATCGTCGACATGGACGGCCGTCGCATCGACAAGGTCCTCGCCACGCGCGTGGCAGTGGCACCGGCGGCCGAAGCGCCGGTCGACGCCTGATGTCGAGCCGCGCGCCGCAGCGGACCGGCCCGAGCGCAGTGCAACTGCGCGCCGAGGTCTGCGCCGGCACGACGGCGCCGCGATCGGCACGCTCCTGCGGCGCACGCGGGGTGGCGCTGCGCCGGGTTACCGTTGCGATCGCAGGCGGTCGTGCCTCAACGCGGGAAGGTGACCTCGACGCCTAGCCCGCGCCCGGCCAGCCCCGCGGTCAGAGCGACGCTGCCGCGATGCAGGTCGGCGACGCGCTTGACCAGCGCGAGCCCCAGCCCGGCGCCGCCGCCTTCGCTGTCGCGAAAGAACCGGTCGAACGCGCGATCGCGCTGCGGCCCCGTCATGCCGGGGCCGTCGTCGCGCACCGCCAGGCGCACGCCGGCGTCGGCGGCGTGCGCCTCGACCCGCACCGCGCTCGTTGCGTGGCGCAGCGCGTTATCGATCAGGTTGCGCAGCAAGATGGCCAGCGCGTCGGCGTCGGCGCGCAGCGCGAGCGGCGGCACGTCCAGCTCGAGCGCGATGCCGCGCGCACGCGCTGCGGCGTCGAATTCCGCCACCACGACTCGCGCCAGCGGCGGCAGTTGCACGGCGGGCAGCGCGGCGGGGTCCAGGCGTTGCGCGTCGAGCCGCGCCAGCGTCAGCACGCTGTCGACGGCACGCGCGGCGCGGTCGACGCCGCCGATCAGTTCGCGCAGCGCAGCCGCGCGCTCGGCATCGCGTTGCGCGCGCAGGGCGACCTGCGCCTGCGCGCGCAACGCCGCCAGCGGAGTGCGCAACTCGTGCGCGGCGTCGGCGGTCAACGTGCGTTCGTGCGCGAGCGCGTCCTCGACTCGCGCGAGCAGCCGATCGACCGCCTGGCCGATCGGCGCCAGTTCGGCCGGAAGCGCGTCGGCGTGCACCGGAGTGGCGTCGCCCGGCGCGCGTGCGTCGATCGCGCGCGAGAAGTCGATGACCGGCGCGGTCACCCCGCGCACGATCAACCACACGCCGGCCGCCAGCAGCAGCGCGAAGACCAGCCCCGGCGCGAGCAGGCGCAGCGCTGCGGCCTGTGCCGTGGCGGCGCGCGCGGCCAGCGGCTGCCCGACGTGGATGGCGCCGCGGCCGCGCGGCGCCTGCAACGAGTAGACGCGATACCCGACGTTGCCGACGCGGCGATCGGCAAAGCCACTGGCGCCGGCTTCGGCCAGCGGCTCGCTCGGCGCGCCGCGCGAGCGGTACACGATCGCGCCGCGCCCGTCGCGCACCTGATAAAACAGCGTCTCGGCGTGCGTGTGGTCGATCGCTTCGAGTTCGACGTCTTCTTCCTCGTCGAGCCACTCGTGCGCGACCACTGCCAGCACGGCATGCGCGGTCTCGGCCAACGCCGCATCGAACAGCCGATCGGATTCGGCGAGCGAGCTGCGGTACAGCCACAGGCCGCCGGCGGCCCAGCTCGCCAGCGTCGCTGCGGTCAGCAGCACGACCAGCCGGCCGCGCAGTGACCAGCGCCCGTCGCGCATCGAATTCAGAAGCTGCAAGGCCTTCGGTCGCAAGGTTCTTCGCTACCGGTGCACAGCGGGCGACGACCGCTGCGCTTCGGGCTGCCTGCACCTGGACGCGCCCGCGCAGTCGCCGCGCGGGCGGCGCGGCGGCGACAGCGCGAGTCGCCTTGGACGCGCGCCGCGGGTGCCGGGCCGGCGCGCCCCTCGCGGCGATGTGTTCATCCCTCTCAGGGCGGCGGGACCGCCAGTCGGTAGCCCAGCCCGCGCCGGGTCTCGATGAGCCCGGCGCCGAGCTTACGCCGCAGATGATGCACGTGGACGTCGACCGCGTTGCTTTCGATCGATTCGTTCCAGCCGTACAGTGCTTCGGCGAGCTGCGCGCGTGTGAGCACCGCGCCCGGCCGGCGCGCCAGCGCGGCGAGCAGCGCGAACTCGCGCGCGGTCAGTTCGATCGGCATGCCGTTGCGCGTGACGCGCCGCGCAGCCGGGTCGATCGTGACGCGGCCCAGTTGGATCGTCGGTGTCGCGCGTCCGGCGGCGCGTCGCTCGAGCGCGCGTAAGCGCGCCGCCAGCTCGTCGAGGTCGATTGGCTTGACCATGTAGTCGTCGGCGCCCGCATCGAGCCCCGCGATGCGGTCGGCGATGCGGTCGCGCGCGGTGGCGATCAGGATCGGCGTGGCGATGCCGCGAGCGCGCGCGGACTTGACCAGTTCGACGCCCGCGCCGTCGGGCAGGCCGAGGTCGAGCACGACCGCGTCGTAGGTCGCGGCGGACTCCGGGGCGATCAGCCACGCGGCCTGCGCCTGCGCCGCACTGCGCGCCCAGTCGACCGCATGGCCGTCCTGCTGCAGCCCGGCTTTCAGCGCCGCGCCGAGCATCGGGTCGTCTTCGACGAGCAAGAGCCGCATCGACGCCGTCAGAAGGTGTGAATCTTTCTGCTGCGCGGCCCGCTGGCGTCGTTGCGCGCTGCTCGGGCCTCGCCTATCTACTTGATATGTCTCGGCCCTGCGGCTGCGTGCGCCTAGCCAGCGGCCCGCTCGCGACGAAATCTT
>JBBIJJ010000272.1:0-4452 GCA_037446035.1 Burkholderiales bacterium
AGCCGTGTTCTACTGCGTCTGCCCCGGCACCCAGTGCGTGGTGACCGTCACGCAGCCCGGCGCGGCGCAGCCGCCCAACGTCGCGCCGACCTGCCGTTGACGCTACGGCTCTAGCCCGGATTTCTCACGAGGGTCGCGGATGATCGCGCCGGAATCGGGCCGATCCGGGCGAGCGCGGCAGCGAGGAACGTCGCCGTCGCGACGTTCCGAGTGAAGCGCCGGCGGGGCGGCGCGAGGCCCGGCGAGCACCGCGACAGCGAGCGCCCCGCCGCACGCCGGCGCGAAGCCGTATCGCCCGGCGCGCCGCATTCAGCAAAGCTTTCACCCTAAATTCGGCAGTTGGCGTCACGTCGAAACGGCAGAAAGCCAGCATTCATGCGGGTTTCAAGCCGATTCTGACGACTGCGGAGCAGTTCCAAACGGGTGATGGTCGTGGGCACTACAAGCCTCTGGCGCGAATACGTTTCTCGGTACTTCACCGACTTTAAGTGCCGTTTCTAGGTTCACTCGCATCCAGCGAGCGCCTTGTGAGAAATCCGGGCTAGACCAGACTGAGATCGTCCTGCCGCCGCGGCGCGGTCTCGGCCAGCGCCGCGCGCACCGCGTCGTCCACCGTTTCCAGCCAGACGAAGCGCAGCTCGTTGCGGGCCGATTCCGGCACGTCGCGCAGATCCTTGCGGTTGCGCGCCGGCAGCAACACGGTGGCAATGCCGGCGCGCTGCGCGGCGAGCACCTTCTCCTTGATGCCGCCCACCGGCAGCACCAGTCCGCGCAGGCTGATCTCGCCGGTCATCGCCACGTCGTGCCGCACGGCGCGGTCGGTGAACAGCGACACGAGCGCGATGAACATCGCGATGCCCGCGCTCGGCCCGTCCTTCGGGATCGCGCCGGCCGGTACGTGCAGATGCACGTCGATGCCGTCGAACAGCGCGGCCGGGATCGCCAGTTGCGGCGCGCGCGCCTTGACCAGGGTGAGCGCCGCCTGCGCGCTTTCCTTCATCACGTCGCCCAGTTGACCGGTGAGGATCAGCTTGCCGCTGCCGGCCACGCGCGTGGCCTCGACGAACAGGATGTCGCCGCCGACCGGCGTCCAGGCCAGCCCGGTGGCCACGCCGGGAATGCCGGCGCGCATCGCCGCTTCGTGCTCGAACTTGGCCGGCCCGAGGATCGGGTCCAGATCGGCGCCGTCCACCCGCACGTGCACGTCGCCGCCTTCGGCGACCTTGATCGCGGCGTGCCGCATCACGCGCCCGATCTCGCGCTCCAACTGGCGCACGCCCGCTTCGCGCGTGTAGCTGGCGATGATCGCGGCCAGCGCCGCGTCGGTCAGCTCGCATTGGTCCGCGCGCAAGCCGTTTGTTTCGCGCTGGCGCGGCACCAGATAGCGCCTGGCGATCTCGAGTTTCTCCTCCGGCGTGTAGCCGGGCAGTTCGATCACTTCCATGCGGTCGCGCACCGGCGGCGGCACGTTGTCGATCACGTTCGCGGTGCAGATGAACACCACCCGCGACAGATCGAACGGCACGCCCAGGTAGTTGTCGCGGAAGGTCGAGTTCTGCTCCGGGTCCAGCACCTCGAGCAGCGCGGCGGACGGATCGCCGTGCAGGCTCGCCGACACCTTGTCGACTTCGTCGAGCATCATCACGCAGTCGCGCGCGCCGGCCTTGCGCAGCGCCTGCACGATGTTGCCCGGCAACGCGCCGATGTAGGTGCGCCGATGGCCGCGGATCTCGGCTTCGTCGTGCACGCCGCCCAGCGACACGCGCACGAACGGCCGCGCCAGCGCCCGTGCGATGCTCTGCCCGAGCGAGGTCTTGCCCACCCCCGGCGGGCCGACGAAACACAGGATCGGCGCGCGTCCGTGCGGATTCAGTTTCTGCACCGCCAGGAACTCGACGATGCGCTGCTTGACGCGATCGAGCCCGAAGTGATCGGCTTCCAGCACCGCACGCGCGGCGGCCAGATCGATCGGCTTTTCTTCCGGCGTCTTCCACGGCAGCTCGGTCATCCATTCGATCCAGGTGCGCAGCATCGAGTACTCGGCCGACTGGCTGCCCATCGATGTCAGGCGCCGCAGCTCCTTGCGCGCGGCCGCCTCGGCCTCGGGCGGCATGCCTGCGCGGGCGATCGCCTCTGCGAGCTGCGCCAGGTCCTCGCCGCCCTCGACGTCCTCGCCCAGCTCCTTCTGGATCGTCTTCAACTGTTCGCGCAGCAGAAACTTGCGCTGGCGATCGTCGAGCTGCTCTTTCGTGCGCTCGCCGATCTCCTGCGACAGCCGCAGCACCTGGATGCGGCGCGCCAGTACCTGCAGCACGCGGTTCAACCGTTCTTCGACATTCTCCGTCTCCAGCAGCGCCTGCTTTTCCGTCAGGTCGGCATCGACCAGGCTGGCGGTGATGTCGGCCAGTTGACCCGGCGCGCGCGCCGCCTGCAGCGCCTGCGCCAGTTCGGCCGGCGCGCCCGGCAACAACTGCAGGATCTCCAGCGCCTTGGCCTGCAACTGCAGGCCCAGCGCCTCGGCTTCGGCCGACAGCCGGGTCGGCTCCTCGATGCGCTCGATGTGTGCGGCGACGAACGGATAGCCCTCGACCAGCTCCTTGATGCGGATGCGCTGCACCCCCTGGCACACCGCATGATGCAGCCCGTCGCCGGCGACCACGTGATGCACGACGTTGGCCAAGGTGCCGATCGCGTACAGATCGTCGCGGCCGGGGTCGTCGACCCGGGCGTCTTTCTGCAGCACGATGCCGAGCGGCGCCTTGTGCTGCACGGCGTATTCGACGGCGGCGATCGACTTGGCGCGGCCGACCGAAATCGGCAGCAGGACGTGCGGAAACATCACGACGTTGCGCATCGGCACGATGGCAACGACGTCTTCGGGCAGGCGAATCGGCGTCTGGTTCATGGCGGCCTCCACGTTCCAATCTGGCGGCGGAGGCGGCCCAATACAACACCCCGGACGACCGCACCGGGGCGGGTCAGCGCCCCGCGTGAGGCGATCCCGGGCGGCGCCGCTCGGTGCCGGACCCGTGGCGGGTGCAGGGGCGTCAGCGCGGTCGCGGCTCGCGCGGCGCGGCGATTTCGTCCCAGTCGATGCCGCGCCGCTGCGCCATTGCGCGGCCGACTTCGCCCAGTTCGTCGCTGGTCAGCGTGCGACGAAGGGCAGGGGCGATCACCGTGTCCTCGACTTCGCAATGGCTGCGGTAACGGCTGACGAACAGCGCGACCACCGCTTCGTCGAGCGCGCCGGCGTCCCCGCCTTCGATGGCGGCCAGCGCTTCGCGCAGGATCGACCACGTGCGGCCCATTTCGCGGTGGTCGCTTTGAAGCAGCGCGATGGCGTTGCGTACGCCGACCGCCTCGCTCTCGGTCCTGCCTTCGAGCCGCTGAAGCAGGCGCGGAAAAAGATCGACTTCCTCGTCCTCGTGATGGCGCGGTGCCGCTTCGTCGAAGTAGCGGCGGATCGACACCGCGGTGACCCGGGCCTGCTCGTCGGCGCCCGATTCGCGCAAGTGCTCGAGCAATCGTTGCAGCAGCGTGCACATGCGGCGCACGCGGTCATGACAGGCGAGCCAAAGCTCCAACGGCTGGTCGAAGCCGGCCGCGGGCGTGCGAAAGTCGATCGTCCCCATGGGTCTTCCGTTCTCTGCGGCGGCCGATACCCGGCCCGCCCCGTGCCTGTCTGGGCGGCAAACCTATGCGGCCAGGCCCCGCGCCGTATTGATCTAGCGCAAACGCCTGCCGGCTCGAACGTATTCCGTCCGGATGACCCGTGCCGGTCGGACGGCACGAATGTGCTTGCTGCACGGCCCGCCGGAGCCTCGTGGTGCCGCGCAGGTGACGGCTACCGCGCGACCATCGGCTGCGACGGTGCACGCCCATGCCGCCTGCGGCGGTGCGCGACTCTCGCCCGTCGCGGTGACGAACCCACACGGCACCGGCCCATCGACGCGCCTGGACATCCAAGTCGACGCTCATCGTTCCGAGCCGGCGCGTCGGCCACTCGGGTCCGGGGCACGTCGACAGGCAGGCCGCTGCTGCTCGTCACGTGGCGACCGCGCACTCCTTTGTGGCTGCGACTCGATACCCTGCTCGATAGACGCTTGGCGAGGTCCTTACCCGGATATTTCACGAGGGGCGCGGCAATTGCGCGGATGCATGCGGGATGCGGATTGCGCGAGACGGCCACAGCCGAGGCCCGCAGGCCTTGGGGGAAGGAGTTGAGCGCAAGCCCGCGCCCGCAGGCGCCGTGCAAACCCGCGCAGCCCCGGCGGTACAAACCGGATCGACACAGCGGGGGCCGGAAGCGCCGATTCACCGAGACGGAGCCTGCACATACGGGGGCGACCTCGTGAAATATCCGGGTTAGCCCCTTGTCTAAGGGGACTCACCGGCGACTCACTCCCCCGCGGCCGATGCCGCGAGCGACGCCCGCGCACGCGCGTCGCGCCG
>JBBIJJ010000273.1:0-4426 GCA_037446035.1 Burkholderiales bacterium
AAGGCGCGCCCGCCTTCGAGCCCCTTCGTCCGGTGGGTCGCGCGGGAGTCCGCGTCACACGCCACAGGCGCGTGCGTCTCGGTGTCCTTCCCGTCATCGGGCATTGCTCAACGTCGTGACCGGTGCCGACCGCCCGGCGTCCGCATCCCTCGCCGGACGTCATTCACGGCCGACCCCCATCGTCATTCCGAGCCGAAGGCGAGGAATCTCAGCCGCTCGCAACGCCGAGATCCCTCGCGCGGCTCGGGATGACAGAACCGGCTTCCGAGCCAAGCACGCGTCGTCACTCCGACCGCCTTCGTCATTCCGAGCCGAAGGCGAGGAATCTCGGCCGCTCGCAACGCCCAGATCCCTCGCGCGGCTCGGGATGACGGAACCGGCTTCCGAGCCAAGCACGCGTCGTCACTCCGACCGCCTTCGTCATTCCGAGCCGAAGGCGAGGAATCTCGGCCGCTCGCAACGCCCAGATCCCTCGCGCCGCTCGGGATGACGGAACCTGCACTCGCAAGGACGACGCGAACTCGCAAGATGGGGTCTACCGGGATCGGGTCATCCCAATGACGGAGACCGCGCGAGAATTCTCCGCGCGGCAGCTACGACGACGCCGCGCGACCGCTGCGCGCCGCCGACCTCGCCCCTGCCCCCGAAAATGGGGGGTGAGCACCGAGGTCAGGTCTTCAGCGGCTTGAAGCGGATGCGTTTCGGCCGCGCGCCTTCTTCGCCCAGGCGCTTGACCTTGTCGGCCTCGTATTCGTGGAAGTTGCCCTCAAAGAAAAACCACTTCGAGTCGCCTTCGCACGCGAGGATGTGCGTGCAGATGCGGTCGAGGAACCAGCGGTCGTGCGAGATGACGAGCGCGGTGCCGGCGAACTCGAGCAGCGCCTCTTCGAGCGCGCGCAGCGTCTCCACATCCAGATCGTTCGACGGCTCGTCGAGCAGCAGCACGTTGCCGCCGACAAGCAGTGTCGCCGCCAGATGCAGCCGGCCGCGTTCGCCGCCGGACAGATTGCCGACGATCTTCTGCTGGTCGGCGCCGCGGAAGTTGAAGCGGCCCAGGTACGCGCGCGACGGCATCTCGAACTTGCCCACGGTCAGGATGTCCTGGCCGCCCGAGATCGCCTCCCACGCGGTCTTGTCGTTCGGCAGCGCGTCGCGCGTCTGATCGACCACCGCGAGCTTCACCGTCGGGCCGATCTTGATCTCGCCCGAGTGCGGTTTCTCCTTGCCGGTGATCATGCGAAACAGCGTCGACTTGCCGGCGCCGTTCGGCCCGATCACGCCGACGATCGCGCCCGGCGGGATCTTGAACGACAGCTTGTCGATCAGCAGCCGGTCGCCGTAGCCCTTGCTCACGTCGACGAACTCGATCACCTCGTTGCCGAGCCGCTCGGCGACCGGAATGAAGATCTCCTGCGTCTCGTTGCGCTTCTGGTATTCGTAGCTCGACATCTCCTCGAAGCGCGCCAGCCGCGCCTTGCTCTTGGCCTGCCGCGCCTTCGCGTTGCCGCGCACCCACTCCAGCTCCTGTTTCATCGCCTTGATGCGGGCGGCCTCCTGCTTGGCTTCCTGCACGAGGCGCCGCTCCTTCTGCTCGAGCCAAGACGAGTAGTTGCCCTTCCACGGGATGCCCATGCCGCGGTCCAGCTCGAGAATCCACTCGGCGGCGTCGTCGAGGAAGTAGCGGTCGTGCGTGACCGCGACCACGGTGCCGGGGAAGCGCTGCAGGAACTGCTCGAGCCACTCGACCGACTCCGCGTCGAGGTGGTTGGTCGGCTCATCGAGAAGCAGCATGTCGGGCTTGCTCATCAGCAGCCGGCACAGCGCCACACGGCGCTTCTCGCCGCCGGAAAGATGCGCGACCTTCGCGTCCCACGGCGGCAGGTTCAGCGCGTCGGCGGCGATCTCGAGCTGGTGCTCGAGGTCGGCGCCGCTCGCGGCGAGGATCGCCTCGTACTTGGCCTGTTCGGCGGCGAGCTGGTCAAAGTCCGCATCGGGTTCGGCGTACGCGGCGTAGATCGCGTCGAGCTTGCGTTTCGCTTCGAGCACGTCGCCGAGGCCCGACTCGACTTCCTCGCGCACCGTCTTGTCCGGATCGAGCTGCGGCTCCTGCGGCAGGAAGCCGATCTTGATTCCCGGCATCGGAATCGCTTCGCCTTCGATGTCGTGGTCGAGCCCCGCCATGATTCGCAGCAGCGTCGACTTGCCCGAGCCGTTCAACCCCAGCACGCCGATCTTCGCACCCGGGAAGAAAGACAGCGAGATGTTCTTCAGGATCTGCCGCTTGGGGGCAACGACCTTGCCCACGCGGATCATCGTGTAGACGTATTGCATGGCTTCAATGGCCTCGGAGCGGCCGCGCGCGCGTCGTCGCGCGGCCGGCATCGCGGGCGCGCGTGGCGCGCCCCGGTTGATCGAAGGCGCGAAGCTTACCGAACTGGCACATCGCCGACGATGCGCCCGCGGCGCCCGGCTCGAGCGCACGCCCTGCGCCTGCCGGGTCGACGAGCCGAATGCACGTCGGCGCGCGCTCGCCGCCGAGGTCAGCGGGCAGGTCGGGCGCCTCGGGCTAGCCCGCGCCCTTGATGAACCCGACCACGCGCGCCTGGGTCGCCGCGTCGTTGTCGAAGCCGCCGTGCGTCGTGCTGGTGCTGGTCGCGCCGGGCGCGGCGTGCACGGTCACATTCTTCAGTTTCGGCGCGTAGGGGTCGAAGTACTTCCGCATGCCGAGGAGCGGCGTCGGCCGGCCGCCCTCGAACGACTGCGACACGAGATACAGCAGCGAGCGCTTGTACGGCCCGCAGGTCGGGGCGTCCCCTTCGGCCTTGTCGGTCAGGTGGAACTGCTGGTAGCGCTTGACCGTGCCGTCGGCGATGCGCGGGCGAACGAGCCTGTCGAAGGCGTCGAGCCGCACCGCGGGTGCGAGGAAGCTCACCGTCTCGAACTTCACCCTGGCCGCGAGCGCGTCGACGATGTGCGAATGCACGATGCTGCCGGCCGAATGGCCGACGAGGTGGAAACGCACGTTGTTCTTCTTCAGCCCCGACCTGGCGAAGTGCGACCACAGCAGCACCGCGCCCGACTTGGCGTCGCGGCTGATTGCCTCGGCGTTCTGTTTCATCTCGCCCCACATCGCCGTGCCGGCCTCGGCGAGCGCGCGCTCGACGCGCTCGTTCCACCAGCGTTCGGCCTTCGACCAGAAGCCTTCGCCGGCGCCGGCCGGGCGCGGCACGTCGCGCGCGGCGTCCGCGATGCGAGTGACCACCGTCGACAGGAAGTCGGTCTCCCACATCAGGTAGATCGGAAAGATCTGGCGCTCGTACAGCAGCGGGGTCCACTCGGCGGCGTTGGCTGCCGCGTCCTTCTCGCCGACCAGGCCGCCGTGCGCATACACGCAGACGTCGATCGGCTGATCCTCGAGCCTCCAGCGCCGGCGCGCTTAGGCAAGGTGGATGTCGACGATCGCGCGCACGTCGTCCTCGCTGGTGCGGAACAGCCCGCTCGACGACAGCCGACCGTTGTTGCCCATGTTCAGCACGAAAGGCGAGATCTCGCGGTCGCGCAGCACCGTGCTCGACGCCAGCGCCACCCGCCCCTGCGCATCGGTGCGCAGCGTCGTCGCGCGCGAGATCGCCTGATGCTCCTGCGTGACCACGCCGAGCTGCGCGACCCAGCAGTCCATCGCGCTGTCGAGCCAGTCGTCGTAGGTCAGGATCGCGCAGCCGTACGAACCCCAATCGGTGTTCCACGAGTTCTGCAGCAGGAAGCCGCGCTCGTCGTAGCCGACGATCGCGAACGCGTGGCCGCCATCGCCGTCTTTCGCCGGCGGGATCACGAACAGGCCGTCGAACGACGTCGGCCGTTTCTTCAGCGCTCCCGCGCCACCGCCGTCGGCACCCGCGTCCCAGCCCTTGTGCGTATCGGCGCGCGCGTAGACGATGCCCACTTCGTTCAGCGCCGCATGGATGTCGCCGATCTGTTTCTTGTCGATGCGGTCGTACGCGCCGAGCGGGCGCTTGACCGCGTCGAGCCACCAGTCGTCGGCCGCCCTCTTCGGCGCCGGCGGCATGCGCACACCGGTCTGCCACAACGCATCGGCGCACGCGCCGTGCCTGTGCCAGCCCTTCAGCGCGCCGCGCAGGCTCGAACCCTCGTCCTTCGATCCCGGGAATTGGTCGTAGCGGCGCGCCATCGAGCGCAGCATGTACGGCGAAATCGCCGGCACACGCTCGCGCTGCGCCTTGCGCAGCAAGTGCTCGACGACCAGCGACAGCGCGAAGCCCGTACACGCGCTGGTGTCCTGCTGATCCTTCACCGGCAGCGCGAACTCCGGAAACCAGCGCGGCTTCGGCGCGACCGCAACGTTCGACCGGAACGGCAGATCGCGGAAGTCGATGCGGTCAGGGCGGACGTTGCGCTCGCGCGCGGG
>JBBIJJ010000274.1:0-4418 GCA_037446035.1 Burkholderiales bacterium
ACCTTGTCATCCCGAGCGCTGACTTGGTCGTCGCAGGTGGCGACCTTGTCATCCCGAGCGAAGCGAGGGATCTCAGCATCGCGAATGGTCGAGATTCCTCGCCTCCGGCTCGGAATGACAAAAGGATTCCGCTCGGAATAACGGGCAGCCCCGGATCGGAGTGACGCAAGTCTTCGGCTCGGGATGACGCAAGCCTTCGACTGGAAGGCGCGGCTCCGACTCGAAACGAAGCCCGGCTCCGACTCGAAACGAAGCCCGGCTTCGGCTCGGAACGGCGCGCGGAATCGGCGCGGGCTCGCGCGGGGCATCGGATCGGAAGACGAAGGGCAGTCAACCGCCGGTTTCGGGTTGAACCGCACGGCCCACGCGCAGCAGAGCCGACCCGCTTGCGGGTTCGGCGGCTCGCCGCCCGCCGCCGTCGTGCCTACGGCGCGGGCACAATCCGCGTCTCGCGCCTGCCCGCATGACTGCTTCCCGATCGTCTTCCACTGCCGCGACCGAGCCGGCGTCGAGTGCCGATGCGCGCCAGCGCGCCGCCCTGCTGCTCGCGCTCGCGCTGATCCTCGTCTGGGGCGCCAACTTCTCGGTGCAGAAAGCGGTGTTCGCAGCGCTCAGCCCCGGCGGGTTTCTGTTCGCGCGCTACCTGATCATGCCGCTCGCCGCGGTCGCGCTGCTTTGGCAGCGTTACGGCCGGCGCTGGCCGCGGCTTGCGCGCGACGAGTGGTGGGCGCTGGCACGGCTCGCGGCGCTCGGACACGTGCTGCACGTGGGGCTCGTGACCTTCGGCATCCACTGGTCGACCGCGTTTTCCAGCTCGCTGATCCTGGCATGCGGACCGGTGTTCACGCTGCTGATCCTGCGGTTCACCGGCGCCGAGCGGCTGACGCGCGCGCAGGTCGCGGGGGTGGCAGTCGCGTGCGCCGGCGTGCTCGTGTTCCTCTCCGACAAACTGCTCGGCGCGCAATGGCGCGCGAGCGTCGGCGACCTCGTGCTGCTGGTCGCGGCGGCGTTCTTCTCCGCGTACACGGTCGCCGCCAAACCGCTGTTCGAGCGCCACGGCGGCGTGCTGGTGATGGCGTACACGACGCTGATCGCTGCGGTGCCGCTGGTGCTGCTTTCCGCGCCTTCGGGTCTCGCCGTCGACTGGGCGGCGGTGACGCCGGCGATCTGGGCGGGGCTCGCGTGGGCGGTAATCGTTTCGGCCTTCGTCGGCTGGATCGTCTGGGGCTGGGTCAACGGCGTGCGCGGCGTCGCGCGCACCGCGCCGCTGCTGTACCTGATGCCACCGGTCGCGGGCGTGGTTGCATGGTTCGCCACCGGCGAGGGCTACACGCTGGTCAAGCTCGCCGGCGCTGCGATCACGCTCGGCGGCGTAGCACTCGCGCAGTTCGCCGCCCGCGAGAAGCGCGCGGCGCCGCCGGAGAGCGTGACGGTGGTCGATTGAGCCGCGATCGCCCGTCGTGCCGGCGGATCCGTGCCAGCGCCGTGGTATTAGACTGGCGCCGTCGTAGACGGAGGATGGCATGATCGACATCGAAGCGTTGAGTCGAGAGGAGCAGCTTCAGCTCCTCGAGAAGCTATGGGACAGCCTGTCGTCCCGCGCCGAGTCGATTCCGTTGACGAGCGCCCAACGCGAAGAGCTCGACCGCCGCCTCGATGACCTCGAACGCGAAGGACCGACCGGATTGCCCGCGCAAGCAGTGCTCGACCGACTGCGACACCGATCGACGTGAATCCGTTGCTCGTCCAGCCTGCGGCGGCCCGGGACATCGAGGACGCCTTCGACTGGTACGAGGGTCAGCGACCGGGGTTGGGAAACGAATTCCTCGATGAGTTGCGCGCGACGTTCGAGCGAATCGCGCAGAACCCCCAGCTCTTTCAGGTCGTTCACCGGAAAACGCATCGGGCGTTTCTACGGCGCTTCCCCTACGGTGTCTTCTATCGTGCCGACGTGACGGCGATCCTTGTCGTCGCCGTGATGCACGCGCGGCGGGCGCCAAGGCGCTGGCAAGCGAGGCGTTGACCGGCGCGTGCTTCTACGACCCCAAGCGCAGTTGCGCGGCGGCCATGCGATCTGCATCGGCCGCGGTTCGCGCGGCGCACCTCGCCGTCAAGGCAAAATCCCAATCTCGCCAGAAGCCCTGCACCGTTCGGAGAAGAGATGAATCACCCGCCAGCGCGCGCCGAACGCCTGCTGGCGCTGTATCGCACGATGGCGCGCATCCGCGCATTCGAAGACGCCGCCGAGGAAGCGAGCCAGGGCGGCGTGCAGGTCTGGGGCATGCAAGCGTCGGCCATGCCCGCGCGCGTGCGCGGGCCGCTGCATCTTTCGACCGGGCAGGAAGCGGTCGCCGCCGGCGTGTGCATCCATCTCGCGCGCGACGACCTGCTGACCTCGACCCACCGCGGGCACGGCCATACGCTCGCCAAGGGCGCGGACCCGGTGCGCATGATGTGCGAGCTGTTCGGGCGCGCCACCGGCTACAACAAGGGCAAAGGCGGCTCGATGCACATCGCCGATTTTTCGGTCGGCATGCTGGGCGCCAACGGCGTGGTCGCCGCGGGCATTCCGATCGCCACCGGTGCCGCGCACGCGTTGAAGCTCCAGCGCAAGCCGAACATGGTCGCCTGCTTCTTCGGCGACGGCGCGATCAACCGCGGACCGTTTCTCGAAGGCCTGAACTGGGCGCAGGTCTACGCGCTGCCGGTGCTGTTCGTCTGCGAGGACAACCGCATCGCCGCGACCACGCCGACGCCGACGATGACCGCGGGCGAAGGTGCCGCCGCGCGCGCCCGCGCGCTCGGCCTCGAAGCGCAGGTGGTGGACGGCAACGACGTCGAGGCGGTCGACCGCGCCGCGGGCGAACTCGTCGCGCGCGTGCGCGCCGGCCGCCCGGCCCTGCTGCACGCGATCACGTACCGCATCAAGGGCCACGTGTCGGTCGACCCCGGCGCATATCGCGACGCCGCCGAAGTCGAGCGCGCGCGGCAGGACGATCCGCTCGCGCGCGCTCGCAGCACGCTCGCGTCGCTCGGGCTCGCCGAGCGCGCCGAGGCCATCGAGCGCGAGGCGCGCGCCGAGATCGAACGCGCGCTCGCCGCGGCGGCTGCGGCGCCGTGGCCCGATCCCGCGGAGGCGTATCGCGACGTACTCGATACCGGAGCCGGCGCATGGCGCTGATGAGCTACGCGCTGGCCGCCGCCGAAGCGCTCGCGGCCGCGATGCGCGCCGACGAGCGCATCGTCGCGCTCGGCGAAGACCTGGGCCGTGGCGGCGTGTTCGGCCAGTACCGCGCCGCCGCGCCCGACGGCACGCTGCGCCCGCTGCAGCAGGAGTTCGGCGCCGAGCGCGTGATCGACACGCCGATCTCGGAGGCCAACATCATGGGGGCCGCAGTCGGCATGGCGCTCGCGGGGCTGAAGCCCGTGGTCGAAATGCGCGTGGTCGATTTCGCGCTGTGCGCGATGGACGAGCTGGTCAACCAGGCCGCGAAGAACCGCTACATGTTCGGCGGCCAGGGCCGCGTGCCGCTCGTCGCGCGCATGCCGATCGGTATCTGGTCGGCCTCGGCCGCGCAGCATTCGCAAAGCCTCGAAGCGTGGTTCGCGCACCTGCCGGGGCTCGCGGTCGTCTGTCCGGCCACACCGCAAGACAACTTCGCCCTGCTGACCGCTGCGCTCGCCAGCGGCGATCCGGTCGTCTATCTGGAACACAAGGAACTGTGGGGTTTGCAGGGCGAAGTCGATCCCACGCAACCGGTGCCGTTGGGCCGCGCGCGCATCGCCCGCGCGGGAAGCGATCTCACGCTCGTCACCTGGTCGCGCACGCTGCACGAGTCGCTCGCCGCGGCTGACACGCTTTCGCGCGAAGGCATCGACGTCGAAGTCATCGACCTGCGCACGCTGTGGCCGTGGGACCGCGCGACGGTGTTCGACTCGTGCGCAAAAACAAGGCGGCTGCTCGTCGCGCACGAGGCGGTGCAGGTCGCCGGCTTCGGCGCGGAGATCGCGGCCGCGGCAGCCGAAGCGCTCGGCTGCCCGGTCAAGCGGCTCGGCGCACCGCGCATCCCCGTGGGTTACGCGCCCACCCTCGAAGCCGAGGCACGCGTCGATGCAGCGAAGATCGCGAGCGCGGTGCGCGCCTGGTTCGGCGATTGCGCCGCGAATGCGGCTACCCCCCGCGAAATGGCCGGCGTTCGAAGCTGCATTCATCCGCCATGAAGCACCGACGCCGCATCGCCATCCCGACGCGGAATCTGGGTCGTTCGCAACGCCGGGATCCCGCGCGCCGCTCAGAAGGTGTGAACCTAGAAACGGCAGTTGAAGTCCGTGAAGTATCGAGAAACGCGTTCGCGCCAAAGCCTTGTAGTGACCACGACCATCACCCATTTGGAACTGCTCCGCAGTCCTCGGAATTG
>JBBIJJ010000275.1:0-4309 GCA_037446035.1 Burkholderiales bacterium
GGCGTCGTTGCGCGCTGCTCGGGCCTCGCCTATCTACTTGATATGTCTCGGCCCTGCGGCTGCGTGCGCCTAGCCAGCGGCCCGCTCGCGACGAAATCTTCACACCTTCTCAGCCCTCGTCATTCCGAGCCAACGGCGAGGAATCTGCGCTGCTCGCAGTGCCGAGATCCCTCGGCTTCACTCGGGATGACGGAGCCGGCGACAGCCAGCGCGAAGCGAACTCGCAAGGTGGGGGTGTCACGAGGTTGCACACTCCTCATTAAACCTAAATCCGGCAGTTCGCCTCACGTCGAAACGGCAGAAAGCCAGCATCCATGCGGGTTTCAAGCCAATTCCGAGGACTGCGGAGCAGTTCCAAATGGGTGATGGTCGTGGTCACTACAAGGCTTTGGCGCGAACGCGTTTCTCGATACTTCACGGACTTCAACTGCCGTTTCTAGGTTAAAAATCGCCGTCCGCCACCAGCGCCCGCCGCAGTCCGATCTGCGGGGCGCCTACGCGCGTGTTGCCGCCGCGTTGCTGGCGGTCACCGGATGTAAGTGCGGTCGTCGTTCGCCGCGGCCCTACCTACAATCGCGCTTTCGTCACGAATCCCGATCGATGGACTTCGCATCCCTGCGCCGGCCGCGCGCGATCGCGGTGGCGCTGCTCGTGGTCGCGACCGTCGCGGCCGCCGGCTACTGGTATCAGCGCCGCGACGCCGACGCGCCGGCCTATCGCTTTGCCAAGGTCGAGCGCGGGCCGCTGACTGCGAGTGTCTCCGCTACCGGCACGCTGAATCCGGTCACGGCGGTGCAGGTCGGCACGCAGGTGTCGGGGCAAATCAAGGAGCTGCTGGTCGACTTCAACTCGCCGGTCAAACGCGGGCAACTGATCGCGCGGATCGACCCCGAAACGTTCGAGTACCGCGTGCGCCAGGCGCAGGCCGACGCCGAGGCGGCGCGTTCGGCGCTCGCCCGCGCGCAGGTGAATCTGCTCAATGCCCAGCGAGATCTGGCGCGAACGAAAGAGCTGGTCGCGCGCAATTTCGTCTCGCCGGCCGAACTGGACACCCGGCAGGCGGCGTTCGATCTGGCCGCCGCCGATGTGCGCAACACGCAGGCGGTGGTCGCGCAGCGCGAGGCCGCGCTCGCGTCCGCGCGCGTGGATCTGGCGCGCACCGAAATCCGCGCGCCCGTCGACGGCGTGGTGATCAAACGCAGCGTCGACGTCGGGCAGACCGTCGCGGCCAGCCTGCAGGCGCCGGAACTGTTCGTGATCGCCAAGGACCTGCGCGACATGCAGGTCGAAACCTCGATCGACGAGGCCGACGTCGGCCGCATCCGCGTGGGACAACGCGCGACGTTCACCGTCGATGCGTTTCCGGGCCGCACGTTCGCCGGCGAGGTCAAGCAGGTGCGCAAGGCCGCGCAGACCGTGCAGAACGTCGTCACCTACACGGTGCTGGTCACCGCGAACAACGACTCGGGCGAGCTGCTTCCCGGCATGACCGCCAACGTGCGCATCATCACCGATACACGCGAATCGGTGCTCAAGGTTCCGAACGCGGCGCTGCGCTTCAGGCCGGCGGGCGAGAGCGCGCCCGCGCCGGCAGCCAACGGCACAGGCGCGGCCGCGGGCGAAGGCGCGGGCGGCGCGAGCGCGCAGCTGCGCGAACGCCTCGTCGCGGAGCTGAAGCTCGACGCGGAGCAGCAGGCGCGGCTCGATCCGATCCTGGCCGAGATGCGCAGCCGCTTCATGGGTCTGCGCGAGATGCCCGAGGACGCCCGCGCGCGCGCCGCCGGCGGCATCCGGGCCGAGGTGCGCGCCCGCATCGAGCAGATCCTCAAGCCCGAGCAGAAGGCACGCTACGCAGAGATCGCCGCCGAACTCGGCGCGCGCGCCCCGGGCCAGTCGCAGCGCGGTCGCGTCTGGGTGCTGGAGGGCGGAAAGCCCAAGCCGATCGATGTCCGCGTCGGGCTGACCGATGGCACGATGGCCGAAGTCAGCGCACCCGGCCTCGCCGAGGGCATGCAGGTGATCATCGGCCAACAGGGCGGCCCGAGCGGCGCACCGGCGCAAAGAGGCGCGCCGCCGCGGATGTTCTTCTGAGAAGAGGTGAAGATCTCTTCGCCGCAGAAGGATTGACACCTTTCGAAGAAGATCGAGGATTCCGGATCCGGGCAGGGCGCAAGCGCGACACCACCGACCGACGGCCGATCGCCATCCGTATGCTCATCGAGACCCGCGACCTGCACAAGGACTACGTCGTCGGCGACACCGTCGTGCGTGCGCTCGACGGCGTGTCGCTCGCGATCGACGCCGGCGAGTTCGTCGCCGTGATGGGGCCGTCGGGCTCCGGCAAGTCGACCTTCATGAACGTGCTGGGTTGCCTCGATCGACCGACCGCCGGCAGCTACCGGCTCGCGGGTGAGGACGTCGCGCAGATGGACGCGGACCGGCTCGCGGCGATCCGCAACCGCCGGATCGGCTTCGTGTTCCAGCAGTTCAACCTGCTGGCGCGCACCAGCGCGCTGGAAAACGTCGAACTGCCGCTGGTGTACGCCGGCGTGCCGCCGCGCGAGCGGCATGCCCGCGCGCTCGCGCGGCTGGCGCTGGTCGGGCTGGCCGCGCGCGCGCACCACCTGCCGTCGCAACTGTCGGGCGGCCAGCAGCAACGCGTCGCGATCGCGCGCGCTCTGGTCAACGATCCGCAACTGATCCTCGCCGACGAGCCGACCGGCGCGCTGGATTCGCGCACCGGCATCGAGATCATGGCGCTGCTGCAGCAGTTGAACGCCGCCGGCATCACGATCGTCGTCGTCACCCACGAACGCGACATCGCCGCCTACGCGCGCCGCCTGATCGCGTTTCGCGACGGGCGCGTCAGGAGCGACACGCGCCAGGACGCGCGCGACGCCGTGGCCGATCTGGCCGCGCTGCAAGCGCAGCCGCAGGCGGTCCAGTCGCAGCCATGAGCGCGCTTGAGGTCCTGCGCATCGCGCTCAAGGCGCTGCGCGTCAACAAGCTGCGCACGGCGCTGACGATGCTCGGCATGATCATCGGGGTCGCGGCGGTGATCACGATGCTCGCGGTCGGCGGCGGCGCACAGGAGCGCGTGCGCGAGCAGTTGAAGAACCTCGGCTCGAACCTGATGCTCGTGTTCCCCGGTTCGACGACCGCCAGCGGCGTTCGGCTCGGCACCGGCGCCGCGCAGGTGCTCAGCGAAGAGGACGCGCTGGCGATCGCGCTCGAGGTCGAGGGTGTGGTCGTCGCCGCCCCGGCGCTGCGCGGCACCGGGCAGGTCGTCGCCGGCAACGCGAACTGGTCGACGCAGTTCTTCGGCACGACCAATGACTACCTGATCGCGCGCGACTGGCCGCTGGCCGCGGGGCGCGCGTTCGAGCCGGCCGAGATCGCCGGCAGCGGCAAGGTGGCGCTGATCGGGCAGACGACCGCCCGGCAGCTCTTCGGCGAAGGCGTCGACCCGATCGACCAGGTGATTCGCGTGCGCAAGGTGCCGCTGACGGTCATCGGCGTGCTCGAGCGCAAGGGGCAGAACGCGCTCGGCCAGGACCAGGACGACATCGTGCTGATGCCGATCTCGACCGCGCGCAACCGTGTGCTCGGGCAGACGCAGGGGCGGCAGCGACGCATCGGCTCGATTTCCGTCAAGGTGGCCGACGGCGTGGACATGAAACAGGTCGAGGAACGCATCCGCGATCTGCTGCGCCAGCGCCTTAAAGTACAGCCGGGCGCCGAGGAGCCGTTCACGATCCGTAACCTGACCGAGATCCTGCAGGCGCAGGAGGCCGCCAGCCGCGTGCTGACGCTGCTGCTCGGCGCGGTGGCCTCCGTCAGCCTGCTGGTCGGCGGCATCGGCATCATGAACATCATGCTGGTCAGCGTGACCGAGCGCACGCGCGAGATCGGGTTGCGCATGGCGGTCGGCGCGCGCGCGCGCGACATCCTGCGGCAGTTTCTGGTCGAGGCGGTCACGCTGTCGATGATCGGCGGGCTGGCCGGC
The DNA here is from genome assembly GCA_037446035.1 of Burkholderiales bacterium. Taxonomy (GTDB): domain Bacteria; phylum Pseudomonadota; class Gammaproteobacteria; order Burkholderiales; family Burkholderiaceae_F; genus DSNY01. The sequence goes on from JBBIJJ010000275.1 coordinate 4,007, forward strand.
ATCGTGCTGGGCGTGGGCGGGTCCCACGTCGTCGGCGCGCTGGCCAACTGGACGATCGCGATCACACCGCAGTCGATCGCGCTCGCCGCGGGCTTTTCGGCGATCGTCGGCGTGTTCTTCGGCTTCTATCCGGCGCGCAAGGCCTCGCGGCTGGCGCCGATCGAGGCGCTGCGTTACGAGTGAGAAGGTGTGAAGATTTCGTCGCGAGCGGGCCGCTGGCTAGGCGCACGCAGCCGCAGGGCCGAGACATATCAAGTAGATAGGCGAGGCCCGAGCAGCGCGCAACGACGCCAGCGGGCCGCG
>JBBIJJ010000276.1:0-4303 GCA_037446035.1 Burkholderiales bacterium
AAGATTTCGTCGCGAGCGGGCCGCTGGCTAGGCGCACGCAGCCGCAGGGCCGAGACATATCAAGTAGATAGGCGAGGCCCGAGCAGCGCGCAACGACGCCAGCGGGCCGCGCAGCAGAAAGATTCACACCTTCTGAGCCGCGCTCGGCGGGTTTTTCGCCGCGTGGATCGGTTACGCGTGGTTCGCCAAGCGGCGCGCCGAAACCGCCGGCTCGCTGCTGGCGACGACCAACCGCTACCGGCGGCTGTGGATGCTGCAGACCACGCACCGCGAGAACCGCGTCGTCGACGGCGTGGTCGTGCAGAACCTGTCGACCAGCCCGTCGTTCTTCGCGTCGACGACGATCCTGATCATCGGCGGCCTGCTCGCGGTGATCGGCACCTCGGAGCGCGCGACCGAGCTGGTGCGCGAGATCCCGTTCGCGGCGCGCACGCCGCTGGTGGTGATCGAGCTGAAACTGCTGCTGCTGACCGGCATCTTCGTCTACGCGTTCTTCCGCTTCACCTGGTCGATGCGGCAGTACACGTTCGGCGCGTTGCTGATCGCGTCGATGCCCGACCATGCGGCCTTCGCGCGCGGCGAGGCGAAGCGCGAAGACTTCGCCGAGCGCGCGGGCCGCGTCGTCGGGCTCGCGGCGGAGACCTTCAACGACGGGCTGCGCGCGTACTACCTGGCGTTTGCCGCGCTGCTGTGGTTCGTCTCGCCGCTGGCATTCGTGCTCGGCACCGCCGCCATCGTCTTCGTGCTGTACCGGCGCGAATTCCACTCCGACGTGCTCGAGGTGCTGCGGCACTGAGCGGCGCGCGCCGTCGCGAATATTTGCCTTGTTTTCGCTGCCTCGCAGTCTACGCTGCAGATGCGCGCTCGCACCTGCGGCCGCGCATCGACGAGGAGAAACACGATGGCAAAGCGTCCTGCCCGACCCGCGTACAAGTTGTCCAAGTCGGTCCATCCGGCACGCCCCGACTGGACCTATCACGTGCTGGAGCCGGACAAACGCACGGTCGCCGCGCTCGCCAAGGCGCCCCGCTTGCTGCGCGGCTGCGACCGCCCGTGCACGAAGACGATGACGCTGTTGCCGCGCAGCCAGATCCAGGGCCGCACGGGCATCGGCTACCAGATGATCAACGTCGACGGCTACCGCTGGGTCAACGCCTATGTGATCGCCGACGCGCTGAATAGCACCACCCAGCGCGGCTTCACGCTGGAGATCAGCTTTTCGCTGCACCCGTTCGTCTACGGCGTCGGCGTCGTCGGCGAAGCGCGCTACTTTTTCAATTTCGACGCCTTCTACGATCCCGGCGCCGGCTCGCACAAACTGATCCGTATCGAGACCAGCGATCTGACCAGCACCGGCGGCCTGCCGCATATCGGCGGCGTCGATCTGACGCACATCCTCCGCGTGCCGGTCATGGGTCCGTATCTGCGCGCCAGCGTGTTCAACGAGGACACCGTTGCCCGTCACGCGACCGTCGAGGCGTATCTGACGACGTGACATCCGCTGCGGGCGGGTCAGCCCGTTCGGCGTCGGCGGTCCCTTCGCGAGATCCCGGCGGCGGCGGGGCATACCGAGACAGGTTCTAGCCCGGATTTCTCACAAGGCGCTCGCTGGATGCGAGTGCAATCGTTGCTGCATGCGGCGCGCCGGGCGATACGGCCTCGCGACAGAGTGCGCCGGGGCGCTCGCTGTCGCGGCGCTCACGGGGTCTCGCGCCCCCCGGCCGGCGCTTCACTCGGAACGTCGCGACGGCGACGTTCCTCGCTGCCGCGCTCGCCCGGATCGGCCCGATCCCGGCGCGATCATCCGCGACCCTCGTGAGAAATCCGGCCTTGCCCGGACATTTGACCAGGGACGCGGCAGCGCGGATGCATGCGGGATGCGGCAGCGCGCGACGGTCGCAGCCAAGGCCTGCAGGCGTTGGCGCGGCATCGGGCGCCCGTGCCCGCGCAGTTGGGCGAAGAGGCCCCGCAAGCCCGCGTCGCCCCGGCGCCGAACGGCTGCGCGGCGTGCTCGTCGCAAGTGCTCGACGAAGCTGACGAACCGACGCATTCGCGGGGACCTCGTGAACTATGCGGGCTAGACTCGCGGCCATTTTGGCCTTGGCCGCACCATGACCATTCACTACGCAATCCGCCCGGCGAATCCGGCCGCGCACCTGTTCCACGTCACGGTCACCGTCGAGCGCCCCGACCCCGAAGGCCAGCGCTTCATGCTGCCGGCGTGGATCCCCGGCAGCTACATGATCCGCGAGTTCGCGCGCCACATCGTGCGCATCACGGCGCTCGCGGGCGACGCCAAGGTCGGCATCGAAAAGCTCGACAAGCACACTTGGCGCGTGGCACCCACACGCGGCCCGCTGACGGTGGCCTACGAGGTCTACGCATACGACCTGTCGGTGCGCGGCGCGCATCTGGACGAGACGCACGCGTTCTTCAACGGCACCAGCGTCTTTCTGCTTGCGCTCGGCCACGAGCGCGACAACTGCCTGGTCGATCTGCTGCCGCCGGCCGGCCGACGCTACGCCGACTGGAAAGCCGCCACTGCGCTCATGCCGGCGCGCGGCACGCGCGACGGCCGCTTCGGCACGTATATCGCCGCCGGTTACGACGAGCTGATCGACTGCCCGGTCGAGATGGGAACCTTCGTGCGCGCCGAATTCGACGTGCACGGCGTGCCGCACGAGATCGCCGTCACCGGCCGCGTGCCGAAGCTCGACCTCGAGCGCCTGACCGCCGATCTGGCCAAGCTGTGCGCGCAGCACATCGCGCTGTTCGAGCCGCGTTCCAAACAGGCGCCGTTTGCGCGCTATACGTTCCTGACCACTGCGCTGGCCGAAGGTCACGGCGGGCTCGAGCATCGCAGCTCGACCGCGCTGGTGTGCAAGCGCGACGAGCTGCCGTTCGTCGGGATGAAGGACTCGACCGAGGGCTATCGCAACTTCCTTGGACTGGCGAGCCACGAGTACTTCCACGCCTGGAACGCCAAGCGCATCCGCCCGGCGGCCTTCGTGCCCTACGACCTGACGCAGGAGAACTACACGCGGCTGCTGTGGGCGGTGGAAGGTTTCACGTCGTACTACGACGACCTGCTCGTGACGCGCGCGGGGCTGATGACCGAGGCACAGTATCTCGAGGCGCTGGCGCGGACGATGACGACGGTGATGCAGCGCACGAGCCGGTTGAAGCAGACGCTCGCCGAAAGCTCGTTCGATGCCTGGATCAAGTACTACCGGCAGGACGAGAACGCCCCCAACAGCGTGGTCAGCTACTACCAGAAAGGCACGCTCGTCGCCGCCGCGCTCGACCTGACGATCCGCCGCGAAACCCAAGGTGCGCGTTCGCTCGACGACGTGATGCGGCTGCTGTGGCAGCGCTGCCGGCAGTCGGGCGCCGCCTACGCGGGGCTGCACGAAGGCGAGGTGGCCGAGGCTGCCGAAGAAGCCACGGGGTTGAAGCTCGCGCGGCACTTCCGCGCATGGACCGAAGGCACGCGCGATCCGGACTTCGCCGCACTGCTCGCACCGTTCGGCGTGCGCTGTGAAAAACGCGCCGCGGTCGATCCGCCGCACTTCGCGCTGCTCGGCGTCAAGACGGCCAACGCCGACGGCGACTGTCGGATCGCCAACGTCTTCGATGGCGCGCCGGCGCAGGCGGCCGGCTTATCGGCGGGCGATACGCTGGTCGCGCTCGGCGGGCTGCGGGTGACGGCATCGAACCTCGACGCGCTGCTGGCGCGCTACCACCCGGGCGATCGGGTCGAAGTGCTGGCATTCCGCCGCGACGAGCTGATGCGCTTCGAAGTCGAACTCGCCACCCAGCCGCCGCCCAGGTTCACGCTGACCGTCGATCCGAAGGCCGGCCGCGCGGCGCTGCGCGCGCGCCGGAAGTGGTTGGGTGGTTGACACCCGTCGCCGCAGAGTCGCGCGGCTCGCCAACGCCGGGATCACGGAGCTCACGCCGCGCGTCGCGTTACGAATCCGCCCGGCTCTTGCCGACCGGGCTTCGGCTCGAGCCCTCGTCCCTTGTCGTCCCGAGCCACACCATCCCTGGTCATTCCGAGGCGGAGCCGAGGAATCTCAGCGCATCGCTCACGGAGCTCACGCAGCGCGTCGCGTTACGAATCCGCCCGGCACCTGCCGACCGGGCTTCGGCTCGAGCCATCGTCCCTTGTCGTCCCGAGCCACACCGTCCCTGGTCATTCCGAGGCGGAGCCGAGGAATCTCAGCGCATCGCCACGGCCGAGATCCCTCGCATTCGCTCGGGATGACAGCGCTTGGTCCACTCGAGCCGAACGCGAGGAATC
>JBBIJJ010000277.1:0-4273 GCA_037446035.1 Burkholderiales bacterium
GCTCGCAACGCCGAGATCCCTCGCGCGGCTCGGGATGACGGAACCGGCGCCCGAGCCCAGCACGCGTCGTCACTCCGACCCGAAGGCGAGGAATCTCAGCCGCTCGCAACGCCGAGATCCCTCGCGCCACTCGGGATGACGGAAGCGGCGCCCGCGGGGGCGACACGAACTCGCAAGAAGCGACGTCACGAGATTGGGCAATCCTCGACAAGTCCGGCAGGTGGCCCTGGATTCCTCACCACAGAGACACAGAGGCACGGAGAAAGCCGAAGTCCTTGCTCGCATTCCCCGCCCCACCCGCCGGGTGAGCGAGCCGATTCGCACCACCGTTTGTTTTTCTCCGTGTTCTCGGTGTCTCCGTGGTTCAAAGGCGGGTTTCAGGTTGACCGCTCTTGGCTTCGCGAAATCGCTCGTCGCTTTCGCGCCGGGCGCGATGGTCAACCGCGCCGGACGGCGGCGTCCGCCGCTTCATCGGCAGCGGACGGCGCGAGCGCGCGCAGCGCGGCATCGCGTTGCGCCTTGGTCAGCGCGGCGAGCCGCCGCACTTCCGCGTAGAAGCGACGCAGATCGCCGCCTTGTCGCTCCAGCAGCGCCTCGAACGCGGGCACGAGGTCGTGGTAGGCGCCGACCGCCGCCAGGTGGGCATTGCCTAGCGGCTGCGCGAAAAACCGGTCGTAGCCGGACCAGCCGTCCCAGCGCGCTTCCTTGATCCGCAGGTATTCGCGCCGCAGGTCCTCGAAGATCGCGCGCTTGCGCGCGCGCTTTTCCTCGTCGGTGCCATGCGCGTAGGCCACGGCCAGACGCTGTCGATGGGCGCGCAGCAGCGCGACGAAGTCCGCGCGGCGCGCCTCGAAGCGCGCGTATTCGGCGCGCAGCGCCTCGTCGCCGTGCGCGGCCAGCCAGCGGCGCACGCCGGCGCGCTCGACCGCGGTGGCGAAGCTCTCGTTGAACACCGTATCGTCCTTGACGTAGACGACCTGGTGCGCCAGCTCGTGGAAGATCATGCGCGCCAGTTCCCCGTCCGGGTAGCCGATGAAGGTGTTCAGCAGCGGATCGCCCCCCAGCCAGTCCATCCAGCCCAGCGTCGAATACGCGGGCACCGGCCCGACCTGCACGTCGTAGCCGTGCGCGCGCAACTCGTCTGCGAGCGCCTGCGCGGCACCGTGGTCGAAGTAGCCGCGATACGACGCGCAGCCGAACAACGGATAGCACCAGGTCTTCAACTGCAGCGACAGCTCGGGCGCCGCGAAAACGTTCCAGACCACCGCCGGCCGCTTCAGGTCCGCGTATGCGGTGTAGCTGCGGTTGTCGGGCAGCCCCAGTTCGCTGGCGGCGAACGCGCGCATCGCGCGCGCGCGCTCGAGCCGCTGCTTCAGCGGCGCCGGCGCGGCCGGGTCGGCGAGCCAGTCGTCGATCGGGCGCGCCGCGGCGAGCATCGACAGGTGCCCGTGCGCGGCCTGCGCGTAGTAGCCGAGCGTGCTGCAGCCGGCGCCGGCGGCCACCAGCGCGGCCAGCGCGAGCGCGGCGCCGGCGCGTCCGAGGTTCGTCGTGGGCATCAGCTTGCGCAGCCGTGAGAACACGGCGCCGATTCTGCCCGACACGAACGTCCGCGGTCAGCCGCGCGGTCGCATCGCCTGCACGCGGCGCAGCTTGCCGCTTCTGGGCTCGCGCTGCGGCCCGATGGGTTCGATCGACACGCGCACGTGGCCAAGCCCCTGCGCGCCGAGGTAGGCGCGCAGCGCGTGCAGCACGCGCCGGCCGTGACGGCGCTCCCGGCTGCCCAAGCGAACGCCGAGCGCACGGGCGTCCGGTTGAACGAGCTGGAAGTCGTTGACCCCCGCGTCGTCCTCCAGCACGGTGCACAGCGCCATTGGCAGCAGCTTGACCGCGATGCCGTCGGCGCGCGGGTACACGAGCACGTCGTCGTGCCGCCCTTCGACGGTCATCGCAGGCAGCGCGCAGCCGCACGGGCAGGTGTGACGATCCAGCGTGACCGAGTCACCCAACGCGTAGCGGATCAGCGGCTGCACCCGGTTCGCGAGATTGGTCAGCAGCACCGTATGCGAGGGCACGCCGGGCGGCACCGGGCGATGATGCGCGTCGACCGGCTCGAGCACGACCCAGTCGGCGTTCAAGTGCAAACGCCCGTGCGTGCACTCCCAGCCGATCGACAGGAACTCCGACGCGCCGTAGCCGCAGCGCACGGTGCACCCGAACACGCGTGCCAGCCGGGCGCGCACGGCGCGTGGCAGGCACTCGCCGCCGGCCCAGATTTCGCTCAGCGCCAGCCGCAGACGGCCGGCCTCCTGCTCGTCAGCCAGCACCTCCGCGGCGGTCGGATAGGTCGCCAGCAGCGCCGGTTGGTAGTCGTTCAGTTCGGCGACCAGCGCGGCCACCGGCTGCAGCAGCGAGAACGCGCGGGTCGTCGCCGCGAGCCACGGATACAGCAGCACGAGTCGCCGCAGCGTGGCGATGCCGGCAAAGTGCCCATCGATCGCCGCCACCAGCGCATAGCGTTGCGCCGGCGCCCAGGCGGCCGCCGCGCCGGCTGCCGCGTTGGCCGCGCGGAAGCGCAGCAGTTCGAGCGCGTCGTACACCGCGAGCGCGCGGCCGTCATGCACGAAATAACCCGGTTCGCCGAGCGTCCCGGAACTGCTCCATACCGCATAACGCCCGAGGAAAGGCCGGCCGATGCGACGCGGGTCGCCGACGAAGCGCCGCACGCCGCCGCGGGTCACCGCGCGATCGGTGACGACCTCGTCGAAGTGCTCCATCAGCGCGCGCTTGTCGACGACCGGCACGCGGTCGAGCGCGAGCGCAGGGGTCGGCGGCAGGTCGCGATACAGCGCGCGGTAGTACGGCGAATAGGTGCGCGCGAACTCGATCGTCGCGCGCAGCCGCGCGTCGCGGCGCGCGGCGATTTCTTCAGCCGGCAGCCGTCCGCCCAGCCAGGTTTCCCATCCGGCCTGCGCCGCATAGAGCGGATCGACGAACGGGACCGCGGGGGCAGCGCCGAACTCGGTCCAGCGCGACGAGTCACCTCGCCGACGCGCACGCGACTGCTTCACTGCGCTCTGAGCCCGGTCCATCGGAAACCGCCCGCTCCACCAACCTACCGAGCGCGCAGCGAGCGGGAGTAGACCGCTGACCGCGCGAACCGCCCTGCCCTCCGACGAATAGCGGCAGCGTGGAAGGGCTGGGCGTTCAGACCGTCGCGCGTACCGCAACGCTTGCTCAGTCTGCGTCGGGCCGACCCGCAACGCCTATGACGCATCGGCGCGATCGTCGAATTCGCCGTCGAACCCGGCCCTTTTCGCCGTTTGTAGGAATTCGTCCGACACTACAGTGCACGTACGTCTGGAGAAAGCCATGGCAACCAGCACTTCGCGCGACACGCACGCTGCCGAACTGGCCGCACGGCTTGCCCCCATTACCTCGCGCCTGTGGATGCTGGGCGCTACGGCGACCCTGCCGGCCGAGCGTCTGGCCGCCGACATCATCGTGCCGGCTCGCCGCGCGCATGACCTCGAACCCACGCTACCTCCGATCGGCGTGGCCGTGCTTCTGCACTGACCAAGCATTTATCTTGAAGATTCGCACGCGGGTCGACCGCGGGCGTGACGCCGGTCAAGCCAGCGCGCCGGTGCGTGGCGCGCTCCGGCCAGTGCTGACGGCGAGGCTCCGCCCCCTCGACTGCCGGTGCCGCCTGCGGTAGCGGGCAAACAAGCGTGCTGCCGATGACGGCGCCGCGGGTTCGTTCCGAGTGAGCGCCGCCTCGCCATTCAGCCCCGGCCTTGAGCCGGCACCGCTTCCTCATTCAGAGCGCTCGCCGCGAGCCGGGGCGAGGAATCTCGGCCGCTCGCCATGCCGAGATCCCTCGCTGGGCTCGGGAGAACACGAGCGCGCTGAACCTGAATCCGGCAGTCCACCGATGCAGTTTCGCGCAAGGGCGTTGTTCGGCCGGCCTTTGCGGCTTCGACTGCGCTCACCCAGCGCGTGAAGCCGCGATCGAGCGGGTCATCTCGCGCTGGCGCAGGGCGCAGGCGCCCGGAATGCCGCACAGGCGACGACCCGCGCGCCGACGCCGAGCACCCCGCGCGCCGGCGCTGCCGCCCGCAGCGCCGACGTCGTCATCCCGAGCGCAGCGCCGATGTCGTCATCCCGAGCGCAGCGAGGGATCTCGGCGTGGCGAGCGGGTGAGATTCCTCGCCGTCGGCTCGGAATGACGAGGGACTTCGGCTCGGAATGACGAGCAACCTCGGCTCGGAATGAC
>JBBIJJ010000278.1:0-4246 GCA_037446035.1 Burkholderiales bacterium
CTTCGGCTCGGAATGACGATGGACTTCGCATCGGGATGTCATCCCGAGCGTCGCGAGGGATCTCGGCGCGGCGAGCGGCTGAGATTCCTCGCCTTCGGCTCGGAATGACGAGGAACTTCGGCTCGCAATGACGAGGAACTTCGGCTCGGAATGACGATGGACTTCGGCTCGAAATGCCCCGGGGCGGCGCAGCGATCGGACGACAATTGCCCGATTCCCGGATCAAGGATGGCTCGCACGCCGATCGCAGTCATGCTGTTGGCCGCCTGGCTCGCCGCTGTGTTCGCCGCCGCTCCGGCCGCGGCGCAATCGGGGTCGGCGCCGGCCGCCCCCGCGTGGCAGCGGCCGCGCATCGGACTCGTGCTGTCCGGCGGCGGCGCGCGCGGGTTCGCGCACATCGGCGTGCTGAAGGTGCTGCGCGAGCTGCGCGTGCCGGTCGACGCGATCGCCGCGACCAGCATGGGCGCCATCGTCGGCGGCGGCTATGCCGCAGGCTACACGCCGCAGCAGTTGGAGGAGCTCGCCCGCACGACCGACTGGAACAACATCTTTTCGTTGCGCGCGCCGCGCGAATCGCTGCACTTTCGCCGCAAGGAGGACGACTACAAGAACCTGTCGAACGTCGAGTTCGGCATCAAGGCCGACGGGCTGACGCTGCCGCGCGGCGCGGTCGGCAGCCAGAACCTGGAGCTGTTTCTGCGCGCGCTCGGCGGGCCCGTGAAGGAGATCAACGATCTGGCGAAGTTGCCGATCCCATTCGCCGCGGCGGCGACCGATCTGGCGACCGGAAAGCTGGTCGTGCTGCAGAAGAACGTCTCGCTGTCGACCGCGATGCGCGCGTCGATGTCGGTGCCCGCGGCGTTCGCGCCGGTCGAGGTCGATGGCCGGCCGCTGGTCGACGGCGGGCTGGTGCGCAATCTGCCGGTCGACCTTGCGCGGCAGATGGGTGTGGATCGCGTGATTGCGGTCAACGTCGGCAGGCCCTTGCTGCCGAAGGAGCAATTGACGAGCGTGCTCGCGGTGACCGAGCAGGTCATCAACATCCTGACCGAGCAGAACGTGGAGCGCAGCCTGGCCGAGCTGGCGCCCGACGACATCCTGATCACGCCCGATCTCGCGCCCTTCGGCCCCGGCGACTTCGCCCGCCACGAGGCGATCATCGCCGCCGGCGAAGCGGCCGCGCGCAGGCTCGCCGACCGGTTCGCGCCGCGCGCGCTCGACGCGGCCGCGTACGCCGCGTTCGAGCAGCACCGAACGGCGCCGGTGCGCGAGGATCGACCCGTCGCGCTGACCGACGTGCAGGTCGCCGGATTGCGCACCGTCAATCCCGAGGCGATCCGCCGCGAGATCGACGTGCCCCTCGACAGGCCGATCGCCACGGACGAGATCGCACGCGCGGTGCAGGAAGTGTTCGGCCGCGGCGACTTCGAATCCGTCAGCTACAGCCTGATCGACGACGGCCCGCGGCGCACGCTGATCGTCACGCCGTTGGAGAAGTCATGGGGCTACAACGCGCTGCGCGTCGGCGGCAACCTGCAGACCGATTTCGACACCGACAGCACGTTCAACCTGCTGATCGCGCACACCTGGGGCTGGCTCAATGCGTGGGGTGCGGAGTGGCGCAACGAGCTGCAGGTCGGCGACACGCAGCGGCTGCTGACCGAGCTGTACCAGCCGCTTGCGCCGGGCAGCCGTTGGTTCGTGCTGCCGCGGATCGCGGCGCAACGCGAGGACTTCGACCTGTTCGTCGGCGACGAGCCGTTCGCGCGTTTTCGCAACGCGACCGTCGGCGCGGACGTCGCGGTGGGGCTGGCGCTGCCGCGACTCGGATCGTTGCGCGCGGGGATCGGCCGCGCGCAGATCGAAACGACACGGCTGATCGGCCCGCCGGTGCTGCCGGCGGCGCGCACGCTCGTGACGGCCGCCGGTGCCGAACTGCGGCTCGACACGCTCGATACGGTCAACTACCCGCGCCGCGGATTCTTCGCGAACCTTGCGTACCAGCGCTACAACGTTCCGGCCGGCAGCGCGCAGGCGCGCAACGCATGGTCGGTCGAGGCGTTGAAACCCACGACCTTCGGCCGCTACACCGTCGCGCTCGCCGCGCGCGGCGGCGTGGCCGCGCAGGAAGGGGCATTCCGCCTGGGCGGGCTGTTCAACCTGTCCGGCACGCCCACGGGCCGGTTCAGCGGCGCGCGCTTCGCGCTGCTGCGCGCGCAGGCGTACCGCAACGTCTCGGACGCCTTCGGCGACATCGCGATGCCCGTGTACGTGGGCTTTTCGCTCGAAGCCGGCAGCGCGATCGCGCGCCGGCAGACGCTGCGCTGGTCCGAGTTCGCGCACGCGGGATCGCTGTTCTTCGGCGCCGAGTCGCTGCTCGGCCCCGTGTACTTCGCGCTCGGCCGCACCTTCGGCGGGTCGAGCGCGATCTACTTCTTCTGGGGCCGGCCCCAATGACGCGCAGGCCCTCTCCGCGCTTTTCTGCAGCAACGGCGAGAGAAGAAACTGCAGCGCGCCGCACGCGCGTCCGCCCGACTGCGCGATGCCGGGAATGTCTCTGGGGCCGCGTGCAGCAGCGGCCCTTTCGCAGGCGATCGGCGTCGAGCCCTCGCTCGCGCAGAGCACGCCGGGGATCGCCGTTGTCCAACCTCAGCGACCGCGCGGCGGCAGGTACAGATCCTGCCGGTAGGTCAGCACGATCTTCGGCCGGAAAATGACGAGCGCGGAGAAGATCATGCCGCTGGCGAGCGCCTCGCCCCACGCGAGCAGCAGCGCGTAGCCGAGCGCGTCGGCTAGCTGCGCGGAGGCGGCCGGCGCCGCAACGGCGGCCGCGACGAGCAATTGCGCGACGCTGGTGGCCGCGGTCGTGACCAGCACGACGAACAGGCCGTTGCCGATGATGAACACGAAGAGGTTCTTCGGCAGCCGCGCTTCGATCTGCCGCTGCAAGGCCGTGGCCATCCACGCCGGCAACGCGGCAAACAGCAGTCCGTTCAGCCCGAAGTTGCTCCATGCCCCGCCGGTGAACGCCGCGTTCACGGCCAGCGCCGCGACCAGCCCCAAAATGGCCCGTGTGCGGCCGAACAACAACGCGAACAACGCCGCGCCGAGCAGCCCGAACTGCACGCCCTGCGCCGATCCGACCGGCAGCGACCACAGCAGCGCGACGCAGACGGTGCCGGCAAGCCAGGCATGCTGCGCCGAGCCATCCGGCAGGAATCGCCCGCGCACGCTGACGAGCGCCCACAGCAGGATCGGCGCGAACAGCACGGCTGCCAGCCATGCGAACTGCCCTCCGACCGACGTATGCAGCAGCGCCATGCGGACAGTGTAGAACCGACTCCGGGATCCGGACGGTTGCGCGGGGTGCAGCGAGGCGGCCCTCGGGTCGGCGTGCGAACGCTCCGCCAATCCAGGCGCCAGCGACCGTGTCGCGAGCGCCATCCGTGTCATCGAGAGCGCCTGACCTCGCCATCGAGAGCGCCGACTTTGTCATCGAGAGAACCTGACCTTGTCGTCCCAAGCGCCGACCTTGTCACCCCGAGCGCCGACCTTGTCACCCCGAGCGCTGACCTTGTCACCCCGAGCGCTGCCCCTGTCGTCGCGAGCGCTGCCCCCGTCGTCGCGAGCGCTGCCCCTGTCGTCGCGAGCGCTGCCCCCGTCGTCGCGAGCGCTGCCCCCGTCATCCCGAGTGAAACGAGGGATCTCAGCGTTGCGAGCCGGTGAGATTCCTCGCCTTCGGCTCGGAATGACAAGGACGATGCGGCTCGGAATGATGACTAGGACGGCGCGGCTCGGAATGACGAGGGCGGCGCGGCTCGGAATGTCATCCCGAGCGCGGCGAGGGATCTCGGCGTGGCGAGCGGGTGAGATTCCTCGCCTTCGGCTCGGAATGACGACGAAACTCGGCTCGGAATGACGAGGAAACTCGGCTCGGAATCACGAGAACCTTCGGCTCGGCACGACGCGAACCTGCGGCGCGGAATGACGAGGACGGCCCGGCTCGGCATGTCATCCCGAGCGCGGCGAGGGATCTCGGCGTGGCGAGCGGGTGAGATTCCTCGCCTTCGGCTCGGAATGACGACGAAACTCGGCTCGGAATGACGAGGAACTTTGGCTCGGCACGACGCGGACCTGCGGCGCGGCACGACGCGGACCTGCGGCGCGGAGTGACCCGAGGCGTCGGATCGGGCGGACGGCGGGCGGACGGCGAGCGACCGACTGCCGGATCCAGGGTTCAGTTCAC
>JBBIJJ010000279.1:0-4213 GCA_037446035.1 Burkholderiales bacterium
CCGCTGGCTAGGCGCACGCAGCCGCAGGGCCGAGACATATCAAGTAGATAGGCGAGGCCCGAGCAGCGCGCAACGACGCCAGCGGGCCGCGCAGCAGAAAGATTCACACCTTCTGACCGGTGGTGTGGAGCCGACTCCTAATCGGCACATTGTCCCGCGAAGCTTGCGGAACCGTACACGCCTCCGACGATCGGCCCGCAGGGGCCTCTGGTGGTTCCATCGGGGCACATGGCGTATTCGACCCAGTACGGCTCCCGCTCGGAGAACTGATACACCATGCGCTGACTGTCGGCGCTGTAGACAGCCCATGCCAACCCCCCGCACCGCGGCAGAGGATCGTAAGGGCCGCGCGTGACCGCGAAGTTGCGCCAGATTCCCAGGCCTGCCGCATATCGGGCTCTTGCGATCGATTCGCCCTGCGGCTCGAGCGCCGATCGTTCCGCATAGATCACGCGCCATCTGATCGAGCCTTCGAGACAATGCGGCTCACCTGCGCGCGAGGGCAACACCGGGCGGCGCAGTTCGCTGGCCGTGTCGGGCCCTATCCGAATCGCTTGCAATCGTCGTTGGTGCGTGCAGCGATGGGCTGAACCTTTTCGCCAGCAGCTTCGCCGTGGGTCGATCGCGACCGCTGCACCGCTGCCAATGGTCACGCTCGGTTATCCTGCGCGCTCCCGTCTTCGCGCACACACGCCATGAACCTCGCCGATCTTCAGCACTTCGTCGACCGCAAATGGGATGCGGACCTCGTGCCGCGGCTCGTCGACTACGTGAAGGTGCCGGCGAAGTCGCCGGCGTTCGACGCGAGCTGGGCCGCACACGGCCATCTGCAGCGTGTGGTCCAGGACGCCGAGGCTTGGTGCCGCGCGCAGTCGATCGAAGGGCTGAAGCTCGAGATCGTCGCGATCGACGGCCGCACGCCGTGCCTGTTCTTCGATGTGCCCGCCACCGGCGGCCGCGGCAACGATCGCACGGTGCTGTTCTACGGCCACCTGGACAAGCAGCCCGAGATGACCGGCTGGCGCGACGGTCTCGGTCCGTGGAAGCCGGTGATCGAAGGCGACCTGCTGTACGGGCGCGGCGCCGCCGACGACGGTTACGCGATCTATGCCGCGCTGACCGTGATCGCCGCGCTCGACGCGCAGCGCGTGCCGCGCCCGCGCTGCGTCGGCATCATCGAGACCTGCGAGGAAAGCGGCAGCTTCGACCTGCCGGCGTACCTCGAACTTCTGGTACCGCGGCTCGGCGACGTCGCACTGGTCGCCGGGCTCGACTCGGGCTGCGGCAACTACGAGCAGCTGTGGGTGACGACCTCGCTGCGCGGGCTCGTCGGCGGCGTGCTGACGGTCGAAGTGCTGACCGAAGGCGTGCACTCGGGCAACGCCAGCGGCATCGTGCCGTCGTCGATGCGCATCGCGCGCCAGCTGCTCAACCGCATCGACGAGCCGGCGACCGGCCGCGTGCTGCCGCCGGCGTTCCATGCCGAGGTTCCCGCCGAGCGCATGCAGCAGGTGCACGCGGCGGCGGCGATCCTCGGTGACCAGGTGTGGAAGCAGTTTCCGTGGGTCGGTTGCAACCACGGGCCCGACGCGCACGCGCACGCGCTGCCGACGAGCACCGACCCGGTCGAAGCGATCCTCAACCGCACGTGGCGGCCCGCCCTGTCGGTCACCGGCGCGGCGGGCTTTCCGAGCATCGATGCGGCCGGCAACGTGTTGCGGCCGAAGACCTCGTTCAAGCTTTCGCTGCGGCTGCCGCCGACCGTCGACGGCGAACGCGCCACGCGCGTGCTCAAGCAGCTTCTGGAAAGCGATCCGCCGTACAACGCGCGCGTGACCTTCGAGGAGGATTTCGGCGCCACCGGCTGGAACGCGCCGCCGACCGCACCGTGGCTCGCGCGCAGCGCCGACGAGGCGTCGCGCTTTGCGTTCGGACGCGACGCCGCGTGGATGGGCGAGGGCGGCACGATCCCCTTCATGAACATGCTGGCGTTAAGGTTTCCGAACGCGCAGTTCCTGACGACCGGCGTGCTGGGCCCGAAGAGCAACGCGCACGGCCCCAACGAGTTCCTGCACATCGCCTACGCGAAGAAACTGACCAGCGCCGTCGCGCGCATCGTCGCGGCGGTGCCGGGGTGAGGCGCGCGCGGGCCGCAGGGCACGATGTCTGAGTCGACGCTGCTCGCGCGACTCGGCGCCTTTGCGCGCGCCCGCCCCGTCGAAGTCGCCGCCGCGCTGCTGCTGGCGGCTGCGCTCGGCGTGTGGATCTACGCCGGCGTGCGCAATGCCCTGATCGAGCTGGCGGCCGCGAACCTGCGTTCGCTCGTGGCCAGCCAGGCGACGACGACCGAAACCTGGATCGTCGAGAAGCGCCTGAACGTGCAGCGCTGGGCGTCCGATCAGCGCATCGCCGCCGCCGCGGAGGCGCTGCTCGCAGAGGCACGCTCCGGCAGCGCGGCCGCCGCCTGCCGCAGCGAGCGCGGCGCGCGCCTGATCGCGACGGTCGAGCTGCTGCGGCAGGAGGAACTCGCGGCCGCCGTGCACCTGATCGATCGCAACGGCCGCGTGCTGGCCGCGCGCGATACGCTCAAGTGCGGGCACGTCCTCGACGCGCAGCGCCGTGCGGTGTTCGACCCCGTGTTCGCCGGCGCCACACGCTTCACCGGTGCCCTCGACGAGGTCGAGCGCATCGGCGTGGCGAGTGGCCCGCGCCGCGAAGTGCCGAAGGTGTGGATCGCCGCGCCGGTGCGCGATGCGCGGGGCGCGGTGATCGCGGTGCTCGACATCGGCAAGCCGGCCAACGAGCGGTTCTCCAAGCTCTTCGAAGCGGCGCGGCTCGGCGAAACCGGCGAGATCTACGCGTTCGACGCGCGCGGGCGGCTGCTGTCCGAAAGCCGCTTTCGCGCAACGCTCGAGGACATGGGACTCGTGCGGCGCGGCGAATCGTCGATCCTGCGCGTCGAGCTGAACGATCCGCAAGCCGCAGGCGCGACGCCGCGGCCCACTCGCCTGATCGCCGCCGCGCTCGCCGCGGTGGCGCGCCCGGACGGGCCGCGCGCGGGCGAGCTGCTGCAACCGTACGACGACTATCTCGGCAAGGCGGTGGTCGGCGCGTGGCGCTGGCTGGACGAGTTCGGCTTCGGCATCGCGGTCGAAGTGGCCGAAGACGAGGCCTTCGCGCCGCTCGTGCGGCTCGAGCGCGCGTTCCTGCTGCTCGGCCTCGGCATCGGCATCGCCGTGTTCGGGCTGGTGGTGGCGCTGCTGCGCATCCGCCGCATGGAGATCGAGACGCAGGAAGCCAAACGCGTCGGCAACTATGAGCTGCTCGAGGAGGTCGGTCAGGGCGGCATGGCGCGCGTGTACCGCGCGCGGCACCGGCTGCTGAAGCGCCCGACTGCCGTCAAGATCATCGAGCTGGCGGTGGCCAACGACGAGGCGCTCGCGCGCTTCGACCGCGAAGTGCGGCTGGCGAGCCAGTTGATGCACCCGAACACGATCGAGATCTACGACTACGGCCGCACGCCCGAAGGCCAGCCGTTCTATGCGATGGAGTTGCTCGACGGGCTGACGCTGCAGCAGATCGTCGAGACGCACGGACCGCTGGACGCCGCGCGCACCGCGCACGTGCTGCGCGGCATCGCCGGTTCGCTGTCGGAGGCGCACGAGCGCGGCCTGGTCCATCGCGACATCAAGCCCGCGAACGTGATGCTGTGCCGGCGCGGCGGCGAACACGACGTGGTCAAGGTGCTCGACTTCGGGCTCGTCAAGGACACGCGCACCGAGGCCACGCGCGACCTGACGCGCGCGCTGCGCGTGCTGGGCACGCCCGCGTACATGGCGCCCGAGCGCATCGAGCGGCCCGACGAGGCCGGGCACCGCTCCGATCTGTATGCGCTCGGCGCGGTGGGTTTTTTTCTGCTCGCCGGGCGGCCGCCGTTTCAGGCCGACTCGGACTTGGCGCTCGCCTACCAGGTCGTGCATACGCCCGCGCCGCGCGCGAGCAGCGTGGCGCCGATGCCCGTGCCGCCGTCGCTCGACGCGCTGATTGCGCGCTGCCTGGAAAAGTCGCCCGAACGCCGTCCGCCGTCGGCCGTCGCGGTGATCGAGGCGCTCGATGCGCTGCTCGTGCAGATGCCGTGGACCAACGTCGCGGCGCGCCGCTGGTGGGATGCGCATCACGCGGCACCCGCCGCGACCGTCCTCACTCATTAACC
>JBBIJJ010000280.1:0-4171 GCA_037446035.1 Burkholderiales bacterium
GGTTCACTGCCGCCATGCTTCTGCAGCCGGATCCGGAACTTCGAAGGCCGAGGAACTCAAGTCGGCCGCGGCGCGGGCAGGTAGCGGCTCGCCCACGCGGCGATCACCTGCGCGGCGTAGCGCGCATCCTCGGCGCGCGCGAGCAGATGGTCGGCCGTGTCGAGCGAGACGAAGCTCTTCGGATGCTTGGCGGCGACGAAGATGTCGGTCGCGTTGTCGATGCCGACCACATCGTCGTTCGGCGCGTGCATCACGAGCAGCGCGCGGCGCAGCTGGGCGATGCGTTCGGCCTGCCGCTGGCCCGCCAGGTCGCCGAGGAACTCGCGCCGCAGCCGGAACGGCCGACCGGCGAGCGTGACCTCGGCCGCGCCTTCGCGCTCGATGAGCTGCAGCGCATCGCGGAACTGCCGCGTCACGTGCTGCGGCGAAAACGGCGCGCCGAGCGTGACGACCGCGCGGGCTTCGGGAATGTCGCCGGCGGCCGCGAGCACCGCCGCGCCGCCGAGCGAGTGCCCGATCAGCAGCACGGGCGCCTTGTGCTGCGCGCGCAGCCAGTCGGCCGCCGCGCGCAGGTCGGCGACGTTCGACGAGAAGTCGGTGTTCTCGAAGTCGCCTTCGCTGCCGCCCAGCCCGGTGAAGTCGAAGCGCAGCAGCGCGATGCCCTGCTCGGTCAGCACTCGGGCGATGTACGTCGGCGCGCGCGAATCCTTCGAGCAGGTAAAGCAGTGCGCGAACAGCGCGTACGCGTGCGGCGGCGCATCGGGCAGGTCGAGCCGCGCCGCCAGTTGCGCGGTGAGGCTGCCGGGAAACTGGATCTTCAGCGAAGGCATGGCGTCTCCCTTCCGAACGAACCGTCGAGCCATCCGACGCGGCGCCCGCCCGCGGCGCCCGCCTACAGCGCGGCGAGCGCTTCGCGCAGCCGTTGCCCGGGGGCGAGCCCCAGTTTGCGCGCCGGCGCGTTGACGGTCGAGAGCACGCCGTGCTGCCATGCATCGAGCGCCTCGCCGATGCGCGCCGATGTGTGCGCCACCGCGACGGCCGCGAAGCCGTGTGCCTCCAGTTCGGTCAGCGCCGCGATGCCGGCGCCGTCCTTGCCGACGCCGGCGTCGTTGAACACGTACAGCCTCGCGGGCACCGCAGCCGCGTACTTGACCACGCTGCGCCCGGCGTGCGAGCCGGTGACGACGACGCAGCCGGCGTGTTCGGCGGCCGTCTGCGCGACCGAATCGAGCAGCACGACACCGGGCGGAAGATCGGCAGGCATGTGCCGCCTTCTCGCGCAAGCGTGGCGCGCTGTCAAGCGTTACGGTTCGACCGTCACCGTGCGCCAGGGGCTGGCGGCGAGCGCGGCGCCAGCGGCATCCAGCGCGACGACGCGCCAGCGCAGTGGCTTGCCGCGGTTGGCCTCGAGCACGAACGGCGGCGCGGTGTAGTCGGATGCCTGCGGCGCCAGCAGCGCGGCGAGCACGGTGGCGCCGTCGGCCTGCACTTCGAGCTTCAGCAGCGCGGCGCGCTCGCCGCTGGCGAAGCTGAATTGCAACGGCGCGTCGGCCTTCACGCGCGCCTCGGCCTCGGGCGCGATCAGCCGCAGCGTGCCGGTGGCCGCCGCCAGTTGTTCCAGCGCCGCGCCGCTGCCGACGTAGTAGCGCAATACCGGCATCGGAAACCCGGCCACGCCGCCGGCGTGCGCGATGCGGCCGCCGCCGGTGTTGGAGTCCGCTTCCTTGTCGTCGCTGGCTTCGATGCGCAGCAGGATCTTGTACGCGCCGTCGCTCTGATGCGGCACACGGCGCGGATCGGGGCCGGCGATCACCGCTTCGCCGGTCGGCGGCAGGAACTGCTCGAAGCGGTCCAGCAGCGTGTAGCGGCGCTGCAGCGCGCGCCGCTCCACCGGCAGCGTCGCTTCGGTCAGCAGGTCTTCGTCGGTCGGCTCCGGGTCGCCTGGCATCACGACCTCCCAGCGACCCTTCAGCGTGCCGGTGCCGTTGTAGCGGATGCGCGCTTCGAAGCGCGGCGGCACGGTGCCGCGTTCGAGTGCCAGCACCGCACCGGCGGCGGCTTCGGCGAACGCCAGCCGCACGTCCATCAGCGCCAGCGGCACGCGCGCGCCGCCGCCGGTCATGCGGCAGGTCACGATCACGAACTTGTCGCCGCCGATGCCGCCGCTAAAACGCCGCACGTAGAAAAAAGCCGAGTTCAATCCCGCCTGCGCGTCCTGGTACGCGCGCCGCGCCACCGAGGCGGGGATCGTCATGATGTCGGTGAAGTTGGCCACGCCGCCGCTCGCGCTCGGACGCGAACGATCCAGCCGCAGCGGCAGCCGGCCGTAGACGGTGCCGGGCACGCACGGATCGGCGGTCTGCACCGCGAACGGCAACTGCAAGGTGGGATTGGCGGCGATCACCGCGGGCAGCAGTTCGCCGCACCAGAACGCCTCGACCGCGGTCTCGCCGGGGTCGAGGTTCTGGAACGTCAGGAACACGGTGGTCGGGCCGGAGGCGCGCACGCTCACACCGAACGGGTTGACCGCGGTGACCGCACCGACGGGCGCGCCTGCGGCGAGCGCTGCGAGCAGCAAGAACAGGCGGATCATCGGCACGCTCCCGCTCAGAAAAGGCTCAGCGACAAGCCCGCATCCCAGGCCCAGGTCGCCCCCCGGTTCGAGATGCCGAAGCTCGCATCGCGGCTGGCGTTTTCCTGGCGCACGTAGCGCACGAACACCTGGCCCGGCAGCTTGCGGCCGAACGACGCCACATCGAAGCGCCACGTCAACTGCGCCTGCGCGTTGTTGGCGGCGCTGGCGGTGCGGTCGCGCGAGTCGCCGCCGAGCGTGCGCCCGGCGTTGGCCGCCAGCGCGAAGCGGTCCGAAAGCTGCCAGTCGAACCCGCCGTTGCCGCCGCGCGTGGTCATGGCGAGGTCCTTTTCGCGACTGTAGTTGCGGTTGACGTTGCCGCCGAGGTTGACGTGGATGCGCTCGCCGAGGCGCAGGCCGAGCGTGATCTGATGGCCGAGGTTCTCGAAGTCCGCCGTCTCGCGGCCGGGCTGCCGGTTGTCCTGCGTGGAACGCGCCAGCGTGTAGCCGACGCTGAACGCGCCGCGCGCGAGGTTCAGGGTGGCATTGTGGCTGACGTTGCGCTGGTCCGGCCGGTGTGTGGCGGCGACGCCCGAAGCTTCGGTCGCCGGCGCGTTCAGCGCGCGCTGGCGCACCACGGCCAGCGTGTAGCCGAGCTGCGGCCACCACGACTCGCCGCCGCCGCCGAACCACTGCGCCAGCGGCAGCGTGAGGCCGGCGCCGGCGTTGTCGGTGCGCGTGGTCAGCAGCGTCGGCACGTCGTCGAGGTTGTCGCGCTGGCGCGCGGCGTTAAGTTGCATCTGCGCGCCGCCGGACTGTGCGGTCAGCGCCGCGCGATCCAGCCGCTGATCGGCCGCCACCGAGGCGCCGATGCTCTTGTAAAGCGGCGCGACCTGCTGGTGATGCAGCGCCAGCGTCACCGTCAGCGGCTGCGCTTCCGGCGTGCGCCTGACGTTTTGCAGCAGATCGACGGCGAAGTCCAACTGGCGTGCGGCTGCGCTCACGCGCCGCACCGGCTGCAGCTCGCCGCCCTGCGCAAGCGCCGGGTCGAACGGGTTGACGAAGCGGCTGCGCGCGAACACGGCGTCGCCGCGCACGCGCCGGCCCTCGGTGCTGCCGGTCAGCCGTAAGCCGAAGCCGCGGCTTTGCTCGGCGTCGGGCACCGCGCCGGCGTCAAAGGGCGTGCGCGACTCGAGCCGGGCGGTGAGCAGCGCGACTTCGGCGCGCAGCGCGCCGGGCCGCGTGCCGACGAGCTCCAGCCCCGCGGTGGCGCCGGCGACGCGATGCTCGGCGCTGGCCAGCCCGAAGAAATTGTCGTAGCCGACGATGCTGGTGCCGTTCATCGCGTTGACCGACACGTCGAAACGCTCGCCGAACTTCTGCGCCAGCGTCACGCCGCGGCTGCCGTAACCCGATTGCAGCAGCGCATTGTTGCCGTAGGTCAGATGGCCGATCGCCAGCGACGTGTCGCGCAGCCGCAGATTGACGACGTAGTCGGCCAGATCGACCTTCGGCGCGCGCGCGCCCAGCTCGCCGAAGCGCAGCGCCTCGTTGCGAAAGCTCGAGCCGGCGGCGTTGAACTGGCCGTCGGCCTTGAAC
>JBBIJJ010000281.1:0-4157 GCA_037446035.1 Burkholderiales bacterium
ATTCCTTCCGTCCCACTTGACGCTGCTGTCATCCCGAGCCGAGCGAGGGATCTCGGCGTTGCGATTGGCTGAGATTCCTCGCCTTTGGCTCGGAATGACGATAAGGGCGCCGGTCGGATTGACCATAAACGGGGCCGGCTCTGAATGACGATTCCTGCCGTCCCACTTGACGCTGCCGTCATCCCGAACCGAGCGAGGGATCTCGGCGTTGCGCTTGGCTGAGATTCCTCGCCTTTGGCTCGGAATGACGATAAGGGCGCCGGTCGGATTGGCCATGAACGGGGCCGGCTCTGAATGACGATTCCTGCCGTCCCACTTGACGCTGCCGTCATCGCGAGCCGAGCGAGGGATCTCGGCGTTGCGATTGGCAAAGATTCCTCGCCTTTGGCTCGGAATGACGACGAAGGGAGCGGCTCGGAAATCCGGGGCTCGCCGTTTCGCTTGACGCTGCCGTCATCCCGAGCCGAGCGAGGGATCTCGGCGTTGCGCTTGGCTGAGGCTCCTCGCCTTAAGCTCGCATTGACGGCGAAGGCAGCGGCTCGGAAAGCCGAGGTGATCGCTCGTGATGACGAGATCCGACGGCTCGAAGCGACGCCCCGGCGCAGCATCCCGAGGGCCCGGCTGTTGTCAAAGGGACTGGTAACGCTCGATCATTGAACTCGAATATCGAACCCAAACACGTCGGCGGCTCGCCCGCAAGCCGCCGCACGGCGTCCTGAACCCTCGCTCCTCGATGCCCGACGACCACACGTTTCCTGCGGCGACCCGCGCGGCGACCGCCGTCACCGGCGGCACGTACGAGTTGCCGGTGTATCCGTTCGTCGAGCCGGCGGAGCTGCGCGGCGAGCGGCTGCGGCATCCGGTCGTGATCGTCGGCGCGGGGCTGACCGGACTCACTGCCGCCTGCGACTGCGCGCTGCGCGGCATCCCGGCGGTCGTGCTCGACGAGGACGACACGGTCGGCGTGCGCGGCGCCGCCAGCCGCGGCATCTGCTACGCGCAGAAGAGCCTGGAGATCTACAAGCGGCTCGGCATCCTCGACCGCATGCTGGCCAAGGGCATCCAGTGGTCGGTCGGCCGCACCTTTGCGGGCGACGACGAGGTCTACTCGTTCGACCTGAAGAAGATGCAGACGCATAGCGTCTCCGAGCAGCCGCCCTTCATCAACCTGCAGCAGTTCTATCTGGAGTGGTTCCTGGTCGAGCGCATCTACGAGCTGGGACTGGTCGAGCTGCGCTGGAAGAACCGCGTCATCGAGATCGCGCCGAACGACGATCACGTCGTACTGACCGTCGTGACGCCGAGCGGGCCGTACACGCTCGAGGCGAACTGGGTCATCGACTGCTGCGGCGCGCACAGCGTGATCCGCGACAAGCTCGGCGTGCACGCCAGCGGCAGCAAGATCCCCGACCGCTGGTGCATCTCCGACGTGCGCTTCGAGCACGAGCCGCCGGCCGAGCGCTGGACCTGGATCGAAGCGCCATTTAACGACAACCGCGCGGTCTGGCAGCACCTGATGGCCGACGGCGTCTGGCGGCTCGATTACCAGATGCCGGCCGACGCCGACCCCGAGGCGATTTCGCGCCCCGACGTCGTCGCCGACCGGCTGCGCCGGCAGTTCGGCCCCGACGTGAAGTACGAACTGGTCTGGGTCGGGCCGTACGCGTACCGCAGTCTGTGCCTCGACACCTTCCGCGTCGGCCGCGTGCTGTTCGCCGGCGATGCGGCGCACGTGATGAGTCCGTTCGGCGCGCGCGGCGGCAACAGCGGCGTGCAGGACGCCGACAACCTCGTCTGGAAGCTCGCGCTCGTGCTCGAAGGCAAGGCGCCCGAGCGGCTGCTCGACAGCTACGCGGTCGAGCGCCGCCAGGCCGCACTCGACAACATCCGCATCACCAACCGCACGACCCGCTTTCTTTCGCCGCCGACGTGCGTCGAGAAGCGTTTCCGCGACGCGGTGATCTCGCTCGCGCGCGAGTTCCCGTTCGCGCGCGCGTTCGTCAACACCGGCAGACTGTCGTCGCCGACGCGCTACGAAGCGTCGCCGATCGCCGCCGGCGCGCACGCCGGCGTGCACGTGCAGAACGTCGCGCTCACGTTGCCCAATGGTGCGCGCGGCGATCTGGTCGAGCTGCTGCAGTGGTGCGACCACGCGGTGCTCGGCTTTCTCTACGTCGATCTGGACGGGTACCTGGCGCGCGAACTCGAAGGGCTCGAGCAGCGCTACCCGGTCCGCTTCCTGTGCGTGCGCAGCGAGGAAGGGCGGACCTGCACGTTCCCGACCGTGATCGACGACGAGGGCAAGCTCGCCGCGCAACTGCACTGCGCACCCGGCGCGGTCGCGCTGGTGCGCCCCGACCTGTATCTCGCGGGCACGCTCGAAGAGCCGGCGGTCGCCGACCTCGAGCGCGCGCTGCGCAAACTCCTGGCGATCGAATGAAGACGACCATGCAGACACAACTCAAAGTGGCCGATCCCGACGGCTTCTACGAAAAGCTGCTCGACGCGCACCGCGGGCTCACCGACGAGCAGTGCGCGCAGCTCGACGCGCGGCTGATCCTGCTGCTGGCCAACCAGGTGGGCGACGACCGCGTGCTCGCCGAGTGCATCGAAGCGGCGGCGCGACCCTTCACGCAGGCGACGCGATGAGCGCGGCGGTCGCTTTCATCGGGCTGGGCGCCATGGGTAGTGCGATGGCGCAGCATCTGCTCGACGCCGGTCATCGAATGCGCGTGTACGCGCGCCGCGCCGAAGCGATGCGGCCGTTCGTCGCGCGCGGGGCGACCGCGTGCGCGTCGCCGGCGGAGGCCGCGCGCGGCGCGCAGTTCGTGTTCACGAACGTCACCGCGACCGCCGACGTCGAGCAGGTATTGCTGGGTGCGAACGGCGTGCTCGAAACGGCCGCGCCGGGAACGATCGTGATCGACCACAGCACGATCTCGGCGCTCGCCACGCGCGCGCTCGCGGCGAAGCTCGCGGACAAGGGCGTCGAGATGCTCGACTGCCCCGTGTCGGGCGGCGTCAAGGGCGCGCAGGCGGCGACACTGTCGATCATGGTCGGCGGCAAGGCGGAGGTGCTCGAACGCGCGCGGCCGCTGCTCGCCAGGCTCGGCACCACGATCACGCACATCGGCGATCACGGCGCGGGGCAGGTCGCCAAGGCGTGCAACCAGATCGTGCAGGTCGTGAACATCGAGGGCATCGCCGAAGCGATGCTGTTCGCGCGCGCCAACGGCCTGGATTGCGCGACCGTGCTGCGTGCGCTGCAGGCCGGGTTTGCGGGCAGCAAGATGCTGGACCTGATGGGTCCCAAGATGGCCGGCCGCGACTTCGCCGCCGGCATCGAGGCGCGGCTGCACCAGAAGGACTACGGGCTGATCGTCGAGATGGCCCGCGAAGCGCGCCTGGCGATGCCCGCCGTGGCGCTCGTCGCGCAGCAGTTGAACGTCCTCGTCGGGCGGGGCTGGGGCCGGCAGGACACCAGCGCGCTGCTCAAGGTGCTGGAGGCGACCAACGGCCGAAGCGAGGACTGAGAATTCAGCCTACGTCCTGCAGTTGGCCATTTGTCGTCCGTTGGCTGCGCCGCCTCGGGGCATTCCTAGCTGAAGTCCATCGTCATGCCGAGCCCATGACCCTCGTCATTCCGAGCCCATGACCCTCGTCATTCCGAGCCGAAGGCGAGGAATCTCAGCCGCTCGCAACGCCGAGATCCCTCGCGCTGCTCGGGATGACGAAGCCAGGGTGCGGGATGACGACAACCTCGGCGCTGCGGACGGCAGCGTCGGTGCGTGGCTCGACGCCGGCGCGCATTCCGCGCCTGCGCCTTGCGCCAGCGCGTGATGAGCCGGCCGATCGCGGCTTCACGCGCTGGGTGAGTGCAGTCGAAGCGGCAAACCCCGGCCGCGCATCGCACTTGCGCGAAACTGCATCGGTGGACTGCCGGATTCAGGTTCCGGATTCAGCGCACCGCTTTGTAAGCCCGCCGCTCGCGCGGTTGGGGTCTGCCAAATCCCGGATCCTCGATCCTTCTTTCAGAACCGGAGCCCCAGCTTCGCGCCGATGGTCGTCGTGCCGCCGGTGCTGTCGACTTCGAACGCGAGGTTGGCGAGGCCGAAGTTCACGTTGACGCCGCCGAACACCCTGGTCTGCGTGAAATC
>JBBIJJ010000282.1:0-4135 GCA_037446035.1 Burkholderiales bacterium
GCGTTCCTGGCCGCCGCTCGCGACGAGCTCGATCACCTGGCGTGGACGCAGCGGCGCATCGGCGAGCTCGGCGGGCGCACGAGTCTGCTCAATCCGCTGTGGTATGCGGGCGCGTTCGGCATCGGCCTGATCGCCTCGCGGCTCGGCGACCGCGCGAGCCTCGGCTTCATGGCGGAGACCGAGCGGCAGGTCGAAGCGCACCTGCAGGGGCACCTCGATCGCCTGCCCGCGGGGGATGCCGCCTCGCGCGCAGTCGTCAAGCAGATGCAGGACGACGAGATCCACCACGCACACACGGCCACCGCGATGGGCGGGGTCGATCTGCCGTTGCCGGTGCGCGCCGCGATGCGGCTCGCGGCCAGGGTGATGACCACGGTTGCGCACTACGTCTGAGGCCGCGCGTTCAGGCGTCCTCGACGACTTCGACCGTGTATGTGATGTCCGCCGTCTTGGCGAGCATGGCGGTCGCGGAACAGTATTTCTCGTGCGACAGCGCCACCGCGCGCTCCACCGCTTCGCGCTTCAGATTGCGTCCGCGCACGGTGAACGCCAGCGCGATCCGCGTGAACACCTTGGGATCGTCGGCGGCGCGCTCCGCGCTCAGGCGAACGTCGCAGCCGCGCACGTCGTGCCGGCCGCGCCTGAGGATCAGCACCACGTCGTACGCGGTGCAGCCGCCGGTGCCGGCGAGCACGAGCTCCATCGGCCGCGGCGCCAGATTGCGCCCGCCGCCCTCGGGGGCGCCGTCGATGACGACGACATGTCCGCTGCCTGTCTCGACCATGAACGTCATGCCGGACGGACCGGCCCAGCGCACTGTGCATTCCATGCGTGTTCCTGCAGTCTGTCGCACGCGCCGGGAAGGCGAGACCCGGCTGGCGCGGTGGCGGTCGAAAGACCGGGTTGAAACGGTGCCCGGCGAAACGGCTTGCGGCCCGCTCGCCGGCGCGGCTAGAATACGCGGCTTTCCGCCGGCCAGCATCGCTTCATCGGCGCCACCGGCGGCCTGCGTCTGCATGTGCCCAGCGAGCGCTCGGACCGCTGGGCGGGCGAGCGATGCGCGGGCGAGCCCGACCGGTTCCGGCCTACTCGACATGACGAAGATGAAAACGTATTCAGCCAAGCCGCACGAGGTGCGGCGCGACTGGTTCGTCGTTGACGCCAGTGACAAGGTGCTCGGCCGGCTCGCGGCGGAGATCGCGCGGCGCCTGCGCGGCAAGCACAAGCCCGAGTACACGCCGCACGTGGACACCGGCGACTTCGTCGTCGTGGTCAACGCCGGCAAGATCCGCGTGACCGGCAACAAGGCCGAGGACAAGGTCTACTACCGTCACTCGACCTATCCGGGCGGCGTCTACGAGACCTCGTTCGGCAAGATGCAGGGGCGTTTTCCGGGCCGCGCACTGGAGATCGCGGTCAAGGGCATGCTGCCCAGGGGTCCGCTCGGCTACGCGATGATCAAGAAGCTGAAGATCTACGCCGACGCCAACCATCCGCATTCGGCCCAGCAACCCAAGCCGCTGGAGATCTGACAGCATGATCGGCAACTACAACTACGGCACCGGCCGTCGCAAGAGTTCGGTGGCCCGCGTGTTCATCAGGCGCGGCACGGGCAAGATCACGATCAACGGCCGGCCGATCGAACAGTATTTCCATCGCGAAACAGGGCGCATGATCGCGCGCCAGCCGCTGGAGCTGACCAATCACGCGACGACCTTCGACGTGCAGGTCAACGTCGACGGCGGCGGCGAATCGGGCCAGGCCGGGGCGGTGCGCCACGGCATCACGCGTGCGCTGATCGACTACGACGCGACGCTCAAGCCGGTGCTGTCGAAAGCGGGGCTCGTCACGCGCGACGCGCGCGAGGTCGAGCGCAAGAAGGTCGGTCTGCGCAAGGCGCGCCGGCGCAAGCAGTTCTCGAAGCGCTGAGGCGCAGCCGGCGCGGCGGCACCGTCCGCCACGTCCGGATTACTCCGTTTGCGCAGCGTATCGGCGCCGCCGCGGCGGTGTCGGCACGTATACTCCGACCGAAAAAGCCGCTCGCGAAGCGGCTTTTTCGTCTGTGCCGATCGCTATCCGGTCGGCGGCGTGAACGAGGAGTGCGATGCAGGGACGCATACGGGTTGGCATCGTCGGCGCCACCGGTTACACGGGCGTCGAGCTGCTGCGTCTGCTGGCTCAGCATCCGTCGGCCGAACTGGTGGCCATCACGTCGCGCAAGGATGCCGGCACCCGCGTCGCCGACATGTTCCCGTCGCTGCGCGGCCGCGTCGATCTGGCGTTCGTGACACCCGATGAAGCGCCGCTCGCCCGGTGCGACGTGGTCTTCTTCGCCACGCCGCATGGGGTGGCGATGAGCCAGGCACGCGAGCTGCTCGCCGCCGGCGTGCGCGTGATCGATCTCGCGGCCGACTTCCGCCTCAAGGATCCGGCGGAGTTCGAGCGCTGGTACAAGATGCCGCATGCCTGTCCCGACTTGCTGGCCGAAGCGGTCTACGGCCTGCCCGAGGCGAACCGCGCGGCGATCGCCAGGGCGCGCCTGATCGGACTGCCGGGCTGCTATCCGACCAGCGTGCAGCTCGGTTTGTTGCCGCTGCTCGAACTCGAGCGCCGCCGGCCCGGCGCGATCGACACCGCCTCGGTGATCGCCGACTGCAAGTCGGGCGCGAGCGGCGCCGGCCGCAAGGCAGAGCTGAACCTGCTGCTGGCCGAGGCAGCCGACAACTTCAAGGCGTACAACGTGTCCGGCCACCGGCACCACCCCGAGATTGCGCAGCAGCTTGCCGTGCTGACGGGCAAACCGGTGGGACTGACCTTCGTGCCGCATCTGGTGCCGATGGTGCGCGGGATTCTGTCGACGCTGTATGTGCGGCTGAAGGCGGCCGCGGCGGACGATGTCCAGGCGCTGTACGAGCAGCGCTACCGCGACGAGCCGTTCGTCGACGTGATGCCTTTCGGCAGCCATCCGGACACGCGCAGCGTGCGCGCGTCGAACCAGGTGCGCATCGCGCTGCACCGTCCCGGCGGCGGCGACCTGCTGATTGTGCTGGTCGTCGAGGACAACCTCGTCAAGGGCGCCTCCGGCCAGGCCGTGCAGGTGATGAACATCATGTTCGGACGCCCCGAGACCGAGGGCCTGCAACAGGTGCCGATCCTGCCGTAGCCAACCGCAAGTGCGATGAAGTGGAAGCTGTTCAGGCGCAGGATGACGGTCAGCGCGCCGCGCGTGACCATCCGCAGCCAGCTTCCGTGGCCGGTCCGCCTGCTGTTCGCCTTCGCGCTGCTGGTTGCGGCCGCCGCCGCCGGCGTGGCGATCTACGAATACGGCAAGGAATTCGCCGGTCCCGGCCGGCGCGAACTTTCCGCCGAGATCGATCGGCTCAACTCCCAGCTTCGCGAGCTGAAGGCCGAGCGCGACCGCCTGGCCGCGGTGGCCACGGCGTACGAGGCGCAGATGAAAGTCGAGCGCAGCGCGCAGGAGCAACTGGCCGCGCAGGTCGCCCAGCTCGAGACCGAAGCGAACCGGCTGCGCGAAGACCTCGACTTCTTCGAGAGCCTGCTGCCGGCCGGCACGGGGTCGAAGGGCGTGGTGATCCGCAGCTTCCGGATGCAGCCCGACGGCGAGCCGAACCGGCTGCGTTACCGGCTGCTGGTGCAGCAAAGCGGCAAGCCGCAGCGCGACTTCGTCGGCTCGGTGCAGATGCAGGTCAACTTCGTGCAGGCCGGGCGCAACTTCACGCTGCAGGTGCCCGATCCTGCGGCCAGCGACGCGGCGCGCTCGCTGGATCTCGTTTTCCGCCACTACCAGCGCGTCGAAGGCACAGTGAGCCTGCCGGCCGGGGCGGTCGCGCGTTCGGTGCTGGTTCGCATCCTCGCGGGCGGCGAAACCCAGACCCAACAGACGTTCATGCTCTATTGAGGATTGCGCAACCTCGTGACACCCCCACCTGCGGTTTCGCTTCGCGCTGGCTGTCGCCGGTTGCGTCATCCCGAGCGAAGCCGAGGGATCTCGGCACCGCGAGCCGCGGAGATTCCTCGCCGTTGGCTCGGAATGACGAGGGCTCACGCATGCGGGCGCCAAGCGGTTGGCACGTGTCACGAGATTAAGAAACGGTCAATAGCAAGCCCAACGGAG
>JBBIJJ010000283.1:0-4132 GCA_037446035.1 Burkholderiales bacterium
TTCACTGCCGGATGACGTCCAGGAACTGAAGCGTTTCATCAGTACCCACGCATCGCAGTGGCAGGCGCAGCACGCCGAGGTCGTCCGGCTGCGCACGACGATCGAGCATCTGAAGCTGCAGATCGCGCGGCTGAGGCGCGCGCAGTTCGGTCGCTCCAGCGAGCAGCTCGACGGGCTCGCCGCGCAGCTGACGCTGTTGAGCGAGGCTGCCGCCGCAACGCCGCCAACAGCGACCGAGCCGTCCACGCCGCTGCGCGCGGTCGAACTGCCGCCAGCGACGACGTCGGCACGACGCGCGCTACCAGACCATCTGCCGCGCGAGACGGTCCGGCACGATCCCGCGCAGTGCACCTGCACCGAGTGCGGTGGCCGTGTGCGCCAGCTCGGCCAGGATGTGGCCGAAATGCTTGAGTATGTGCCGCCCCCGCTTCAAGGTCATCCGGCACGTGCGTCCCAAGCTCGCCTGCGTGCGCTGCGCGCGCATCGTGCAGGCCGACGCTCCCGTGCGGCCGATCGATCGCGGATTGCCCGGCCCCGGACTGCTGGCGCACGTGCTGGTGTCCAAGTACGCCGATCACTTACCCTTGTACCGGCAGCAGACGATCTACGCGCGCGAAGGTGTGGCGCTGGAGCGCTCGACGCTGGCCGGCTGGGTGGGTGCGGCGCAGGAGCTGCTCGCACCGTTGGTCGAGACGCTCGGCCGCCACGTGCTGGCAGCGTACAAGCTACACGCCGACGACACGCCGGTGCCGGTGCTCGATCCGGGGCGCGGCAGGACCAGGACCGGGCGGCTGTGGACCTACGTGCGCGACGATCGACCCGCGGGCGATGCCACGCCGCCGGCGGTGTGGTTTCGTTACTCCCCCGACCGCAAGGGCGAACACCCGCGGACACATCTCGCGTCGTTCGCCGGCGTGTTGCAGGCCGATGGCTACGCCGGGTTCAACGATCTGTACGCAACCGAGCGGATTCGCGCGGCCGCCTGCTGGGCGCACGTGCGGCGCAAGTTCTACGACATCGCGCAGGCGGTGGGCTCTCCGATCGCGAGCGAAGCGCTGGCGCGGATTGCGGCGCTGTACGAGATCGAAGCGGCCCTCCGTGGGCGACCGCCGGATCAGCGTCGGACCGAGCGTCGAGCGCGCGCCGGCCCGTTGCTCGATCAAATGCACGGCTGGCTGAGCGCACAACTGACGCAGCTGTCGTCACGCTCGGTATTGGCCGCTGCGATCAAGTACGCGCTGGCCCGCTGGCCCGCGCTGATCCGTTACCGCGACGACGGTTGCCTCGAGATCGACAACAATGCCGCCGAGCGGGCGCTGCGTGCGGTCGCCCTGGGTCGGAAGAACTACCTGTTCGCAGGCTCCGATGCCGGAGGGGAGCGCGCTGCGGCGATCTACAGCCTGATCGGCACGGCCAAGCTCAACGGCCTGGATCCCGAGGCGTACCTGCGGCACGTGCTCGCCTGCATCGCCAGCCACCCGATCAACCGCATCGACGAGTTGCTGCCGTGGAACGTCGCCGAGCGACTGTCAAGCGCGCTGCCGCAAGCCGCATAGGCACCAGCGCGCCGGCGCGCTCGCTGGTGCAGTTGCGCGTCGAACTGCAGCATCTGAAACCCGCGGTCTGGCGCCGGCTGCTGGTGCCTGACACGATCACGCTGGCCAGGTTGCACCAGGTGCTGCAGATCGCGCTGGGCTGGACCGACAGCCACCTGCATGAGTTCGAGATCGGCGGCACGCGCTACGGCATCCCCGATCCGGACTGGCCGGACTCGCCCCCGGTGACACCGGAGAATCGTGTGACGCTGGCGCAGGCGCTCGCGCCGGGAGTGAAGCACTTCACGTATCTCTACGACTTCGGCGACGACTGCGAGCACAAGGTGCGCGTCGAGGCGATCCTGGACAACGAGCGGAATGCGCCGGCACCGATCTGCACCGACGGTGCGAACCGCTGCCCGCCCGAGGATGTGGGTGGCGTCTGCGGGTATCTCGACTTCCTGCAGGCGATCAACGAGCCGACGCACGAGGAACATGCCGACATGCTCGACTGGGTCGGCGGCGCCTTCGATCCAACTGCCTTCGATGTCGACACCGTCAACGCGCGACTGCTGAAGCTCAAACGCTGATCGTCAAGAGGGCCTCGGGCAGACGCTTACGCCCAAGGCAGAAGGCTGCAACGTGCTCGACCGCATCGATGAGTCCGAGTACGGCAAGTTCGCCTGGGTCATCGATCCGGAGGGCAACAAGGTCGAGCTGTGGCAGCCGCCGCCGGGGCAGTAGCGCCACGCGCGGTGACGGCTGCCGTCGCGCTCGGCGAGTTCAAGCCGTGGCGGCTCGACCGTCTCGTGCGTATATGGCGCGCCGCTTACGGCCGCCGGATCAGCAGCACCGGAACGCGGCAGTGCGAGGCCACCCGCAGCGCGGTCGAGCCGAGCACGGCCGACGACAGCAGGCCATGGCCGTGCGAGCCCATGACCAGCAGGTCGAGCTGCGCATCGGCGTAGGCGGCGATCGCTTCGCCCGGCGAGCCGTCGAGCTCCACCGCGCGCGCGTGCTGGTGCGCCCGCGCCATCAGGCGCAGCGGCGTGCGCAGCGCATGGGCCACGGCCTGCTGCCGCAGCGCGCGCATCGCCTCGAACGAGATGCCGGCCCCCGACAGGTTGGCGAGCAGCGCCTGCAACTGCAGCGCGCCCTCGCGTACGGCGTGGATCAGCGTGAACTTGGGCTCGGTGCCGAACAGCGGCAGATGGCGCAGCACGTACTTGACGGCCGCATTGCCGTAGGCCGAACCGTCGACCGCGATGCCGACGCGCATGCCGCGGTCGGGCGGATGCGCGGCGCTACGCAGCAGCAGCACCGGCGTGCGGCAGCGCGCGAGCACTTCGGTCGGCACCGATCCGAGCAGCGCCCCGACGGCGGGCGGCCGGCGCGCGCCGGCGAGCACGATCAGATCGGCCGCGATCATCTTTGCCGTATGCGCGATGCGGGGGCCGGGCTGGCCGCTGACGTGCATCGCCTGTGCCTTGAGTCCGGCGGCGGCGAGGATCGCCTGCGCGGGTGCGAGCGCCTTGGCCGATTCCTTCGTGTAGAACGCCTGCAGACGCGCGCGCGCCGCCGGCGTGGGCAGCCCGGCGAACGCGGGTTGCTGCACGTTCAGCAGCACGATGTCCGGATTCGCGCCGACCAGCGCGCAGCGCGATGCGACGAAGGCCGCCGCCTCGAGGCTGTGTTCGCCGGCGTGCACGGGCAGCAGGATCTTCATCGCCGGCGCGATTCGCTCAGCGCACGATCAGCACCGCCACGTTGCACGACGAGAGCACCTTGTTCGCGACCGAGCCAAGCACCGTGCGCCGGAACAGCCCGCGGCCGTGCGAACCCATGACGATGAGGTCGGCCTTCCACTCGCACGCCACCTGCGCGATCTCCAGACCCGGATCGCCTTCGCGCACGATCAGCTCCGCGGTCAACCCCGCCTGCGCCAGCGCATCCAGCCCCGGCTGCGCGATCGCCTGCGGATCGACCGGCGCCACCGACGGCATGCCCGGGTCGGCGCCCAGCACGCCGACCATGCGCAGCGGCGGCGGCGACTCCACGTACACGCACGCGAGTTGCGGCCGAGCGCCGAGCAGCTCGCGATGGGCGAGCAGGTAGTCGATCGCCTTGCGCGAATACTCGCTGCCGTCGATCGCGATCAGGATGCGCATGCGTGGCTCGTTCGCTGGTGCACGCGCCGATCTTGCCACGATCGCGCGGCCTGGCGGGGCGGGGGCGCCGTCCGCGCGCGCGGCGCCGCCGGTGCGTGCGCGCCGGCCCACATCGCTGCGACAGCGCTTCGATCGGCGCCCCCGCCGGGGCGGCCGAAGCGAACCCAGAAGCGACGCTGCGCGTCGGGGCGCTGCTGCTGCGCCCGACCTGCGCGGGTTTCGGCTGCACCGCGGGCACTGACAGGGGCGTTGCGTGCTGTTGAGCGTTACTCATCCTCGTGACATTGGCCAACCAACCCGGTGCCCGCTTCCCTCAGAAGGTGTGAATCTTTCTGCTGCGCGGCCCGCTGGCGTCGTTGCGCGCTGCTCGGGCCTCGCCTATCTACTTGATATGTCTCGGCCCTGCGGCTGCGTGCGCCTAGCCAGCGG
>JBBIJJ010000284.1:0-4089 GCA_037446035.1 Burkholderiales bacterium
CCGACACCCGTCGTCATTCCGAGCCGAAGACCGTCGTCAATCCCAGCCGACACCCGTCGTCATTCCGAGGCGAAGGCCGTCGTCATTCCGAGCCGAAGACCGTCGTCACTCCGAGCCGAAGACCGTCGTCATTCCGAGCCGACACCCGTCGTCATTCCGAGCCGAAGGCGAGGAATCTCACCCGCTCGCGACGCCGAGATCCCTCGCTACGCTCGGGATGACAGGCCTACGCCGGGATGACACGACCCGGTTCGGGATGACACGACTCCGATCAAGCTGACAGGGTCCCGTTCGGGACGACGACGCTCCCTTCGGGACGACGACGCCCCCTTCGGGACGACGACGCCCCCTTCGGGACGACGACGGCCCCTTCGGGACGACGACGCCCCCTTCGGGACGACGACGCCCCCTTCGGGACGACAACAACCCCTTTCGGGATGACAACACCACGCTCGGGATGACAGGCTCTCGCTGCAAATGACCCTAGAAACGGCAGTTGAAGTCCGTGAAGTATCGAGAAACGCGTTCGCGCCAAAG
This sequence comes from Burkholderiales bacterium, assembly GCA_037446035.1. Taxonomy (GTDB): domain Bacteria; phylum Pseudomonadota; class Gammaproteobacteria; order Burkholderiales; family Burkholderiaceae_F; genus DSNY01. The sequence goes on from JBBIJJ010000284.1 coordinate 538, forward strand.
CCTTGTAGTGACCACGACCATCACCCATTTGGAACTGCTCCGCAGTCCTCGGAATTGGCTTGAAACCCGCATGGATGCTGGCTTTCTGCCGTTTCGACGTGAGGCGAACTGCCGGATTTAGGATGACAGGACGCTGTTCAGCACGACAGCGCACGTTTGGGAGGACAGGCCCCTCGCGGGATGACCGAATGGTCGCTTCGAGTGACTGCGACGCCGTTCGGGGGTCTGCAGGGTGCTCGGCATCGCGGCGCGGGTCCGCAGCGTCGTTCGACGTGCCGGTGCCGCAGCTCCATGGCGTCGTTGGGTCATGCCCGATCGGGCCCGGGCGACCGTGATCGCCAAGTAAATGCCGCGACTTCCCGCGTATTCTTCGGCGTGCGTCGGCCAGCAGCCGATGCTGTAATCGACCGAACTTGCGCGCCGCGCGCTTCGCCGTCAGGGCGAACGACCGTGCCGCGCCCGTCGCCGGAGGCGAACTGACATGCCCGTGGTCGCAGTCGTCAATCGCAAGGGAGGAAGCGGCAAGAGCACGCTGGCGACGCATCTGGCGGCCTACCTGGAACGCCGCAGCACGCCAGTGCTGCTCGGCGACGTCGACCGTCAGCTTTCGACGCAGGCCTGGCTGCGCCGCCGCAACGAACGGTGCCGCTCGGCGATCGTCGGCTGGAAGGTCGATCCGAAGAACATCGTGCGCCCGCCCGCAGGAATCGCGCACGTCATCCTCGACACGCCGGGCGGGCTGCGCGGTTTCGATCTGGCGCGCGTCGTGATGTACGCGGACGCGATCGTGATGCCGGTGTGCAACTCCGCTTTCGACCGCGAATCGGCCGCGGAGTGTTACGCCGAACTGCTGACGCTGCCGCGCGTGGCGAGCGGCCGCTGCAAGGTCGCCGCGGTCGGCATGCGGCTCGACGCCCGCACCAAAGCGGGCGAAACGATTCGGCTGTGGGCGGAATCCTTGAGCATCGCTTACATCGGCGCGCTGCGCGAGACACAGACCTACGTGCGCTGCGTCGATCAGGGTCTGAGCGTGTTCGACCTGCCGCCGTCGAAGGTCGAAGCGGATCTGGCGCAATGGCAGCCGATCCTGGAATGGCTGGGTCCCGTGCTCGATTCCTCCACGCGCGCTGCCATACCCGAAAGGCCAGCCGTCGCGGCTCGCGCCGAGGCACCGAAGCCGCTCGCGGGCGACGCGACGGAGATCGCGCCGCGCACCGCGCGCGCACCGCACGGCGGCCCGGCGCTGATCCGCCTCGACGGCTCGTCGAACAGGCCGACGCTGGCCGCGCGCATCGGGCGGCTGATCGACGCCCTGTCGATTCCGCGCTTCCTGCAGCGCAACTCGTAGCGCCGTTTCACACCGCCGCGGCCTGCACGAGCACGCTACCCGAACGCCCAGGCACGCGGTCGTCGACGACGCGATGCCGCGGCAGCACAGCCGCATCCAGCGCGCGCGCGAAATCGGACAGCGAGACGAGTTCGTAGCCTTGCGCGCGCCAGCCGGCCAGCAGGCGGTCGAACACCGGTGCGAGCTTCATCCCTTCGAGCTCGGCGTGCAGCGTGTAGACGTGGCCGGCCGGCGCGGGATGCGCGGTGAGACCCAGCAGTCGCTCGGCGACGTTCGACTCGTCGCAGCCTGCGCGGCCGATCAACTCGTCGAGCGTCGGCAGCGTCGTCGGCAGTTGCGGGCAGCGCAGCGTCTGACCGTCGACGACCGGCACGAAGGGATGCGTGCCGCGTGCGTCGGACGCCAGCGCGAATCCCAGCGAGTCGAGCAGGCCAAGCGCGTGCGCGTTCATCTGCCAGCCGGCCGCACCGTGCACACGCGGTGCCTGCCCGAAGACCTCGCCGAAGCGCTCGACCGCCAGCCACAGTTGCCGCTCGGTCCAGGCTGCGCCCGCGCGCGCGACGAAATCCTGCCAGGCCACGTGGTCCCAGCAATGGATGCCCACCTCGAGGCCGGCGTCGCGCACCGCGCGCATCTGGCCCGCGCAGCGCCGCCCGATGTCCGGGCCCGGCAGCAGCGTGCCGTACAGCAGCGTCCTGAATCCGTAGTGCGAGGCGACCGACGTGCGGCTGACCTTGGCGAAAAAGCCCGGGCGGAAAACGCGCCGGATCGCGCGCCCGGTGTGGTCGGGACCGAGGCTGAACAGGAAGGTCGCGCCGGCGCCGTGCGCTTGCAGCAGTTCGACCAGCCGCGGCACGCCTTCGCGCGTGCCGCGATACGTGTCCACGTCGACCTTCAGTGCGAGCCGCAGCGCACGATTCGACATCGCGCCGCTATTCGACCAGCGTGCGGGCGTCGGCGACGTGCGTGCGGTACGCGTCGAAGATGCGCGCGAGCGCATCTTCCATCGCCACCTGCGGCGCCCAGCCCAGATCCGTTTTCGTGTTGTCGATCTTCGGCACGCGATTGTGCACGTCCTGGTAGCCGGCGCCGTAGTACGCGCCGGCGGTCGTCTCGACGAGCGTGACCTGCGCGGCGCGGTCGCGGTATTCGGGGATGCGCCGGGCGATGTCGAGCATCATCGTCGCCAGCTCGCGCACCGAGCAGTTGTTCGCCGGGTTGCCGATGTTGTAGATCTTGCCGGTCGCCACCCCGCCCGGGTTGGCAATGATCTTCATCAACGCGCCGATGCCGTCGTCGACGTCGGTGAAGGTGCGTTTCTGCGCGCCGCCGTCGACCAGCTTGATCGGCTCGCCGCGCACGATGTGACCGAGGAACTGCGTGACGACACGCGAGCTGCCCTCCTTGGGGGTTTCAATCGAGTCGAGCCCGGGACCGATCCGGTTGAACGGGCGGAACAGCGTGTAGTCGAGCCCCTGTTCCATGCCGTAGGCGTGGATCACCCGGTCCGTCAGCTGCTTCGCGCACGCGTAGATCCAGCGCGGCTTGCCGATCGGGCCGAGCACCAGCTCCGAGTTTTCCGCGTCGAACTCGGCGTCGCGGCACATGCCGTAGACCTCGGAGGTCGACGGAAACACGACGCGCTTGCGGTACCGCACGCAGGCGCGGACGATCGGCAAGTTGGCCTCGAAGTCCAGTTCGAACACGCGCAGCGGCTCCCGCACGTAGGTCGCCGGCGTGGCGATCGCCACCAGCGGCAGCACGACGTCGCACTTTTTCACGTGGTACTCGATCCACTCGCGGTTGATCGTGATGTCGCCCTCGTAGAAAGTGAAGCGCGGATCGGCGCGCAGCTCGGCGATGCGGTCGTCCTACATGTCCATGCCGAACACCTGCCAGTCGGTGTCGCGCAGGATGCGGTGCGAAAGGTGGTGACCGATGAAGCCGCTGGCACCGAGGATCAGGATCTTCTTCATGGGGCGTTCATCCGATGGAAATCTTGTCGGGTCCGAACCTCGCGCCGAACGCCGCGGCATCGACCGGCACGCCGTCGATTTCGAGCCGCAGCACCTGCAGCACGCCGCGGCCGCAGTCCGCCAGCAGGCGTCCGCGCTCGACGTACATGCCCGGCGCCGGCGAGCGCGGCGCGACCTGCGCGAGCACGCGCGTGCGCAGAATCTGCGCGGGACGGCCGGCTACCGTGG
>JBBIJJ010000285.1:0-4021 GCA_037446035.1 Burkholderiales bacterium
CGTGCCTGCCGTCGTCACTACCCCGGCGTAACCGGCGGGTGCATGCTTCGCTCGCTTCCCCGTCGATGTCAGCCTTCCCCGAATTCCAGGCGGGTCGGCTTGCGCATTACCCTTTTCGAGGCCTGCTCAACGTTCACTCGCGTTACGGCCGGCACGCTCGCCAAATCCCTTGAAGGACCCTCTACACCGAAGGCTTCAACCTAAATTCGGCAGTTGGCGTCACGTCGAAACGGCAGAAAGCCAGCATTCATGCGGGTTTCAAGCCGATTCTGACGACTGCGGAGCAGTTCCAAACGGGTGATGGTCGTGGGCACTACAAGCCTCTGGCGCGAATACGTTTCTCGGTACTTCACCGACTTTAAGTGCCGTTTCTAGGTTCAATCGCTTCGTTGCCTCCACGATTGCTCCGATTGCTTCCGGCTGGAGCGACAGTTGCCGGGTGGCATTCGCACCCACTGGAAGACAGCGCCTTTTCACGGCGCACTGAAATATCCGGGCTAGTGCTGCGGCCAGACGATCGAATGGCGTCGATGTGAGAGCTCGCAGCCCCGGGGCACCCGCATCACGGCGGGGCCAGCGCGAACGCCGTCGGCCGACCGGGCCGGTCGCGCGGCGATCGGCGGACCTATGAATGCGGCATGTCGCACGCGCACGGACTCGATTGACAATGCACAACCCAGTCAGAAGGAGCAGACCATGGCGCGAGCTCGCAAGACGGCGGTCAAGGCAAAACCCCGACGCATCGTGCTGTTCGTCGCCACCCGCAAAGGCGCGTGGCTGTTTCACGGCGACGGCACGTGCAGGCGCTGGCGCGCCGACGGCCCGCATTTCCTCGGCCACATCGTCAACCACGTCGTGCTCGACCCGCGCGACGGCCGCACGCTACTGGCGGCGGCAAAGACGGGTCATCTTGGCCCGACGGTGTTTCGCTCCACCGACTTCGGTCGCACGTGGAAGGAAGCGGCGCGGCCGCCCGCGTTCGCCAAGAAGCCGGACGGCACCGGCCGCGCGGTCGATCACACGTTCTGGCTCACGCCTTCAGTCGCCGCCGAACCGAACGTGTGGTATGCGGGCACGTCGCCGCAAGGGCTGTTCCGTTCTGAAGACGGCGGCGTCACGTGGGCGCCGTTTTCGCACATCAACGACGATCCGCAGTACCTGGAATGGTTCGGCACCGTGCAGGACGGCACACCCGACGGGCCGAAGCTGCACTCGATCATCGTCGATCCGCGCGACCCGCAGCACCTGTATTTCGGCATGTCGGGCGGCGGCGTGCACGAATCGACCGACGGCGGCAAGACGTTCAGACCGTTGCTCGACGGGCTGGAGGTGGTGGAAGGGTTCGACGCCGGCACGCCCACCTTCCACGACCCGCATTGCATTCGCATCTGCCCGAGCAATCCGGACCGGCTGTACCAGCAGAACCACTGCGGCATCTATCGGATCGACCGGCCGTCCAGCCGTTGGCAGCGCATCGGCCGCAAGATGCCGAAGAAGGTCGGCGACATCGGCTTTCCGATGGTCGTTCATCCGCGCGATGCGGACACCGCCTGGGTGTTCCCGATGGACGGCCAGACCGTGTGGCCGCGCACCAGCCCCGACGGCAAACCGGCCGCCTACGTCACGCGCAACGGCGGCAAGACCTGGCAACGATTGGACCACGGGCTGCCGGCCGAGCAGGCATGGTGGACGGTGAAGCGGCAGGCCATGTGCGCCGATGCGGGCGAGCCGGTCGGGCTTTACTTCGGCACCACGAGCGGGGAACTGTGGGCGAGCCGCGACGAGGGTACCCAGTGGAGCTGCATCGCGCGCCATCTGCCGGAGATCTACGCGGTCGAAGCCGCCACGCTCGGATGAGAGTGCTGATCCCCAGCCCCTTGCGCGACTACACGCGCGCGGCGTGGGTCGAAGCGACCGGTGCGACGCTCGGCGAAGTGCTGGCCGATCTGGACCGGCAGTATCCGGGGATCCGATTCCGCATGGTCGACGAGCAGGACCGCACGCGCCGGCACATGCGGTTTTTCGTGCGCGGCGCGCCGGTGTTCGATCTGGCCACGCCGCTGGCGCCCACCGACGAACTGCTGATCGTGCAGGCGCTGAGCGGCGGGTGACTGGCGAACGCGCGCGGCCCTCAACGGTCCTGCCGCGCTCCCAGCAAAGGATCGCGCGGCAGGATGCGACGCCGGAAAAACGCGCACAAGGCCAAGCTGGCCAGGATGCCCACCCCCGCCCGAACCAGCAGTGCAGCAGCGCCGGGATGGCGACGCACTACAGCAACCAGAAGGCGAGGCGAACGTGGTGCATGTTCGGTTCCCTAGCAGGCTGTTGAAATTCGACCGCAGGAACCATTGTTCGTGATTGATTTCGAAGGCATGGTCTTTCGGGTCAGGGACGAGTGATGCGCGGATACGAGAGCAAGCAGGAGGGTCTGTTCAGCCTAGAAACGGCACTTAAAGTCGGTGAAGTACCGAGAAACGTATTCGCGCCAGAGGCTTGTAGTGCCCACGACCATCACCCGTTTGGAACTGCTCCGCAGTCGTCAGAATCGGCTTGAAACCCGCATGAATGCTGGCTTTCTGCCGTTTCGACGTGACGCCAACTGCCGAATTTAGGTTCAGCTACGTTTCGCCGGAGGCGCGGGTGCCGGCCGATCATCCGCTGCGGGCGATCCGGATCTACGCCGATGAAGCGCTGCGGCGGATGAGCCGAGTGTTCGATGCGATGTATGCGGACAGCGGCCGGCTGTCGGTGCCGCCGGAGACGCTGCTGAAGAGCTCGCTGCTGATGGCGCTGTATTCGGTGCGCTCGGAGCGGCTGTTCTGCGAGATGCTTCAGTACAACCTGCTGTTTCGCTGGTTCCTGGCCATGGGCATTGATGATGCGGCCTTCGATCACTCCACCTTCAGCAAGAACCGGCAGCGGCTGCTGGCGCATCGCGTGGCGCCGCGCTTTCTGGGCATGATCGTGCGCATGGCGCGGCGCAAGGGCCTGGTCAGCGACGAGCACTTCAGTGTGGACGGCACCCTGATCGATGCCTGGGCCAGCATGAAGAGCGTGCGGCGCCGGGACAGCGGCGCTGGCGGGGTGGGCAGCGGCAATCCCGAGGTCGACTTCAAGGGCCAGCGTAGAACCAACGACACCCACGCCAGCAGTACCGATTGCGAAGCGAAGCTGGCGCGCAAGGGCAAGGGCAAGGAAAGCCGGCTGGCCTATGCCGGCCACGCCCTGATGGAAAACCGCAACGGTCTGGTGCTGGGCTTGTGTGTCACCGCCCCGCACGACAACGCCGAGGTCAAGGCAGCTGAGCTGCTGCTCGACGAGCAGAAGCGGCAGGGCGTCGCGCCCGACTCGCTCGGCGCCGACAAGGGCTACTGCCAGCGCGGTTTCGTGCAGGCGCTGCGCGGCCGCGGCATCAAGCCGCACATCGCGCTGATCGAGGGCCGAAAGCTGCCCGGCATGGACGGCCGCACCACCGGCTCGAAGGGCTACGCGATCTCGCAGCGCGTGCGCAAGCGCATCGAAGAGTGCTTCAGCTGGCTGCACATGATCGGTGGCACCAAGAAGGTCAAGGTGCGCGGCCGGGCGAAGGTCGAAATGGCCTTCGTGCTGGCCGGCTGCGCGCTGAACCTGCTGCGCATCGCCAAGCTGGCACCGCCCGAGATGGGAGCCGTCCGTCCGTAGGACGAAAAACCAGGGTCCGATGGCATCCAACAAGTTCGCGGAGGTTGCGAAAGTGGCATCACCAGTGGTCAGCACCATCGATAACCGTCGCTTCCCGCTTGTGCGCCACCGCGGAAGGCCGAAATTCATGCACATTTCAACAGCCTGCTAGTGGTCGGTGTCCGCGGCATTCACCTGCGCATCGAGCGATGCGCCGGAAACGGTCATGACGCACGCATCGATGCGTGGTGCCTTCCGCCTGGACGTTGCGCCGCGAGCAGAGTCCAGTTTGTCCCAGCCCAGCACCGCCCGGCGCTGATGGACGCGCAGGCGAACCCGCGCGCCGACCGGCAACGTCAGC
>JBBIJJ010000286.1:0-3959 GCA_037446035.1 Burkholderiales bacterium
CATCTGCGGTCGAATGGCCGTCTGCCTCCCGTTGTTTTCGGAGTATACGGGAGAGCGATGATGCAAGTACTCCACAAGTACGTTGCCGGCATCGACGTGCATCGCATGAAGCACGTCGACACCGTGCTCATCGACAACGAGGCTTGGGCAGCCTCGAGGGCGAGCGCGAAGTCCTGGCGGCCTGCCTCGATGGTGAGCCGTCGCCCCGGCACCGTTTGCTGATCGAACGCTCAGCATGCAGCGGCGGCGCGCAGCGCCGTCCGCTGCATGCTGTTGTTGGGCGCCTGCCCGCGTTGGGCGCGATCGAGCGCCATGGACTACTCGCTCTCGAAGCCATGACTCGTGAACCTGAGCGTCCGGCTGTTCTCGGTCACCGTGCGGACGATCTGATCCGATGCCCCACCCGGTAGCTTGGCCTCGACTTCGAGCGTGACCGTGACCTCCGCGCCGACCTGACCGGCCAGATGCGCGATGACCTCGTCGGCGATGCGGCTGGCGTCGCGACCGACGCGCGCCGGGTCCAGTTGCACCGTACCGTGGAAGCGGCGCGGCAAGCGCGCCGGCGCGGGCGCCGGCCCCGAGTCGCCTGGCCTGTCTGCGCCTGGGCTTGGCCCGGCCGGCGGCAGCGGGCCAGGGCTCGGCGCGGGCGGCACCTCGGCGTCGAGTTGGCGGCGCGCGACGTCCGGCTTGACGATCAGTCCTGCGTCCTCCGCACCCAATGCGACGACCTGCCCGCCGCGCAGTCCGCGATACCGCCCCCCCGCCTCGTCGTGGCTCTCGGCATAGGCAAACGTGTCGGACTGCCAGGTCAGAAGCGCCACGCCGTCGCACAGCGCCTGCGCCAGCACCTCCGGCCCCGCGAGTCGCGGCAGGTACGGGTAGCGCGCGAAGTCCTCGACGAGCTGCCGCACCGCCACGTGATCGCCGCGCCATAGCGGCACGGCGTCCAGATGCCGGCGCAGGATCGTCGAGCCCAGGCTCGTGATCAGGAGTTCCTCGCTGCGCAGCTTCCTGCTCGCGCGTACCGCGAGCGCATCGGCACCGGTGAGCCGCAACGCCTGCCATTCGACGGGAGCCTGCGGCGACTTCTGCTCCGGCACGAGCAGCCATTGGTAGGTCTCCGGCAACCGTGCGGTGACGGCCGCATCGGCGGCCTGCTTTTGCGCCTCGGCCTGCCGCACCTGGAACGGGGAGAGGTCCAGCGTTTCCTTCTCCGCCAGGATGGACGTCCACGCGAGGTACTTGCGCAGCGCCTCGTCCAGGTCCTGCAGCCGGAGCTTGTCGGCGGCCAGGAACACCAGCGTGTTGCGGTACAGGCGCGGCGTGCTGCCGCGCGATTCGAGCATCGCGCGGGCGGCGGTCTCAGCGGCGTTGCCGGGCTCCTTCGAGTACGGGTGCTCCGCGGGCAACACGACGAGCCGCGCGTCGAGGTCGTCCGGCACGTCCGCCCCCGTGCGCGGCAGCGGGTGCACGCGCGCGAAGTCGCCGGTCCTCTTGAGATCGGCGCGCACGCGGGCGTCGAGTTCGGCGTGCACCTTGTCCGGGTCACGCTTCAACTGCTCCGCGCGGTCCTCGGCGAGCTTGGTGACCGTGGGCTGCGTCGCGTACCAGAAGCGCGGCCCGTCCTGGTACAGGTACGTCGCCGCAGCAGCCAAGCGCCGCAACGCATCGCCGAACACCGCGGGCGACTCGCCCGGCGTCACGCAGCCCAGATTCACGCGCCGATCCTCCAGCCCGCGATGCGCCGCCGCCGCGGTCGGCGCCGAGCCCAGGTAGATCGTGCGCGCCACGCGCCGGGTCGCATGCAGCTTGCCGAGGTTGGGCACCTCGCCGTCGATTCTCAGCGGCAGCGAGTTCGGACCGTCCACGTCGCGCTCGATGATCGGCGCCCAGTTGTCCGACAGATAGCGCGTCAGCTCGAACTGCACGCGCGCGTCGTCGATCGGGATCGTCGAAGGCAGGATCAGCGGGTTGCGGTCGCCCTTTTCCCACAGGCTGTGGATCACCGCCGCCATCAGGCGCAGCACGCCGCGCGTGCGCTGAAACTTCACCAGCGTGGACCAGTCCTCGTAGAGCCGGTCGAAGATCTCCGGGTGGATCGGAAACGCCGCCTGGATGCGCTTCTCGTAGTCGGCGCTGCTGCACTCGGACGGAAACTCCGCCGCCTGCGCGCGATACAGTTCCGCGAAGGCGCGCGCCGTCACGTCGCGCTGCTTGAACGCCTCCGGCCCCGCGAGCGGCTCGAACAGCCGCCGCCGCACGATCTCGAAGCCTTCCTCGGCCGAGGCTGGCCGCCATGACGACTCCACGCGCCCGACCACGTTGCGCAGCCGGTCCAGCGCCTCGCGCCCGCGAATGCCGCCCACTTCCACGTCGTCGGCCTGCGTGTGCGGCGAGCCGGCCGTGTCCGAGGCCGGCAGCGAGATCACGAGCAGGCAGTTGCCCGCGAGCTTGGCCGATTCGGTCAGCGCCTGCGCGAAGGTGAACTGCGTCTCGAAGCTGCCGGCCGGCAGGTCCGCGGTGTCGTGAAGCTGCCGCGCGTAGGCCACCCATTCGTCGATCAGGACAAGGCACGGCCCGTACTCGCGCAACAGTCCGCGCAGCGCGTCGCCGGGACTGGTGGCGCGCTCGTCGTCCTTCGCGATGCGCGCATACGCTTTCTTGCCGCCGAGCTGATACGCGAGTTCGCCCCACAGCGTGCGCACCACCGTGCCGTCGGGCTTGGTGACCGGGTTGCCCGGCGAGATCTTGTTGCCCACCAGCACCACGCGCCGCGCGGCCGGCACCTTGGTCACGCCGGCTTCGGCCATCACCGTGTCCACACCGGCGAGCTCTCCGGGCGCGCTGCCGCCGAACAGGTGATACAGCGCGAGCATCGAGTGCGTCTTGCCGCCGCCGAAGTTGGTCTGCAACTGCACCACCGGGTCGCCGCCCTGGCCCGAAAGGCGCTGCACGGCGCCTACGAGCAGCCGCTTCAGGCTCTCGGTGAGGAAGGTGCGGCGGAAGAACTCGGCCGGTTTCCTGTACTCGTCGCTGCCCTCGCCCAGATGCACCTGCCACAGGTCGGCGGCGAATTCGGCCTGCTGGTAGCGGCCGCTCGCCACGTCCGCATGCGGGGTGACGATCTCGCGCCACGGCTTCAGCGCCCCGGCGGCCGCGGCCTCGATCAGCGAGCCGCCCGCCTTGCGCTTTTCGCCGCGCACCTGCTCGTCGATGGTCAGGCGCCGCAGCTCCATCATCATGCGGTCCACCTCGTCGGCCTCCTTGGCCGACACCGCCGTCAGCAGCCGCACCATCGAATCCATCGCGCGCTCGGCGTCGCGGCTCGAAAATGGCTCCTGGTGCGCCCACTTGTTGCGCCAGTCGCGCAGCTCCTGCACCAGCGAGCGCTCGGTGCGCCCCAGCGTGCGGCCGAACACGTCGTTCCAGGTCTCCCACATGAGCTTCAAGAGACCCGACACGTCCCACTGCGCGATCGGCTTCTTGCCCAGCAGCGGATCGTCGGCGAAGCGCTGCACCGCGTCCATGCGCACCGTGCCTGCCTTCACGGCCGCCTGCAGCTCGCGCTCGACGTAGGGCGCAAGCCCCGCGCGTAGCAGCTCCATCGCCTTGCCGACTCGATCGTGGTTGGTGATGGCCATCGACTCTCAACCCTCCTCTGCTGCAATGTCGGCGACGCCCGCAATCGCGTGCAGGCCGGTGTCACGACTGGACTGAGCGGTTCGCTCGACCCACGAGCGGAACCGTTTGCGCGTCGAACGGCGGCGGCACCGGGGAGCCAGCTTGTCCGATTCGGTTCGAAGATGCGCAATCATCGTGTGATCAAGCACACCTTCTCACCCCGCCCTTGCGCCGCAGCCCCAAGCCGCTCAAAAAAAGGTCCGGCGCATCGATCCGCCCGTCCGGCCGACGGCGCAGGATGCCGATTTCGATCAGATACTCCAGCAGCTCACGGCCCT
>JBBIJJ010000287.1:0-3958 GCA_037446035.1 Burkholderiales bacterium
GGTCCACTCGACCATCGAGCCGTCGTACAGCTTCGCCTGCTTGTTGCCGAGGATCTCGCTGGAGACGAACCAGCCGATCGACGCCAGATGCCCGGTGTTGCAGAAGTTGATCTGCTCGCCGCTCGTCGGAACGCCGGCGACGCTGTAAAGCTTTTCGATCTGCGACCTGGGACGGAACGTGCCTTTGGCGTTTTCGGTGGTCCAGCCCGACGGCAGGTTGCGCGCACCGGGTAGCGTGCCGCTTTGCGTCGCCTTCGGGTTGCGGTTGATGCCCGCGTACTGATCCTCGGGGCGATTGTCGACAAGCACGATGCCCTTGTCCTGCGCGCGCTTGACGTCGGCGACCGTGGCGACCATCTCCATCCGCGGGTGCGCGACGAAGTTCTTCGCCTGAACCTTGGCGGCGCCTTTCTCGATCGGGTTGGACTTGTCCTTGGTCCATGCCGCCATACCGCCGTTCAGGATCGACACCTTGTCGTGGCCGAGCACCTTGAAGGTCCAGTAGATGCGCGTTGCCCAGCCCATGTCACCGTAGCTTTCGCCGGGCGCGACCAGGATCACGTGCGTGTCGTTGCCCACACCGAGGCTACCGATGTGTGCGACCAGCTTGTCGAGCTTCGCGGGCAGCATGTCCGGCACCTTGTCGGCGCGCTGTTCGCGCCAGCCGGACTTGGCGAAGCTGGTGTTCGCCGCACCCGGGATGTGGCCGGCCAGGTAGTCGTCCTTTTCCTGGATGTCGACGACGGCGATGCCGGGCTTGCCGAGATTTGCCTTCAGCCAAGCGACATCGACCAGCGGCTCGACGGCGAGGGCGCCGGCGACCAGACCGAACAACAGGACCGCCGCCAAGGCAAGCGAGCGGCCGAACCGAACGACGGGATGCTTCCTCCTGATCTCCTACGGGTGAGGTGGACAGCCAACCCGCGCCGCAGCGAACGGCACGGCGCAAAGGGCATTGAAGACATGTTCGCCGCGGCCGCGCGCCGCCCGCTTGCGTTGTATCAAAAGGTTGGCCGTGCTGCGATCACCAAGCCATCACCCGATGCGGGCATGGGGGGTGGCAGCCGCTCGCGCAATGCGGATATTCTTACTCGCGCCGGGTCGGCGGAGGCGGTGGCGATGAAAGGCGACAGCGATTTGCGCGATGCGCATCGCGCCCGCGTTGCGCGGCTGCAGGCGCGGCTTGCGGCCGCCCCCGAGGTACGGCTCGGCAAGCGCACGTCGAACCTGTTTCGCGACCGCGCGGCCGTACGCGCGCCGCGCCTCGACGTGCACGACTTCGATCACGTGCTGGCGGTCGATGCGGCCGCCGGTTGGGTCGACGCCGAGGGCATGGTGCCGTACGACGCGCTGGCCGACGCCTGCCTCGCGCAGGGCGTCATGCCGGCGGTGGTGCCGCAATTGAAGTCGATCACGCTGGGCGGCGCGGTGGCGGGCGTGGGCATCGAAGCCACCTCCTTCCGGCACGGTCTGGTGCACGAGACGGTGCTCGAGCTCGACGTGCTGACGGGCGACGGCCGCGTGGTCGGGGCGCGGCCGGACAACGAACACGCGGACCTTTTCTTCGGCTTTCCGAACTCGTATGGCACGCTCGGTTACGCGCTGCGCGTGCGCGCGCGCACGATTCCGGTCAAGCCTTACGTGGCCGTCGAGCACCGGCGCTTTTCCGACGCCGGCCGGTTCTTCGACGCGCTCGCCACCGCCTGCACCGGCGGCGCGGACTTCGTCGATGCGGTCGCGTTCGACGCGCGCACGTTCGTGCTGAGTGCCGCGCGCTTCGTCGAAACGGCGCCGTTCACCTCCGACTACACGTACGAGCGGATCTACTACCGCTCGCTGCTCGAGCGCGAGCTCGACCATCTGACGACGCGCGACTACCTCTGGCGCTGGGATACCGACTGGTTCTGGTGCTCGAAGAACGTCGGCGCGCAGCACCCGTGGCTGCGCCGCTTGTACGGCCGCCGCGGGCTGAACTCGCGCACTTACACGAAGCTGATGCGCATCAACAGCCGGCTGGGGCTCACGCGCGCGTTCGATCGCCTGTCCGGCTGGCACCGCGAATCGGTGATCCAGGACGTCGACATCCCGCTCGAACGCGCGCCCGCGTTTCTCGACTTTTATCTGCGCGAGATCGGCATCCTGCCGCTGTGGCTGTGCCCGATCGGCGCGACCCCGCACGCCGACCGCTTTCCGCTCTTTCCGCGCCGGCGCGCGCTGTACGTGAACTTCGGCTTCTGGGACGTCAAACGCACGCGCGAGCCGCACCCGCCGGGCCACTTCAACCGGCTGATCGAGCGCGAGGTCGCGCGCCTGGGCGGCATCAAGTCGCTGTACTCCGACAGCTTCTTCACGCGGGAGGAATTCGACGCCGCGTACGGCGGTGCGGCGTACGCCAAACTCAAGGCGCGCTACGACCCGGCGGGCCGGCTCGGCGAGCTGTACGCGAAATGCGTCTTGCGGCGCTGAGCGTGTGTGAGTCCTTCTGCTGCGCGGCCCGCCGAGCTGACGGGGACGGCCGCAACGCACCACTGACGCAGGTCGAGCGGACAGTCCACGCCGCGCGCAGCATGCGGCTGCAGGGGGAGGAAGGCCGCAGCCAAACGCGGCCCCGGGCGCCGACGATGGCCTATCTGTTGCTGACCTTTCCCGCTCTAGCGTTCGTGCTGCTCGCCGCGCACTTCTACCGCGCGGGGCAGCCCATGTTGGCGATCGCGTCGCTCGCGTTGATCGCGTTGCTGGCGGTGCCGCGCCGCTGGGCCGCGCGCAGCGCGCAGATCGCGCTGGCGCTGGGCGCGCTCGAATGGCTGCGCACGCTCGCCATCTTCGCGGCGCAGCGCTTGTCTGCGGGGCAGCCGTACCTGCGGCTGGCCGCGATCCTGCTTGCGGTGGCGGCGTTTACCGCGTCGTCGGCGCTCGTGTTCCGGCACGCGCGGCTGCGCGTGCGCTACAACATCGGCGGCAGACTCTGAGGGCAGACCGGGGATGTTCAACTTGAACGCGCTCGCGCGCGAACTGAAGACGGCGCAGGACGAGGTGCGACAGATCGCGCCCTTCACCGGGCGGATCGACGGCTTCGACGAGGCCGCCGGCTACGCGGTCGCGCGCATCGTCCACGAGGCAAGGCTGCGCGAAGGCCATCGTCCGGTCGGCCGCAAGATCGGCTTCACCAACCGCAACATCTGGGCCGAGTACGGCGTGTACGCGCCGATCTGGGGCTACGTCTACGACACCACGGTGACGTCGCTTGCGCAGCCGCTCGGACGATGTCGCATCGCGCCGCTGGCGCAGCCGCGCATCGAGCCGGAAATCGTGCTGCACTTCGCGCAGGCACCGCCCGTGACGCGCGATCCGGGCGCGATCCTCGCCTGCATCGACTGGATCGCGCACGGCCTGGAGATCGTGCAGTCGCACTTTCCCGACTGGCGGTTCGCCGCCGCCGACACCATCGCCGACAACGGTCTGCACGGCCGGCTGCTGGTCGGCCCGCAGCGGCGTGTCGCCGAACTGGGCAGCGACGCTGCGCAGCGGCTGGAGCGCTTCGCGATCGAGCTGCTGCGCGACGGCGTGCGGCGCGACACCGGCACTGGCGCCAACGTGCTCGACGGACCGCTGCAGGCGGTCGCGCACCTGCTCGCCGTGCTGGACGCGAGCAGCGCACCGCCGCTGGCCGCCGGCGAACTGGTTTCGACCGGCACGCTGACCCGCGCGTGGCCGATCGCCGCGGGCGAGACGTGGAGCACGCGCATCGAGGGCATCGATCTGCCGGGCATGACGGCGACGTTCGAGCGCTGAAGCGCGGGCCGGCGCGCGCAGGCTCTGAGCGGGATCAATACGCGCCGCCGCGCAACGACGATACTGCTTATGCGGTCGGGGCGCCGTGATTCCAATCGGCCGCGACACATCCCCAGCCTGCGGGCGGGGACTGGCGAGAGGGCGATTGGCCCGTCGCCGGGACACG